>JANMDX010000341.1:0-12995 GCA_031376505.1 Acidobacteriota bacterium
GCCTCGAGTCAGGCGGTCTTGACTGAACTCGCCTATGCGTTTAATCTAGACTGAATCTAGCTTAAATGGAGATGCGTCATGCGCGAGGTCGGAGCGTTCGAAGCCAAGAACAAGTTGGGTGCGTTGTTGGACTGGGTCGCCGCGGGTGAGGAAGTGCTCATCACGCGCCACGGCAGGGCCGTCGCCCGCCTCGTGCCCGCGACGCCCACCTTCGATCGCGCGAAGGCGCGGCAGGCAGCGCGCGGGCTCCTCGAGGCCAGCCGAGGCGTTAAGCTCGGCGGCCGGATCAAGATCAAGGATCTGGTCAATGAGGGCCGGCCTTGAGCATGGTCGTCGACAGCTCCGTCACCTTGACCTGGTGCTTCGAGGACGAACAGACCGCGGCCAGTCTTGCGCTGCTCGAGCAGGTGGTCGAGCACGGCGCCGTGGCGCCAGCCGTGTGGCCGCTCGAGGTGCTGAACGCGCTCGTCATGGCCGAACGCCGCAAGCGTGTTGATGCCGCGCAGCGGCAGCGGCTGACGGGCTTTCTGCGCGACCTCCCGATCGCGCTCGATGCAGAGACCGCCGCGCAGGCGTGGAGTGCGACCGTCCAACTCGCCGAACGACATCGCCTGACCGTCTACGACGCCGCCTATCTCGAACTCGCGCAACGCCGCGGTCTGCCGCTCGCCTCGCTCGACAACGAGTTGCGCGCAGCGGCTCAAGCCGTCGGTGTGGCCTTGGTCGAACTCGCCACATGACCAAGCGCGCGGTCCTGAGACGGATTCCCTTCACGACCAGATGACGGAACGATTTAAGGGCCTTCGTAGCCTCGCTTGGTTGGTGCAACACCGCTATGCGGGGCGACGGGGGCCGAACAAAGTCTTCGAGCGTCGCTGCGCACGCTGGAGGCCTTGCCCCAGACCGGTTCAGTGGAAGAAACCGCTAAGAGCCGTTGCCACTGCCACATGGCTCTACTACTGTTGAAGCAGGGGCGGACCGGCGAGGCTCTAGACCAGTTGCGACACTCGATCAATATCGACGAGAAAGTCGGCCACAGAGCCGAAGCCAGACTTAGCCAGTCAATTCTCGATTCGTGGGCGGATTCGGAGACGGGGCCGATCACACCGTGGGCGGCACTTGCGCTTGATCCTCTCGTCGAAAAGCCGTCTGCGAAACAGGTTGAGGCAGCAAGCGTCGACCCTCAGGAAGAGCTGGAGGTGGACGTGGACTGATTCCCACACGCCGTTCAAGGTCGGGACGGAGTCGGTGATGGCCCTCGACCCGGAGACGCCGCGCGAACGCCGGTTCGCCAGCGACGACGACGAGACGCGACTCCTGCGGGCGGCCAATCCGCATCTGCGCGGCATCCTTGTGGCGATGCTCGACACGTGCTGCCGGCCTGGGGAAATCTTGTCGCTGCAGTGGGACGACGTGGACATGTCCAGCCGAGAGCTGGTCGTTCGCGCTGAGAAGGCCAAGACGCGGCGCGCGCGACGGCTGCCAATGTCGACCCGGCTGCATGCCGTGCTCCAGATGCGCCGCACCGGCGCAGATGGTGTGGACTTCGGCCCGGAGGCGTATGTCTTCGGGGAGGCGACCGGGCAGCGGGTAACCTCGAGCCGCACAGCCTGGGAGGCGGCGCGAGAGCGGCGGAGCTTGGCCGACCTACACCTGGCCGATCTGAGGCATGAAGCCGCATCGAGACTTGAAGATGCGGGCGTGCCCACCACCTACGTGTCGAAGTTCCTGGGCCACAGGAATCTGTCGACGACGACCCGCTATCTGAACGCGACGATCCGCGGGCTGCGACTGGCCGTGGAAAAGCTGGAGAATCGCGCAGGACGGCTGCCCGCGACGCCGTGAAGTCCGCCGGGCTTGCAAGCGGCTTGCAAACCGTCGGTGCCCGCCGCTCGAAGCGCGACTCACGATCGGGTGAGTCGTCCCCGCCTAAGTCACCGATTTCCCAGCGCTTACAGGTTGGTGCGGAAGGGGGGACTCGTGCCCCCTAGGCCGAGCGCGTAGCGCGACGGCCGGGCGCCTGAGTCCCCCACCGCGCCAAAGCCGAGCGCCGCGAGGATTTGGTGCGGAAGGGGGGACTCGAACCCCCACGCCCTTGCGGGCGCCAGCCCCTCAAGCTTGAAGACGTCGTAACCGTTGATGGCCGACCCCGGAAAATCGGGGTCGGCTGTCACGCATCGTGGCCGACCGTGGCCCTTAGAAGACGCGCGTCATGGCGTCGCTTGCAAATTCTTGCAAAGCGCACCAGCCGCGCATGACCGCAATCAGGCGGCCTTCACCGTCTGCACGTTGGGGCTCACGCGTTGATTGGCTCGGACACCGGCGAAGAGTGACGCTCAGTCGTCTCCGTCTGGGCCGGCAACCACGCCCAGGTGGCGGCGGTAGTCCATGCGGTCGTGCAGGATGCGCACGACCAGAACGCGAGTGTCGTCGGCCTCGAAGAAGATGCAGTGACGGCCACTCACAGCCATATGCAGACCCGGGCGGAGGTCGTCACGCCGGCGCGAGACGGCCGTACCACGGACGAGACCCTTGAGGGTGTCGCGCAACGCGTCCAGGTAGTGCGCCGTCTGTGATTGCCCCCACGTGCGCAGCGAGTACCGGCGAATCGCATCGAGGTCGGTCCGTGCGATGTGTGCGAGGTCGAGGCGCTTCACAGCGCGGCAAACAGCGCGTCGATCTGGTCTTCGGTCTCGAGTTGCAGCACCCGTCCGGCCGCGATATCGTCGTAGCCGCGATCGAGCGCATCGATGAGCCGCGCGCGCGTGGTCGCCACGACGTCGTCGCGCAACTGCATCATTCGAAGCGCGTCGGCCACAACCTCTGCTTCGGTGCTGTAGTGCCCTTCCTGGACCTTGCGACGCACGAGGCCTTCGAGGCTCTTCGGAATGGCGATATCCATGGCGGTACCCTATGCGTATTCTACGCTGACTGACCTTGGGCGGGAGGCTCGCTGGGACCTTTACCGACTGGCGAAGCGCTTTCTGGCCGTGACTGACTCCTTGGCTACTCCTGAGGCGGGGACAAAGGAATCTGTCGACGACGACTCGCTACTTGAACGCGACGATCCGCGGGCTGCGACTGGCCGGGGGAACGCTAGAGCAGAGGCCGCGAGCCCGGCCGGAGGCCGATGCCCGAATGGGCGAGGCCAAGGAGAGTGAGGGGACTCGTGCCCGAAGGCCGAGCGTGAAGGTAAGGTCCGCCAACGCGCCTGCGGCGGACAGCCTTCGTGTGGCTTGCCAGCCGAAGCTCACGCTTCGGGGTTCGCAAGCGTGAGCGAAGGCTGGTGCGGAAGGGGGGACTCGAACCCCCACGGTATTGCTACCGCCAGCCCCTCAAGCTTGAGGACGTCGTGACCGATGATGGCCGACCCCGGAAAATCGGGGTCGGCTGTCATGTATCGTGGCCGACCGTGGCCCTTGGAAGACGCGCGTCATGGCGTCGCTTGCAAATTCTTGCAACGAAGATGGTCCGATCGCTCCCCCCAGACCGCAAGCGGCCGGTGGGTTACGCTACTCGCAGGACGTCATGCGCACGGTAGAAGCTCTCATCGATCGCGACGGTCACGTCAGGCTACTGGAGCCTTGGCATCCAGGGGCCAGCTGTCGTGCGCTCGTCGTGATCTTCGACGACGACGAGGACGCGCGCGCTGATGGCGTGCGCCTGAGCGAAGCGGCCCTGGTCCTGGACTGGGCACGTCCTGAGGAGGACGAAGCGTGGGCGCCTTTACAGCCGGTGGCGTAGTCCTCGTCCGATTTCCCTTCTCCGATCTTTCGCAGACCAAAGCTTCGTCCCACGATCTTTCTGGCCGATGCCGGACGCGGTGATCTGGTGCTGTGTCAAGTCACCAGTCGCCCCTACGGCGACGCAGCGGCGGAACGGCTCGCGCCGGCGGACTTCCTTCGCGGCCGTCTTCCAGTTGACAGCTACGTGCGGCCCGCCAAGCTCTTCACCGCCCACGCCGACCTCGTGGCGGCGGTCGTGGGCACGCTCCGCGACGACGCCCGCGAACGCGTGGTGTCGGCGGTAGTGCAGGTGCTGCAGACGGGCGGCATGACCGAACGTCGCTGACCGGTCGCGGCCGATGGTCGCAGTCCCGCGCTGTGTGGCGTGAGCGCTGGCGTCTTGGGCCTCTCCCTCGCGTCGTCGCGCGTGCAGGAAATGCCACACGCGGCGCGTTCGCCGGACGTCGAGATCGCGACGGCGAACCTGCGAGTCACGACAACGCCGCACGCTGATGGCCGGCCGTAGTCGGCACACGATCTGCCCCAGTCGACGCGGTGGCCCTGCCGTCGGTCGATTACGCCCCGCGTGACCCCGCGGCGGACGTGCTGCATCGGGTGGTACGGGAGCACCTGCAGACGTTCCTCGCCGAGGCCGCGTACCTCCGCGACGGCGAGGGCGTGCCGCGCTTGGTCGTGGGGGAGTTCCAGGCGTTCCTGGCGTGCGGCTTCCTCGCTGGCGGGTTTGCGCGGTTCCGGTGCGTTGGGTGCCAGACCCAGCGCCTGGTCGCGTTCTCGTGCAAGGGCCGAGGGTTCTGTCCGAGCCGGGGTCCCCGACGCACGGACTGTGTGCGTTGGGGTGGAAGCTGCGGCGGCCGGCGCACGACCGAGCGCGCCGCGCACCTGGTGGACCAACGTCATCCCGGATGTCCCGGTTCGACAGGCCGGGGTCCCCGACGCGCGGACTGGGCGCGTTGGGGTGGAGTGGGTCTTGACGCTGCCGCACCGCCTCCGGTACCTGCTGGCCTGGCGCCATGACCTGTGCAAGGTCGTGGTGCGCGTGCGGCTGCGGGAGGTGCATCGGCATCTGCGCGCCCGCGCCCGCGAGCGCGGCCTCGCCGATGTGCGCAGTGGCGCCGTGGCGATTGTCCAACGATTCCCACCCCACTGCGCAGAGTCCGCGCAGCGGGGGCCCCGGATTCGGCGGGGCGCTGAATCTGAACGTGCACATCCACGCGCTCGTGCTCGACGGCGTGTTCGCGAGAGGCGACGACGGGCGCCTCCGCTTCCATGCCGCACCCGCGTTGGACGCCGCGGATGTGGCCGACGTGCTGGCCGCGATTGCGCCCCGGGTGCACCGTCTCGTGAGACGCCACGGCGCCGACCCCGATGATGCGAGCGCGTCCGATGCGTTCGCGGAGGCGTCGCCGCTGCTGGCGGGGTTGGCGGCGGCGCCCGTGCAGGGGGGCGTGGCGCTCGGCGGCACGCTGGGTGCCCGCCCGCGACGGGTGGGGCCGTCGTTCGTGGACCGCGGCGAGCCCGCGCTGGGCGAGTGCCACGCCCGCTGGGAGGGGTTCGACCTGCACGCCGCGGTGCGGGTGCCGGCCGGACAGCGCGACCGGCTCGAGCGCGTGTGTCGCTACGCGCTGCGCCCGCCGGTGGCGGGTGCGCGCCTGCACCTGGCGGCTGATGGTCAGGTGGTGCTGCAACTTCGCCACCCGTGGGCCGACGGCACGACGCACGTGACGTTTGCGCCCACGGCGTTCCTGGAACGGCTCGCCGTGCTCGTGCCGCGCCCGCGCGTGAACCTCGTGCTGTACCACGGGCTGCTGGCTCCCCGTGCCGCGTGGCGCGCCGAGGTGGTACCGCGCCCTGCACCAGGGGCCACGGCTGACGCCCACGTCGAGGCGTCGAGGTCCGAGATGACGACACGCCCGGTGGCCCGGGGCGCGTCGTGGGCCGACCTGATGCGCCGCGCGTTCGAGGTGGACGTACTGGCGTGCCCGCGCTGCGGCGGGCGCCTGCGACTGATCGCGCTGATTGAGGCGTCGGCCATGGCGCGGCGGATCTTGACGCACCTGGGCCTGCCTGTCGACGTGCCGAGGGCGGCGCCGGCCCGCGCCCCGCCGGCCGGCGGCGACGAGGTATAGCCACCCGTCGTGCTTCCGCCACCCGCATCGTCCTCATCCGCGCGCCCCAGGCGTCCCGCCGGAGGTGTGCCCGGGTCGGTCGTCTGCGTGCGTGGCGTGCCCCCGGGCGCGCCTATGCGCGTGTGAATCCCCTGTGGGAACCGGTGCCACGGCGGGACACCCGTCCAGGGAAGTAGGGCCAGGGTCTGATAATGGGGGTTTTCTGTCACCCTCCAAACCCTGCTAATGTTCTTTATAGTCACCATACAAAACCCCGGGGCCGTCTGGCCTATTCCACGGTGGTACCATCAGCCCGATGAAACGGCCGTCCGAGCGGGGTGCCGGCGAGGTGTTCGTCAGCTATGCGAGCCCCGATCGCGATCACACGTTCAGAATCGTCGCGGAGTTGGAGACCGCCGGCGTCGACGTATGGCTGGATCGGCGTCGCATTGGCGGGGGCATGAACTACGGCGCGGAAATCGTGCGAGCGATCAGTGAAAGCAAAGCCTTCGTCCTGATGTGCTCAGCCGCCTCTCTTCGATCACGCAACGTCAAGCAAGAGATCCAGCTCGCTTGGAGGCACGAGAAACCCTGTTTGCCACTTCTGCTGGACGACTCCTTGATGGCCAGTTGTCCAGCGCAAGTCCAGTACTGGCTTGAAGGACGTCAGTGGGTCGAAGTATTTGACGCCCCGTCAGAACGCTGGCTGGCGCAGGTCCTCGCGGCGCTATCGGCGTGCGGCGTCACAAATACGAATGGCGTGCTTTCAATAGCTGCGCCCGTGCCTGCCGCGGAGCGCCAGAAGGAAGAAATGGGCGGCTGGGCCGCGTTGCGGGCTGCAGCACGCTTTACGGATCAGATCTGGCCCATCCCGTCGGCTGCTGTGCCACAAGGTCGGCGAGGGGCGGCCCTGAGGGATCTGGGGGCGCCACCCGAGAGAGCAGAATATGCTCACCGTGTTGGGGCCCGCGTTGTGGTGGCGATCGAATCAGAACGCGACGGGTACCTGACTTTGTTGGACGAGGGTCCGTCCGGCAAGCTGTACTGTCTGTGCCCATCGGCGTTCGCGCCGGACATCCGGCTGGCTGCCGGGCGAACCTATTTGCCGTTGCGATCGTCGGCCTACGAGGCCTTCGTCGTCACCGGCCGGCCTGGCCGCGAGCACCTGGTCGCGGTCATCACGAACGAGCCGATGAACTTGGAGTGGATGCCGACCGACCCGACAACTCCGGCCCGCGTGCTCAGCGAGCAGGACATCATCTCGTTGGTCGAGCGTCTGAAGGGCCTTGGGGCCGACGAGTGGATCGCCTTCTCCACTTACTTCGACGTTCTAGCCTAGCTGCGATCAACGGGCCGCTCACGCGTCGGAGCCGAAACAGTTCGTAGATCGGGCGCCATTTTGCGACTGCATGACTTCTCGTCTCCAGTGCCGTCACCCGGAGAGTTCTCCGGGCGAAAGACCCCTGGCGCAATCGTGGCTCGCTACATCCTGTCGCGCACGGTCGCGGGAGTCCTGTCGGCATCGCTGATGTCGGCATGGTGGCCTGCAGCGAGGCAGGGCTGGGCCACGCACGCGGCTCTGCTGCTAGGGGGTTTCATCACCTTCAACTGGACAACTGCACGAGCCGTCACGGCGGATCTCAGGCGTTGTTCGTACCTGGCGGTCCGATCGTTCTACTTTCCCATGGTCGTCGTCTGGATGGCAGCCTGGTACCTGATTGTGCTCGGGGGGCGACCGCTAGTCGCCTCTGCCGCGATTGCAGTGGTAGGCGTGTTGTGTATCAGAGGTATTCGCTTCGAACACGACTGGGCTGAATTCATCGCCCGCAACCGTGTCGAAGCTGGGGAAGCGCGATTCCCGCCGGCTGACGCTCCCCTGGAAACCGTGACAACCGGCCTCTCGCTGCTCGCGCTGGCTGTGGGCGTTCTGGCGGCGCATCGCTTGGCATTGACGGACGGCATCAGTGGGTGGGGCGCGGCGCTGCTAGCGTTGATCGGTCTGTGGACCTGGCGCATTGGACCCCATCGAGTGATGCCCTGCACCTGGCATCGACGATGGCTGGCAGCGATTTACGCCACCTACCTCGCCGTGGCGACCACCTGGATGTTCGGTATTCACATCGCCGCGGCGTGGCACGATCGGTTGGTTGGCCGCGTGTCGGCATTCGTCCTCCTTGGGTTGTTCGCGGTGGGCCTGTGGCGAGGATCTACTACTGTTCCCGAAGAGACGTCCGACACCCGAGGGAACGTGCGCGAACAACCACTCATGCATCTGCTCGGCGTGAGCGACCGGGCACGTTTGACGCGAGCCGATGCATCGAACCAGCTCGCGCGCGATCTAATCCAGCAAGGACTGTGGCAGAAGGCGTGTGAGGTTGCCGAGACGGCTTACGACGAGTTCCGGTTCAACTCCGCAAAGACGCGAGAACTGCGGACAGCGCGGGCCGCCATTCTTGGTAACCTCGGGTGCATCCACTCGCACCTTGGGCATTGGTCTCAAGCCGAGGCTTTCCTGAAGCAGTCTCTCGACGAGAACCGGCAACTGCACGGGGAGCGTTCTCCCCAACTCGTAATCGACCTCACCAATCTTGCTGATTTCTATGTGCAAGTCAGCTTTCATGACGCAGCGCGGACTAGCTACGACGAAGCGGCCAGGATCAGCCAGGAGTTGGCCGATCGTCCACTCTACGCCGATGCGCTAGCCGGCCTGGCGGACCTGGACTATGCGGTCGGCGACCTGGCCTCGGCCGAGCGTCGATGCCGGGAAGCCCTTGCGATTCGCGTGGATCATTTCACGCAGGACCATCCGGCTTGTGCTGATGCGTTTCGGGCACTGGGCACGGTGCTGTGGGCTCGAGGGGAGATCGCGACAGCCGGCCAACACCTCCACGATGCGCTCGCCATCCGAGAGAGACATGTCGGGCGAAGCCATTCGGAGTTCGCCGCCAGCCTGTGCCAGGTCGGGACGTTTCTGCTGGGCGCCGGTCATTTCGCTGACGCCGAGGCCAGCTTCACGGAAGCTCTAGCGACCCTGCGCGCCAGCGTCGGCGATGGACATCGCGATTACGCGGCCTCGCTCAAAGGGCTGATACGAGTTCGTCTCGCGCTCGGACGCCCTGCCGAAGCGCGAGCATTCGTCCGGGAGCTGACAGCGCTCGACGACCGCCGGGTGGGAGAGATCTCCTACCTGGGCTCGGAACTTCAGCGTGAGGCGTATTTCGAGACCGTCCAGGACAACATGGACCTGCACCTCTCAGTGTCCGCCGAGATGCTCGCCGACGAACCCGAGGCAGCACGGGAGGCGCTGGATCTGGTGCTGAGGCGCAAAGCCCTCGGAGCGGAGGCCATCCTGGCCCAAAGCGATGCGCGACTCGATGGACGCTACCCGGAACTGGAACCGCAGTTGCAGCAACATAGCGCCCTCCGGATGCGAATTGCGACGGCGCTCTGGTCGGGGCCGCGCGGCCAAACACTTGCCGAGCACCAGCAACAGGTCGACGACTGGACGGCTGAGAAGAGCCGCGTCGAGGAGGCACTGGCACGCAAGATTCCGGAGTTGAACAGAGAACTCCGTTTGCGCGAGGTGGACAGCACCCGCGTGGCCGAGAACCTACCCAGAGACACCGCGCTCATCGAGTTCATTCGTTTTCGGCGTGAACACCGCGGACACGAGGCGAGCCGATCGCCGCTCTCTCGCCCCCCTGCCGTGTACGCTGCCTTCGTCCTATCGGGCCATCCGGACAACCCGGTGCGCATGCTCGAACTGGGACGCGCCGACGAGATCGACGCCCTGGTCACGCGGTTTCGAGCCGCTGTCACCAATGAACCGGCACCATCTGCCGCGAGCGTCACTACTGCAGCCGCTCCCGGGGCCTCCCTGCGCGAGAAGGTGATCGACCCCGTGGTCAACGTCGCCGGCGGAATTACCAGCTTCCAGCTGGCCCCCGATGGAGACCTCACCCTGCTACCTTTCGAGGTCCTGCCGCTAGACGAACACCGTTGCGTCATCGACGCGTTTCACGTGAGTTACCTGAGTACCGGCCGCGACGTGTTGCGCTTCCGCGCCACGGTTGCAAGGCCGCCTTCACCGCCCATCGTCCTCAGTGATCCCGACTTCGACCTGGGCCACGGGCAGGCTGGTCCGCGCACCGCTGCGTCGCGGAGCCGCCACCCGGCCGAAGTGCGAATGGAGAACTGGCATTTTTCGCGTCTGCCCGGCACCCGCGATGAAGGCCAGCGCATCGCCGCGGAACTCGGGGTGGCCCCGTGGCTGGGCGAAGCGGCGCTCGAGCGCCGCCTAAAGTCGTGCCGCGGCCCATGGGTCCTTCATCTGGCGACGCACGGTTTCTTTCTGCACGACAAGGTGGCCGCATCCAACTGGCGTGTGCGTGACCTCGGCGCGGATGGCGCGAAATCGGCTGAAGGGCTTCGAATCGGACGACTCGACAATCCTCTGTTGCGCTCGGGCCTCGTGCTCTCCGGCGCCAACGTCTGGCTTGCCGGCGGGACACCGCCCGCCGAGGCTGAAGACGGACTCCTCACGGCGGAAGACGTCGCGTGTCTGGACCTCGCGGGCACCGAATTGGTGGTTCTTTCTGCCTGCGAGACCGGTCTTGGGGAAATTCGTCGTGGCGAAGGCGTCCTCGGGCTCCGGCGCGCATTCGTGTTGGCTGGGGCGCGGACCGTGGTGATGAGCCTCTGGAAGGTACCAGACCTGGCCACGGCTGTTCTCATGGAGCGCTTCTACGACAATCTTCTGCGCCGCCGCATGCCTCGGTCAGAAGGGTTGCGCGAAGCTCAGTTGTTCCTGCGCGATCTCACCGTCGGAGAAATCCGCCAGACGTGGCTTGCCCCCACGGTGATCAGTCGATTGTCGGCCGGGAATGCCCAAATGGAGCGTGAGTTGTTCGAATGGGCCGCACGGCCGGATGAGAGCCGCTTGTTCTCGGCTCCCGTCAACTGGGGTGCGTTCATTTGTCAGGGAGTGGGGGGGGCAATGCCCGATCGGCCGCCGTTCGGCGCGCCCGATCCCGATATCATTGCGGCGGCGCGGCCGACCCCCCTGTCCGAGGCGGTTGCCCGATACGAACGGGGGGACCTGGATGTCGCCCTTTCGCTTTTTCAAGCGGAGGAGGCACGCTGCCGCCGCGCTCCTGATCGGCGAGGGCTCGGCGATGCCTTGCGCTATCAGGCGCGTATTCTCGTCGACCGAGGCGACTGGTCCGTCGGCGTGCCTCTGCTGCACGACGCCGAGAAGGAGTATCGTCGCCTGGGCGACGAAGCGGGACTGGCCGTCGTGCAGCTCCTACGCGCAGATGTGCTATCGGTGACTGGCCGACGAACCAGCAAGGTCTTTGGCCGAGCCGACCGCGAGTTTCTGACACTGGCGGAGGAAGCACGAGACACGCTAGAGCGGTTGAAGTGCTCTCACGAAATGCGCTGGGCGGAACAGGTCATCGCCAAGATTCGGCAGCGCATCGATCTCCGCGATTCTCTCTAGGGCGCGTTTCGAGGAGCACGTCGGTCTCTTTTCGGTATTTGGGGAGGCAAGGCCATGACCCGTAGGGACGCAGTGCTGTGGGCTCTTGTGAAAGTGCTCGGAGTCGCCTGTCATCTTGCTCTGGTGCTGTTGTTGATCCTCAGCATCTTCAGATGGACCGACTTCGGACTGTGGGCGTTCCTCGACTCTCGGGTTGGGACCCATGCCCTCGCGGGGTTCCACATTGTTCTCGGCGCCGCCTATCGAAAGACGGCCGGCGGCCACGCCCGAAGCCGCGCATTTGAAGTCTCCGGGGCCGGCTTCATTGTCGTCGGAATCGTCATTGCGGCCTGGGCTGCATTCCATCTCTTGATGGGCCAGCCGGGCGAGCCAGGGTTTCGTTCAGGCGGAGGTCGATTGGTGCTGTTTGTCGCTACGATGGCGCCAATCGTCATCGGAGGGTTCCTGAACCGACCTCAGGGGAGCTAGGGGAATGCCTACCTACCTCTGAGGCTTGTCGTCCCCCGTCAACCAAGACAAATCAACTCCAAATACAGCCTCAAGAATCTTGGCGACGACGTACATGAGAAAGGCGCCACCAATGACATACAGGGCCGTTTGCATGGGCGAAAGGATCCTTCCTGCTACTGCGAGCGCCCGATCCTAGCGCTGAAGCCATCTTCCTGGCAACTGCTGCCAGCTTCGTCTGGCGCAAATCATCGAACGAGCTGTCGTGACGTCACGAAAGGTAAGCGTGATGCGGATCAATTGGAATCGCCGTTGGGCGCCCGGACTCTTGGCTCTGGCGTTACTCCTCACGAGTGCGTGCGAGGTCCCCACCGTCGATGTCGACGAACAGGCGAACGCCTTCTTTGGGTTGTTCAACGCTGAGAATGATGAAGGCTTGTACGCCATGACTCATAGCATCTGGAGAAATGCGTACTCCAGAGAGTCTGGCGTGGCCTATTTCAGTGACATCCGCAGAGACCTCGGCAGGTACAAAGAGCGGGACAACTTGGTGTCGATCAAGAACGTCGCCTACGCGGAAGGCGCAGGGACCGCGGTGAAGTACACGACGAGGTTCGATCGCGGCGAGGGGTCCGTGACCCTCACGTTCTTGAAGGAGAACGATCAGCCACGGCTGTACTACGTTCGCTTCGAGTTCCCGTCACTGGGCGTCACACGCTGATGCAAGCGGTCGGATTCTGTGGCATCTGGGCCTTCCCGCCGACGTGCCGCGTCGGGGAACGAGTAGTAGGCGCTGGCCCATGGGAGCAAGGTCGAACAACACGCATTCCGTCATCTCCAAACCCTGCGTGCGTTGCCATCGTCTCTCCGCGCGGCTGTCAAGAAGTGGCGTCGCCACCCGCGCCGCAGCGGAACACCACCCCTGTGCCCCCGGCCGTCACTGGGCCCCCGGTCGCTGGCAGCCACAGTGATGAGCCCGTGCCAACCACGAGTGGCCCGGTGCGGGTACGGTCGTTGGGGCGCGTCACCGAGATCCTGCCCGCGGTGACGATGAGGATCTCGGGGCCCACGGGTTCGACGACCGTTGATTGGTCGACGACGATTCGCTCGAGCGAGAAATCGGGCGCCGGGCACTGGAACCGGTGGCGAGCACCGATTGCCGATTGGACGACGGGTTGGATCGGCGTCGTGTCGACG
>JANMDX010000114.1:0-9958 GCA_031376505.1 Acidobacteriota bacterium
TACGCATCGACGTCCCGCTCGATCGCCGCGAATTCCGCGTTGACACGCATGCTCTCGCCGCGGACCTTGCGCGAGGCGGCGCCGAGGCGGCCAGCCCGCAGACGGGCTCGGGTCTCGCGGTTCATCTCTTCGAGCGCGCGCCGCATGTACTCGGCCCGCGTCAGGCGCAGCGCGTCGGCGCAGCGCCCAGACGCCTCGAGGAGGTCCTCCGAAAGCTTCAATGAAATGGCTACCATGAATATCTCTCTCTGATACTCAAATACGATATCACACCGAGGTCAAGCGATCGGCGTCATGCGCGAACGCCTCGGGCCGCACCTTGATGGCGACGTCGCGATCGAGCTTCATGTCGCGCCCGCCACACCTGCCCCATGCCCTCTTCGCCGAGGGGCGCGGTGATCTCATTGACGCCGAGTCGAGTACCGGGAGAAAGGGCCACGCTACTTCTTCGTCTCGGGATTCCAGTTCAGGACCAGCCTGATTGGGGCGTCGGTGCCGTCCACCACCGTGTTGATGAGGAAGCGTCCGTCGGGGGCCACGTCGTACTGCCGTGCCTGCTGCGCATCGAGGCCGCCGCCCACGATGCGCGTGGGAAAGAGCGCCGCCGGGACGCGCGGTACCACGGCGGCCGCGGTGGTGGTGATGGGCGCGGCCATCAGCTCGCCGGCCGGGTTGAGGTAGAACAGCTCTTTCCCGTCGTGCCGCCACACCGGATGAATGCCGCCCCCGGTGGAGACCTGCCACTGGCCGTCCGCTTGGTTCGCCGACGCATCGCGCGACGACGCGGGCGGGGCCGCCGACGCATCCTCTGACGGCGGCACGAACGGCCGTACGTAGATCTCCGGCCGTCCCGATTCGTTCGACTGGTAGGCCACCCACCGGCCATCCGGGGAGAACATCGCGTAGCCCTCGCGGAAGGATGTCTTCCGCCACACCGTGGGCGTCCGATCCCCCGACGTTGGTACGACCCAGATGTCGACGTTGGTCTTCGGATCCACGCTATTGAAGAGCACAAAGCGCCCGTCTTTCGATGCGCTGGTGACGACCTTCGTCTGAACAGAGGTCAACAGTTGCTCCGCCTCGCCCGCGCCGTTGCTGCGCTTCTGGTACAGATCAAACCCTGCCTTCTCGAAGAGCGAGAACATGACCCGTGCGCCGTCGGCTGACCAGACGGAAAACCGCTCGACCTCGGGACCGAACGTGAACCGGCTGTCGCGGAGGCCGTCGAGCAGCCAGAGATCCTCGTTGCCCTGCACCGTGCGCGACACCACCACACGCTGGCCATCGGGCGAGACGCTGGGGTTACTGAGCGTCGCGTCGCGGGGACCTACGGCGCCGCGGGCCGCACCCGACCGGTCCACCCAGGTGAGCTGCCGCAGGCTGCCGTCACCCCTCCGGTAGGCGAGCAGCCCGGTCGCCGCCGCCGACACGGCTATGCGACCCGTCCGGAGGTCAACCCCGACGCCTTCGGCCAGCGTCACCGGCTCGCCCACCAGGGTCGCCGTCGTGAGATCCAACCGCTGGGCGACCAGCGTTGCCGTGCCGGGCCGCACCCACAGCACCCATCCATCTTCGCCGGTGGCTGACGCGCCCGACGCCCCGCCGTGCGAGGGCAGATACACCCCGCCGGTATCCGCGGTCACCAGCCGTGTCGGGGCGCGGCCGTCGAGCGCGCCCAGATAGATGCCCGTGCCGTCGGCCCCGCCGCCCACGAAGAACAGGAACCGTCCGTCGGGCAGGAACTGTGGCGCCGTGTGCCCGAACGCGCCTTCCAGCTGCGTGACCGGGACGGCGGTGCCGCCGGTGGTGGCCACGCGCATCAACGGCGAGGTGAGGCTTGGCGCAAACAGGATCACGCCGTTCGTGTGCCACGTCCCGCCGGCCCCACCCGTGAGGGTCGCCAGCGTCTGCGGGGCGCCACCGACCAGGTCGAGGCGTTGCAACGCGCCCCCGGCAAAGAAGCCGATGGACCGGCCGTCGGGGGACCAGAAGGGCCAGGTCGCCCCCTCCGTCCCCGCCAACGACTGCGCGCTCGTGCTGGCCAGCGACCGCAGCCACAGCCGGGAGGCGCCGTCACTGTCGCCGGCGAAGACGATCTGGCGGCCGTCGGGCGAGAGCGCAAACGACGTGAGTAGGCTGGTCGGAGGTGTCACGATCTCAAGGCGGGTCTCAGGCGGGACAAGCGGCGGGGTCTGGCGCAAATATCGCAGTGTGGGCGTTGCTATCGCCGCGATGAGCGCTGCCGCGACGGTGAGGGCCACCATCCACAGGAGTCGCCCGCGCGACGATGTGGTAGTCGTTGACGTGCCTGAAGCCGACGCCGCCTCCACAGTCGAGGGCGGTGTCAGCGCGTCGTCGATCTCCAGCCGTGCAGCACCTGCGTCGGTGAGCCGGCGCTTGCGATCTTTCTCGAGGCATCGGCGGAGCAGCTTGCGAATTGGCACGGGCGTACCAGCCGGAAGCGTCGCCCAATCCGGCTCGCGCGTCAGCACGGCGGCGATCGTGTCCGACACGGTCGCGCCCGTAAACAGACGCTTGCCCGTCAGCATCTCGTAAAGCACGACGCCGAAGGCCCACACGTCGGCGCGTTTGTCCACGGCAGTGCCGCGCGCCTGTTCCGGCGCCATGTACGCGGCGGTGCCGAGAATCATCCCCGCCTGCGTCATCGCGGGCGACGTGATCGTCGGCAAATTCATCGCCTCAGGGCTCGACGCGGCGGCCGGGTCGAGCGCCTTGGCAAGTCCGAAGTCCAGCACCTTCACCGTGCCATCCGCCCGCACCTTGATGTTGGCGGGTTTCAGATCGCGATGGATGATCCCCTGCTCGTGCGCGGCTTCCAGCGCCTCCGCGATCTGCTTCGCGATGGGCAGCGCCTCGTCGAGGGGAATTGCGCCACGCGCAATGCGCTGCGACAGGTCCTCGCCCTCGACCAGTTCCATCACGAGCGCGCGGACGCCGTTCGATTCTTCAAGCCCGTAGATGGCGGCGATGTGCGGGTGATTCAGCGCGGCGAGGGTCTGCGCTTCGCGCGTGAACCGCGCCAGCCGATCCGCGTCCTCGGCAAACGAGTCGGGCAGCACCTTGAGCGCCACGTCACGATTCAGCTTGGTGTCGCGGGCGCGCCACACCTGGCCCATCCCGCCTTCGCCGAGCGGCGCGGTGATCTGGTAGACGCCGAGGCGAGTGCCGGGAGCCAGGCTCATGCGTGGCGAATCTTATCCCGGTTCGATTGCTTGCCACGCCGCACTGCGGGCCGCATCGCCGTTTCTGCCGCACGAGCTTTCCCGGCAGGCGATTCACGCCTGGTCCTGCGTGGCACGGCGTAAGTCTGCCGCGTGTGGACGGAGGTCGAATCCGGCCGTGGACCCACAGGACGCCATGCCGACAACAGCCTACGACGGGCGCCTTACGTACGAGGATTTCCTGCTGTTCCCGGACGACGGTCTGCG
Organism: Acidobacteriota bacterium; assembly: GCA_031376505.1. Taxonomy (GTDB): domain Bacteria; phylum Acidobacteriota; class Vicinamibacteria; order Vicinamibacterales; family UBA2999; genus CADEFD01. The sequence continues at coordinate 3,450 of JANMDX010000114.1, forward strand.
GCACGAGATCATCGACGGGGCGCACTACATGACGCCCTCGCCGAATCAGCGCCACCAGGAGCTGGTACTGCGGCTGTGCCTGGCCCTTGGCAACCACGTCGAGGATCGACCCGAGCGCGGCCGGGTGTTCGTGTCGCCGTTCGACGTCGTGTTCTCGTTCCACGACGTGGTCGAGCCCGACCTGGTGTTTGTCGCGCCGGACCAGCTCGATATTCTGACGGCCAGGAACATTCAGGGCACACCCGCGCTGGTGATCGAGATCCTGTCGCCCTCTACCCGCACGCGCGACCAGGAGGTCAAGCGCCGGCTCTACGATCGCGCCGGCGTGCGGGAATACTGGCTCGTGGACCCCGACCTGAACGCCGTCACCGTCTGCCGGCGTGCCACCGACGGCGCGTTTCCGGCCGTGGCCACTCTGACGGCCGGCGCGCACGACATGCTGGCGACACAGCTCGTGCCTGGGTGGTCTGTGACGATCGCACGCCTGTTCCGCTAAGCCGACGTTCTGTAGCCGGCCCCTTAGTCCACCGTCAGCGCGTGGATGTCGTTCAAGATGCCCGCCGCTGTCACGGCCGCGCCCGCGCCAGGGCCGCTCACGACGAGGGGCTCCTCGCGATACCGGTCTGACACGAAGGTAATGAGGTTGCGCGTGCCGGAGGCCGCGCCCATCGGACTGGCGGCCGCCACGGCCACGAGCGCGGCCGTGATGCGAGTGGGCGTGGCGCTCACCACATAGCGCAGCACGTTGCCGCGAGCCGCCTCGGCGGCCACGCGCGTGCGCCAGCTGTCGTCGAGCTCGGGCAGCCGCCGCATGAACTCGGCGAGCGGCAGCGCCTTCATGTGTGCCGGCACGAGATCGACGGGCGACGGGAACGCGCCGCGGTAGCCGAGCAGTCGCCCGAGGATGAGCCCCTTTCGAGCCACGTCCATGCCCGAGAGATCCTCGCGCGGGTCGGGCTCGGCGTAACCGCGGGCGACCGCCTCGCGCACGGCCTGCGAGAACGGCCGGCCCGCCGATACTTCCGACAGCACGAACATCAACGTGCCGCTCACGCAGCCGTCGATGCGGCGCACCTTGTCGCCGGTATCGGCGAGCTTGCGGAACGTGTCGATCACCGGCAGGCCGGCGCCCACCGTGGCCTCGTAGCGTAAACGACGGCCGCCGCGCGACGACGCTGCGACGAGCGCTTGATACTGCGCCCACGGACCGGCCAGCGGGCGCTTGTTGGCGAGCACGATGTCGAAGCCCTGCTCCGCCGCGGTCTGCAGCAGGTCGGCGGTGTCCTCGCTGGTCACGTCCACGACAATGGGCCGCGACACCGCGTGACCGGCCATCCAGCTGAGGGCCTCGCGCGCACCGGCGCGCGTGCCGCCCAGCGTGGCGAGCAACTTGCCCGCGTCCTTGTCGCGAGCGAGCCGCAGCAGGCGCGCGCGCGACAGCCCCTTGGCGTCAAAGACGTAGCCGGAGCGGTCGAGCAGTCCCACGATGCGTACCCGCTGCTGCCCGAGCTGCGCGGCGATCTGGTCGGCCAGCGCCCGGCCCACGCGCCCGAAGCCGAGCAGCACGACGTCGGTGTAGGGCAGCGTCCCTGCAGTGCCGCCGCCGATTTTCGCCAGCTGAAAGGCGGCATGCACGTGTCTGGCCGCATCGGCCGCAGCCGACGAGGCGACGACAAACGAGATATTGCGCTCCGACGAACCCTGCGCGATGGCGATCACGTTGATGCCGCCAGAGGCCAGCGCCGAGAAGACGCGCGCCGCAATGCCCGGCGAGCCGGCCATGCCGTCGCCCACCACGGCCATGACGGCCACGTCGTGGCGCGCATGCACGCCGTCGATGAGGCCACTGGCGATCTCGAGCGCCAGCGCCTTGCGCACCGCCCGCACGGCGCGGTCGGCCTCCTCGGCCGGTACGGTGAAGCCGATGGAGCTTTCGGACGAGCCCTGGAAGATCGTCGACACCGACAAACGCTCGGTGTCCACCGCCGTGAACGTGCGCGCCGCGATGCCGTGCACGCCCACCATGCCCTTGCCGGCCACGGTGATGACCGCTTGTTTCGGCAGCAGCGCCAGCGCCTTCACGGGATAGCCCGGCAGCGACTGACGCGCCGACACGACGGTGCCCGGCAGGTCGGTGTTGACGAATGAGCGCACGTGCAGCGGGATGCGCGTGCCCACGAGCGGAATCAGCGCACGCGGGTGCAGAACCTTGGCGCCGTAGTGCGCGACCTCGGCGGCCTCCTGATGGTGCAGCGCCGGGATCACGCGGGCATCGGGCACGAGCCGGGGATCGGCCGTCAGGATGCCAGGAACATCCTTCCACAACACGACGCGCGCGGCGCCGAGCGCGCGGCCGAGCACGGTCGCCGTCAGATCGGAGCCGCCACGGCCAAGCGTGGTGGTGCTGCCGTCGGGCGCGCACCCGATGAACCCGGGCACGACCGGCACCGTGCCAGCCGCCACGAGTGGGCGAAGGATCCGGCGCGCCGCACGGGTGGTGTCGGTCATCAACGGCGTGGCGCCGCCGTGCAGGTCGTCGGTGTGCACGACCGTGAGCGCGTCAACCGCCAACGCGCGCGTGCCGGCGCGCTTCACGGCGGCCGCCAGCACGAGTGCCGACAACTGCTCGCCGCGCGACAGGAGCGCGTCGCGGGTGCGCGGCGCCAGGTGCCGCAGCACATTCACGGCACGGCAGAGGTCGCGGTACTCGGTCACGGCGGCGCCAATGGCGCGCTCGGTGGCGGCCGCGGCCGACCCGCTCAGGGCCGCGCGGGCCACCTGACGGTGCCTGGTCGCCACCACGGTTGCGCAGCGTTCCGCCTCGCTCATCCGGCCCTGCGCGGCGTGGGTGGCGCCCTCGAGCAGCAGGTCGGTCACGCCGCCGAGCGCCGAGGCCACGACCACGAGCGGCCCGCCGTGCGCCGCGATTGTCCGGGCGGCCCGGTCAATGGCTTTGCCGTCTGCCAAGGCGGCGCCGCCGAATTTCCAGACCTCGAGCGGCTCCCGGGCAGTGCGCGTCACGTGGAATCTCCAGTTCGATGGGGGCGAAAAGTACAAGACTACCGCAGCGCCGGGATCGGCTGCCCCGGTCCGGGCCTCGAGGGACTGGGCCGCGGGGCGTCAGGGCGGGTGCCCAAACCCGGTGCGTCAGCCGCGCGCAATCCGGCGTACACTAGATTCATGATTTTGAGCGCAAAAGACATCGGCACGCTTGTGGACCATACGGTTTGGCAGCGCGGCAAGGTCGTGGACGTGGCGGCGCCGTACGCGTTCGTGCACTTCCCCTCGCTCGAGGACACCGAACAGGGTCCGCTCCGCAAAGTGCAATCGACCATCGAGCACTTGACGCGCTCGAGCGTCCAGTCCGATCCCGCGTTCGATCTGATTCCGAGCGCGCTCTCGCCCGCCAGGGCGAAGGGGGCCGGTACCAAGCGCAAGGCCAAGACCGCCAAGACGGCCAAAACGGCCAAGGCCGCCAAGGCCGACGCGTAGGCCGGCCCACCCGGGCCGCGCGTCCCTCGGGGCGCTACAGACCGTAGCGTTCCTTCAGAATCGCCGTGTGGTGCGCGAAGTGTCCGGCGATGAGCCACGCCAGCGCGCGCGCGGTGACGCGCTGGTCACTGGCGGTGCCGGCGCGGTCGAGTGCCGCCGCGTCGAGTGACCGGATGAGCGTCAGCGACGCCTGGCGCACGGCCCGCAGTTCGGCCACGACGCTCGCCACCGTGCGACCCTCGAATCCCGCCTCGAGTTGATACGCGTTCTCGTCAAACCCCGCCAGCGGCGTGGCGTCGCCGCGCGCGATGCGCAGCAGCCGGTAGGCAAACACGCGCTCGGTGTCACTCATGTGGCCAATCACCTGCGTGACGGTCCACTTCCCTTCCGCATAGCGGTGGCCAGCCCGATCCTCGGGCCACGTCCTCATGAACGCCAGCACGTCGCTTTGTTGTCCGAGCAGGTCGAGGGCGTCATCGACCGTGGACGCGGCATCGAGATACTTCTGGTAGTACGGGGCGTAGTCGCCGGACTTGGGCTGTGCAATGGTCATCGGGGGGCTCCTGTAGCGGCGGCCAGCGCATCGGCAATCGGACCGAGGCTCGCCAGTCCGTAGACATCTCGAGGGAACTGGGGCAGATACACGCGCGGCCGGTCGGCAAAGCGGGTGGCGATTTCATCGAGATAGACCCGCTCCTGCGCGCGACGCGCGGTCAGGAACGCGTCGGTCGTGTGTTCGGGCAGCACGCGGTTCACGACCAGGCCGCCGATCTTCACGCCAGTCTCGTCGAGCTGCGCCAGGGCGCGCGCGGTTTCTTCGATAGGCAGACGCTCGGGGATGAGCACCAGCACGAACGCCGTCGTGCGGCCGCCGATGAGCCGCGCCCGCAGCGCCTGCAGGCGTTCGAACCGGTCGCGCAACGACACCAGGATGGGATCGTCTTTGTCGTCGCCCTCCACGCCCAGCATCGCACGGCGCGAACGCGTCAGCGCCTTGACCCAGGCCTCCATCAGCTCGGGCATGCGAATGAGGCGCAACGTGTGGCCGGTGGGCGCGGTGTCGAAGATGACGAGGTCGAAGCGCGTGTCTTCGCCCCGGATGAGCGCACCCATCCGGTCAAAGAGCGCCACTTCCTCGGCGCCCGGCATGCTCGCCGCCAGATCGATCTGCTTGTGGGCTTCCTTCAGGATGTGGTGCCCGAACAGATCGCGCACCCGGTCCTTCACCTCGCGCACGTAGCGGGCCGACTCGGTGGCAGCGTCGATCTCGAGCCCCCAGAGGCCGGTTTGCAACTCCACCGGGTCGGGCCCGATCGGCCGCTCGAAGATGTCCGACGTGGAGTGCGCCGGGTCGGTCGACACGAGCAGCACCTTGCGGCCCAGGCGGCTCGCGGCCAGCGCCATGGCGGCCGCGCAGGTGGTCTTGCCCACCCCGCCCTTGCCGCCAAAGAAGAGCACCTCGCGATTGAGCAGCCCCTTCATCGCGGGCGTCTCGACGTCTAGCAGCATGGCAGGCTGCCAAGCGGCGACCGGTCCATGCCCATGCGGCGGTGCCACAGGTGAAACTGGTCGAGCAGGTGTGGATACACCTCGAGCAGGTAGAACGCCGCGGGATTGGGCAGCCCGACGACCTCCATGTAGCAGAGCAGCAGGAAATAGTCGTTCAGCTCGGCGGCCTGCAGCTTCAGCTCGCGCTCGTAGCGGCCGTAGGCCACGCCGTACAGGATGTCTCGCAGGTTCTGCGCGATCGACATGCGGACATGGTACTTGGGGCGGGGGGCGGGGGCCAGTGCCGAGCGACCGGGGAAGACTGCGAGCCGGGGCCGGGACGGGCTAGGGGCTGGGACATGGCGACGCTGTAGTAGCATCCGGCCTCCGGGCATTCAAACGCCTGCTCGCGCCAATGAATAGACGCATCGCACTGACGGCCATCGCCATCGTGACACTGGCTGTAGCGCCTCGTGCGCAGGTGCCCGGGGCGACCGAAGCCAGCATCATAAAGACACTCGAGGGCGGGTCGTTGAACGAACGCGCGACGGCGGTGGCCGCCGTGGTGCACGCGAGGGCGGGGCCACCGTCCGGCGATCTCATCTTGGCATTGGCCAACGAGCTGTCGCGCATGAACGGCGTGGTCTCCCGGCGACGATCTCCAGCGGTCGCGCCATCTGGTTCCGAATGGGACACGGCTGGTGTCGGCGAGTACTACGGCGATCTCATTCAGGCCAACACGCTGTTCGAGAGCGACGCCACGATGATCGCACTGACAGGGGCGCTCCAAACCGGCCGGATGGCAACCAACGCGGTGGCCGCGTACGGGGCGTCGGCACTCCCGCTCGTGATGCGTCTGTTCGGCGACGGCGTGGCCGACGTTGGTGAGCGCAACGGCGCCGGGCGCGCAATCGAACGCATGCTCTTGGAGGGACGGCTGGACGCCGGGTTGCGTCGGCAAGTCGAGAGCCTGGTTGGCGCGGTGCTGGCCCGCCCGGAGCACGTCATCGTCGTGATGATCGCCGTTGATGTCGCGGTGGCAACCAAAGAGCCAGGGTTGATGGCCATCGTGCGACGCCTGGCGGACAACCCCTCCGCAGCTCAACTCGATGGCAGGTTCAGCGACGACACGCGCGCCCGGGGCATGCTGCAGGTGCGTGCGCGCAAGGCACTTGGCCGGTAGGCACGCCTCAGCCCCCCAAACTAGTCGTGATGCAGCACGCGTTCGATGCGGCGGTCGGGCACGAGCCAGATGACCGCCACCAGGGCGTACAGCACGCCGGCGGCCCACGGGGCCGTCGTGGCCACGGCAATGCCCACGACGTAGACGAGCGGCGAGAGGTTCCCTTTCCAGTCGCCGCCCACGGCTTTCCTGAGCAACGACTGCGGCCCCTGCGCGCGCATGATCACCTGCTGCAGGATCCAGTAGGCCATGGCCGCCATCAACAGCACCACGCCGTAGACGGCCGTGGGCGCGGGCGCAAAGTGGTTCTCGCCCATCCACCCGGTCACAAACGGCACGACCGACA
>JANMDX010000358.1:0-2651 GCA_031376505.1 Acidobacteriota bacterium
GACGAGTGTAACTCGGGCCACAGCATCGGTGGCAGCTCGTCCAGTCGGCGCACGACGGGCACCGACGCGGGCACGTCGGAGGGCACGTCACCGGAGCGCCGAAGCCAGACCGCCCGCAGACCGGCGCCAAGCGCGCCCTGCACGTCGGCCTTGAAACTGTCGCCCACCATCAGGGCCTCATGCGCGCCGACGCCCGCCGCCGAGAGCGCCGCGACAAAGATGCTGGGATGCGGCTTCATGTAGCGGCCGGGGTGCGCTGACACGTGGGTGCGCACGTAGCGGTCGAGATCGAAATGCTCGGTGAACGCCTCGAGCGACCGGTGCGAGTTCGAGATCACCCCAAGCTCGAGCCCCTTTGCCGCAAGCACGGGCAGCACCTCCTGCACGTCGTCGTACAGATCGAAGTGGTGATTCACGGCCCATTCCTCGTATATCTCAGCTGCCGCCTGCCGGACGCGTGCACCACACCCACCCATCTGCTCGATAATCGCCGCCGTGTAGTTGATGAAGAGATCGTGGTCGTAAAGCGGGTCCTCGAGGTCGTCGAGCATCGGCAACGCGTGCGACACGGCGGCGTCGAAGCGCGAGGCGTCGACCTCCACGCCGTGCTCGGCACAGGTGACCGCGTAACCCGCGCCGTGAAAGCGCGGCCCGGGATGAATCAACGTGAAGTCGACGTCGAAGAACACCGCGCGAATCGTCGAAAGACCGTTCATGCGGGCGGTCCCGTCCACGGGCCCGCCACCACGACGACTGCGCGCGCCGGATCGAGCAGGCGCCGGGCCACGCGGGCCACGTCGTCGTCGGTCACGGCGGCGATGCGGCCCGGCAGCCGCACGTCGTGGTCCATGCCCAGGCCGAACGCCTCGGCCGACAGCAGGAAACCGGCAATGCCGCCGTTGGTCTCGAGCTGGCGCGGCAGCGACCCAATCAGATACTTCTTGGTGTCGTCCACTTCCTTGCGCGTGAATCCATCGGCCAGCACAGCCTGCAGTTCTGCGTCGATGGAGTCGATCGTGCGCTGCACGTTCCCGGCCGACACCCCCGCCCGCACCATCAGCGGCCCAGGCGCCAGTCCCGCATCCAGGCTGCTGAACACGTAGTACGCCATGCCCTGGCGCTCGCGGATGCTCTCGCCGAGCCGCCCACCCAAGGCGTATTGTCCGAGCGCGTTGTTCATGACGAGCGCGGCGTAGTAGTCGTCGTCGCCTCGTGTCAGACCGACGAACCCGTAGGCGACATCGGCCTGCGACTTGTCGGGCATGGCGCGCACGACCAACGTGCGCGCGGTCACCGGCGGCGGGGCGCCCGGCGCCACAGCCGCCATGGACGTGCCGGTCCAATCGGCCATGTGCGTCGACACGGCCTCGACGAGTTCGTCGGCGTCGAGGTCACCCACGATGACCACGGTGGCAGCCGCCGGCGCGAAGGCGCGGAGGTGGAAGGCCTGCAGATGCGCGCGCGTCAGCGTGGCCACGTCGGCCGGAAATCCGCGCGCGGGCCGGCCCAGCGGGTGCCTCCCGGGGTAGAGCGCGGCCATCAGGGCGTCAACGGCCACCGCGCTGGGGTCGTCGGCGGCTTCGCGAATCGCGGTGAGCAGCTCGGCCCGCCGCGTCGTCACCTCGGACTCGGGAAAACTCGGCGCCCGCGCGACGTCGCACGCCACCGGCAGTACCGCAGCCAGATCGCCGACCAGGCAAGTCGCGCTCACGACGATCTGCTGACGCCCCGCGCCGACCGACAACGAGGCCCCTCGGCCATCGAGCTCGTCGGCAATCGCCTCGGCACCGTACCGGGCGGTGCCCTTGTCGAGCACCCGCGCCGTCAGGGCCGCGGTGCCGGTGGCGCCATCCGGGTCTGCCGAGGCGCCGGCGTTCACGCCGATGGCCAGCGACACGGCTGGGATCAAACGATTTCGGGCGGCAATCACCGTGAGCCCGTTGGGCAACACGCGCCGCACGGCCGCAAGCGCCATCAGCGGTCCTCGCCGTCTGAGCCGGTCGTGGGCTCGAAGAGACCGAGGGTGCGATTGTCGATGGTCAGGTATTTCGCCGCCACGGCGTTGACCTGGTCGATCGTAACCCCGTCGAGGCGGGCGTCGACTTCGCCCCAGTCCTGCCAGCGCCCGATCGTCGCGAAGTAGCCAAGCTGGTGCGCCAGGTCGGTGACGCTGCCGCCGTCGAACACAAAGCGCGCCCGCAACTGTGCGCGCACGCGCGCCAGTTCCGCGGGCGTCACGCCGTCGCGCACCACGAGATCGCACTCGTCGAGCACGGCGCGCTCGACAGCCGCCAGCGTCTGGCCGTGCGCGACCGTGGCGCTGATGGCATAGAGATACGGTTCGGCCGTCGGCGCCAGGAACCCACCCACCGACGACGCGAGTCCGCCGTTCACGAGCGTGCGGTACAGACGCGCGCTGCGCTGGGGCGTGGGCACCGATCCGCCCGACCAGATGTTCAGGCCCGACGCGCCAGTGAGAACGGCATCGAGCGCCAGCAGCGGGAAGAAGTCGGGGTCGGCAAAGCGCGGCGCATGATACGCGGCCCGCCAGTACGCCGTGGTCCCCGGCTTGCGCAGGTGCACGCGTCGCTCGGCCTCTTGCGGCGGCTCCACCGTGGTGGCCCGCCGCGCCGGCGTGCCTGGCGATATCC
>JANMDX010000407.1:0-4783 GCA_031376505.1 Acidobacteriota bacterium
CGCGCCGCCCTGGTCCTTGGTGCTGTTCTTGTCGTACCGGAGCCCGAGGTTGAAACTGAGCCGGCTGTTGAGGCGCCAGGCGTCGTTGAGGAACCCTGAATAGGTCCGAAGATTGTTTCCCACCGTGTCACTGAAGACCGGCCGGTAGTCGATGTACGCCGAGGTGACGGTAGAGGTGCCAGACCGCAGAATGGGATAGACGTTGAGGCCGTCGATGATCGCGCCAGTGGTCTGCACGCGGAACCCGCTGGCCACCGAGTTCTGGTTGTTCATGCGCATCTCGTTGAAGTAGTCGAACCCGGCCACGATGCTGTGGGAGCCGAGGCGCTTGGTCGACAGGAAATAGTTCGCCTTGGCGTAGATGTCCTGGTTGTCCTTGGTATCGACGGCGTTTGCGCACGCTGCGCAAAAGGTCGCGGTGTTGAAGCGGGCCGATCCGCGAGACCGGTCCCAGATGGGCGTGCCCCGGATCGGATCCGTGAACTGGGAGCCCGTGCCTGTGTTGCTGTACATGCGGGTGGAGTACTGACCCTCGATGAACAGATTGGCCGCGAGCGCCGTCTGGTAATTGGCGGCCAGCAGGCCGTCCTTGTTCTTGTTGTTGTAGAGGCTGGCCGCGTCCAGCACCGTACCGAAACGGTTGTTCGTGAACGCCAGGCTCCGGTTGAAATAAGACACCTTCACGGTGTTCTTCGAGTTGATGGCGTAGGTCAGCTTGCCTTCGACCCGCTTGTCGCCCGTCTCGAAGGTGTAGTTGTACCCGGTGAATGGCAGGGTCTCGTTCGTCTGGTTGTTCTGCAGGCGGCCGGCTCCGAAGAACCACACCTTGTCCTTGCGCACCGGGCCGCCGAACGTGCCTTCGTACGCCGGCACCACGACATCGACCGTGGAGTCGGTTGGGTATGGTGTCAAAGACCTCCAGCGGTCGTTGGTGAAGGTGGTGCGGAACGACCCGCTGAACGAGTTGCCCCCCGACTTCGTGACCATGTTGACCACGCCTCCCTGGAACCGCCCGAATTCAGCCGAGATGGCTCCAGTGGAGACCTTCGTCTCCTGAACCGCGTCCTCGACATACAACGGACGAGCCTGCTGACGGAGGTTCTCGTTCACGTTCACCCCGTTCACCAGGTTGAGGTTGTCGTAGGACAACGCGCCAGAGATCATGATGTTGCCGCCCGGTCCGTTGCCGATGGCCCCAGGGGCCTGCACGGTCGCGGCCTCGAGCGTGCGTCCGATTGGAAGCCGCTCCACCATGTCGGCCCTGGTCGTGGTCGACACCGTGGCGGTGGTGGCGGTGCCGGTCAACGTGGCGGTTACTTCGACCACCTCGGTGAGCGATGCGAGCGCCATCCTGACGCTCAACGGCTGCCGATCGGCCATCTTCAAGCCAATCACCCGCGTGACCGGGGCGAACCCCTGGAGTTCGAAGGTGACCGTGTAGTCGCCGGGTGGCAGGAACGTCAAGATGTAATCGCCGTTTGAAGACGAGACGGTGGTGCGCAGACCCTGCAGGACGGGAGACGACACCGTGATGGACACCCCGGGCAGCGCAAGGCTGTCAGGATCGGTGACCTGCCCCGAAATGGTCCCCGTGGGGTTGCCCTGGGCGAACGCCCCGGTCGCCACGACCGTCAACGCCAGCGCCCAACACCATATCCGTGTTCCCACTCTCACATCCTCCATGTCCAGGCCGCCGGCCCAGGTGCTAATAGCGTAGATGCAAATGGCCGATCCTGGCCACGCGGCGCTTACGCCAGCGGACCGGTGGGTGGGCGTTGCCTGAGGTCGATTCATCGCGAGTCACCCGCGGCCTGCTGAGGCCTGACGACTCACGAACTGACGCGGCGAGAGCATCTCGATCCCCGAGTAGCTGTCGAGCGTCAGCAGGTCGGCGTCCCCAGTTACGATCACCTCGGCAGCGCCGGTCACTGCCGTGGCCAGCACCCAGTCGTCATCCGGGTCTCGACAGACCGCTTTCGAAAGCCTCGCCGGTTCGCACCAATCCGCGTGTTGGCGATAGAGCGCAAGGATGGGCAGGTCGTCGGGAGCCAGGCCGAACTTCCGCCGCAGGGTGGCCACGAGTTCGTCCCAGAGCACCTGCGACAGAATCGCCCTGTGCTCCGGCACATGAATCTCGAGGATCTCCCGGCACAAGCCCTCGGCCACGATGCCGGCGACCACGACGTTGGTGTCGAAGACGACTCTCACGAAATCAGCGCGAACACGTCTTCGTCGGTGAAGACCCCTTTGGCCCTGGCGCGCGGCACGGCGACGCGGCGCGACTCGATCACGGCGTCTTGCCAGAGCTTGCGGTGAATGGCCATGCGCACGTACTCGCTGGTCGTCAGGCCGCTCTCGGTCGCAGCCCGGGCGATCAACCGCTTGGTCCGGGGCGGCAGGCTGACGGTCAGGGTCTCTCTCATGATGTAAGCATAAATCTTACAGCGCGTTGGTTCAAGTCCCAGGAGGCCCCCAGGCCGATCGCCTTCGACCCGCGCCTGAGGTGCGCCCAGGCCGCTAGGCCTTCAGCGCCGCCAGCACCCGCGCGGCCGTGAACGGCACGCGACGCATCCGCACGCCGGTGGCATCGAAGACCGCGTTGGCGATGGCCGCCAACATGGGCTTGCACACCGTCTCGCCGGCGCCGTAGTGCGGCAGGTCGGGACGGTTCGGGTTCGGATCGCCGTTCACGTGCACGACCTCGATCGCCTCGGGCACGTCGGCGTGCGTGAGCGTGGGCGACGTTACCCAGTCCACACTCAGCATCTTGCTCCCGTCGAAGCGCGCCTCCTCGCACAGGGCGCGGCTCACCGAATGCAGCAGACCGCCCTCGAGCGTGCGCGTCAGCGCCTCGGGGTTGATGATGAGACCGCAGTCGTGCGCGCAGACGATGCGCTTCACCCAGATCCGGCCGGTGCGGCGGTTGACCTCCACCTCCACCATCTCGACCGCCACCGTCTCGCTGCGATACGAGTAGGCCACGCCGCGGCCGGTCACGACCTCGGCTGTCGGCAGTGGACCGGGTGAGGGGCGGGGCGTCCAGCCGAACGCCGACGCCGCGGCCTTCAGGCACGCGATCGACCGCACGCGCTTGTGGCCAGCATCGTCGCCGGTGCCGCGTTCGAGCAGGGCCAGGCGGAAGGCCACCGGATCCGACGCGGCCGCCGTCGCGAGTTCGTCGATGAAGCTCTCGGCCGCAAACGTCACCTGTGGTCCGTCGGGATCGCGCAGATTGCCCGTGCGCAGCGGCGTCTCGAAGGCCAGGGGCAGCGGCACGACGCTGCCGGCCATGCGCCGATGCGGAATCGCGTACTTGTCGGAGGGGAACGACGCCCGTCCGCGCGCGGGCTCGGCCTTGCGCTGTCCGGTAAGCTGCGCAATCAGCACGGTGTCGTGTTCGTTGTAACCGATGTGGTTGAAGTCGGCGGCCCGGGCGTCGTAGTCGAGCGCCGTCACCTGGCCCTGCGCGTCGAGGGCGCCGCGCATCGTCACGGCATAGGCCGGCCCCTTCGCGTCCCACGCGGTCTCTTCCTGCCGCGACCACTGCACGCGCACGGGCCGCTGCAGTTCGGTCGCGAGAAACGCCGCTTCGAAGCCGGCATCCTCGGCTGCCGTGCGGCCAAAGGCCTGCGGACCTTGCATCCACACGACGCGGACTTTCTCACGCGGCATCTTCAGGAACTGCGCGACGCCGTTCCGGAGCCCGTACGACTTCATGTCGTTCGAATAGATCGTGAGCTGCCCGTTCGACGGGTCGGCCAGCGCGTGGGCGGGCCCGAAGGCGGTGTGGCCCTGAAACGGCACGTCGTACCGCGCCTCGATCACCTTGGCAGCGCTGCCGAAGACCGCGTCGGGATTGCCGGTAACCGACGGCGGAGTCGACGACGAAGGCGCGGTCGCCCGCAAGTACGTGAAGAGATCCTCGGACGACGGGAAGGGCGCGGTTGCCGGCGGTGTCCACTCGACCTTCAGCTCGCGCGCGGCGCGAATCGCCTGTTCCTCGCGTTCGCATACGACCGCCACGTAGTTGCCTTTGCGCACGACCTTCACGAGGCCGGGCACACCCGTGACCGACGACTCGTCGATGGCCTTGAGCGTGGCGCCCACCACCGGCGGCCGCACGTTGCGCGCGTGTAGCATGCCGGGCACCTTCATGTCCACGGCCCAGCGCTGCGTGCCGTTCACCTTCGCCGGGATGTCGTCGCGGCGCGGCGACGTCCCCACGTTCTTCATGTCCTGCACCGCCTTGAGCGGCGCCTTGCCGGTGGTGGCGTCGGTGTTCCTGCCGGTGAGCGTGACGTTGAACTTCTTCCCGCCGATGAGCTCGCCGTAGGTGATGCCGCGATCGGCCGAGTCGCCGGTTTTCGTGCTGACGACCCCGTCGCCCACGGCCAGGGCCGTGACCGGCACGCCGAAGTGCGCCGCCGCCATCTCGAGCAGCACGCGGCGCGCCTCGGCCGCCACGCGCCGCATCGGGTAGCCGTCGGTCTGAAGCGCGTCCGATCCGCCCGAGCCGCCCTGATCCACCGTGACGTCGGTGCTGCCCATCACGCACGTCGTCTTGGCGAAGTCGATGTCGAGTTCGTCCGACATGATCTGACGAAACGCCGTGCCCGTGCCCTGCCCCAAGTCGGTCTTGCCTACGAAGAACGTCGCCGTGTTGTCGGGCCGGATCACGATCCACGAATCGAGCTGCCGGAAGTCGGGGTCTGGATAAGGCCCGGCCCCGGCCGGCCGTTGCAGGAACGCCTCGACCGTGTCGACAGGAATCGCCGCGACGGAG
>JANMDX010000014.1:0-2609 GCA_031376505.1 Acidobacteriota bacterium
ACCTCCTCGGGAAAAGCGCCCGTCAGCCGATGGCCACCACCTTCGCGGACGCGCGCCAGTCGCGTGCGCAACAGCGTGAGCGCTGAGAGTCCGCGGCGGACGTAGAACAGACCCGCGGTCATGCAGGCCAAGGCGACGACGAGCGATCCGACGACGTACCGGAACGGGTCGTGCAGGATCCGGGGACCATCTGGATAGTGCAGCACGAAGGTCGTGGCGGCGACGCCCGTCAGCACGAACAGACCTACGGTCCAGAACCCGGCGCCCATGAGCACGCCCCACCGCAGCGAGAGCGGCGCACTCACGACCCGGCACCCACGCGATAGCCGAGGCCTCGCACGGTCTCGATAGTGTGGGCGCCGAGTTTCCGGCGCAGCCGCGCTACGAAGACCTCCACCGTGTTCGAGTCGCGATCCTCATCCCGCGCGTAGATATGGTCCACCAGCTCGGCCTGCGACACGATGCGACCTCGGTGCGTCATCAGATATGCGAACACCCGGAACTCCAGAGCCGTGAGCCGGGCCGGCGTGCCGTTCACCGCGACACGCGCTTGCGTGGCGTCGAAAGTGACGTCGCCGACGCGCGCCTCCGAGGTCATCTGCCGCGACGCGCGCCGGATGAGGGCTCGTAGCCGCGCCAGCAATTCTTCGGTCCGGAACGGTTTGGTCAGGTAGTCGTCGGCCCCGCCGTCGATGCCCCGCACCTTGTCCGACCAGCTGTCACGTGCCGTCAGCACCAGCACCGGCACGCCGACGCCAGCGTCGCGCCAGCGGCGCAGCACCGTGAGCCCGTCGAGACCGGGCAGGCCCAGGTCCAGCACCGCCGCGTCGTAGGTCTCGGTCTGTCCAAGAAACTCCGCCTGCGTGCCGTCGCCAGCCGTATCCACGGCGTAGCCGGCCTGCGTCAGCGCCGACGCGAGCTGGTCCCGGAGCGACGCATCGTCTTCGGCCACGAGCAGACGCATGAAGAAGAGTTATAGCGCAGGCGCACCTGAACGCGGCCTGAACGGCCCGGTCACCTGCGGCTCGTCGGCCCAGGCGCGATCAACCGCGACGCGCGTCACGAACGTGGCGCTGTGCAACCAGGGGCGCCCTCGGCCGGGTCCGCGGATTCGAATGACTTCTTGGCTCGGTGATAGCCACGAGCCCGAGTTCGCGGGGCGCGGAGCCGGGATGACGCTGTGGTGGTCGCCTCTTGCCCCGCCCTCGCCGAAGTTTCTCTGCGTCACTCACAGACCTGCTAATGTTTTCCATCGTCAGGCTCTCCGGCGAGAGCCAACGCGACCGATAGGCACCCATGGCTGAAGACTACGACACCGATCCTGTGACCGGGCTGCTGGATACCGACGAGGAGGCCGCCGCCGTCCAGCGCGAGCTGTTCCGCCGTGCCGGAACGACCGGGCGACTGCGAGCCGCCGCGTCGCTCTCGGATGCGATCGCTGGTCTTGCACGCCAGGCGATTCGCCGCGCGACGCCGACCGCGACCGACGACGATGTTGCGCTGGCGCTGCTCGCGCGCTGTCACGGCACCCAGCTCGCCGACGCCGTGCGGGCCCACCTCGAATCGCGCGCCAAACTGCTGTGACGAATCTCGCAGAGGCGCTCATGCCGGTTGTGGGAGCGCTTCAGGAACTCTGCATTCCCTATTACGTGGGTGGCTCGGTCGCGAGTTCCGCACACGGAATTCCGCGAGCGAGCCTGGACGTCGATATTGTTGTTGCGATGGAACCTGGTCACGTTGACGGCTTGCTGACGGCGTTGGGAGATCGGTACTACGCGACTCGTGAAGGAATGCTCGAGGCGATCGCGGCCCGGCGCTCGTTTCAAGCGATTCATCTGGCCACCATGTTCAAGGTCGATGTGTTCGTCAGCAAGGGCCGAGCGTATGACGAGGCCGCGTTCGGGCGCGCCCAGTCCGAGCTATTCGAGGAAGGGCTGCCGCCAGTCTTGGTCGCCACGAAGGAAGACACGGTGCTCGCGAAGCTCGAGTGGTTTCAGAAGGGACACGAAGTCTCGGAGCGGCAGTGGTCGGACGTCCTTGGCGTGCACCACGACCTCGACCTCGACTATCTGTGGCAGTGGGCCCCAGACCTTGGCGTGGCCAGCCTGCTCGAGCGAGCACTGGCGGAGGGCCGTCGATAGCGCCACACGTCCTCTGTCGACCCGAACGCCACGCCCGGCACGACGCTGGTCGCGGCAGCGCTCGTCCGTCAAGTGCGCAGCAGATCTAACCCGACCTGGCGATGTGCGTCACGTGGCGCAACCTCGGCCAGGCGCGACCATCTCGTACGATCGCAGGCGCGCGGCGTGGTCGTAGATATGCGACGTGACGATGAGCTCGTCGGCACCCGTGCGCGCCACGAACTCCTGCATCTGCGCGGTCACGGTCGCCAGACTGCCCACAAACGACACCCGCGCGCGCTGCATCGGATCCGCGGGCTCGAGCGGATCGCGCGCCCATTCTGCCGACGGCGGCGGCAGCTGAATCGGGTGTCCCGCGCGCAGGCTGGCAAAGCTCTGGCGGCCGGACGACGCGAGGAACCGCGCCTCCTCATCCGTTGCGGCCGCGACGACATTCACGCCCAGCATCACGTAGGGCGCGGCTAGCGG
>JANMDX010000020.1:0-9082 GCA_031376505.1 Acidobacteriota bacterium
CAACACGGCGCGCACGTAGGGCAGACCAAGACCCTGCGTCGTGGGATCCGCCGGCCCGGTCCAGGCGCCCACGGCCCGGCCGATGGTGTCCACGAGCGTGACGAGCAGATAGAGCGGCGTCCAGATCAGCGTGGGCCCAATCGGTACGACGTGATTGGGGCGCGCCGGTTGACCCAGGTACGCGAACTCGCGGGTCACGTCCAGGTCGCCGTCCACCACGACGCTGCGCAACTGCGCGAAATAGGTCACGCCGTCGGTGGTGATGCCGTGCGTGTCGGCCACGAGCACGCCTGCGGCATAGAGCAGCACGAGCCCCAGCACGTGCACATCCGCCGTCTCGCGCATCCAGTCGCGCCACGGGCGCGCCTGGCGTCGCGCCTGACGCCATGAGGCAAACAGCAGGAGGGGCAGGCCCGATGCCACGACGACCCAGGCCGACGGCCGCGGCGGAAGCGTGATGAGGAGCCCCAGCCAGAGGACGATGCAGGCGGCGAGCACGGTGCCCGATGATACATTGGCGCCCCGTGATCGATCTGGCGGCCATCGCCTCGAATCTGCAG
The DNA here is from genome assembly GCA_031376505.1 of Acidobacteriota bacterium. Lineage (GTDB taxonomy): Bacteria > Acidobacteriota > Vicinamibacteria > Vicinamibacterales > UBA2999 > CADEFD01. Next base: position 561 of record JANMDX010000020.1, read on the forward strand.
CCGGGCCCGGATGGCCTCTGGCACCCGCGCTCGCGGTCGGCGTTCGACTATCCGGACGAAGGCAACGCGTTCTGCTTCCAGGTAGAAGACCATTCCTTCTGGTTCCGCCACCGGAATGCGTGCATCCTGGACGCGGTGCGGCGGCTGCCACCCGCCGGGGCGATCTTCGACATCGGCGGCGGGAATGGCTTCGTGGCCAGGGCGCTGGTGCAGGCAGGCTTCGACGCCGTCGTGGTGGAGCCGGGGCCGACCGGGGCCCGCAACGCACAGGCGCGCGGACTTGCGCCGGTGGTCTGCGCGGCGCTCGACGACGCGGGCTTCGCCCCAGGCACGCTGCCTGCGGCGGGCCTGTTCGATGTGCTCGAACACATGGCCGATGACCGCTCCGTGCTCGAGCAGCTCGCGCGGCTGTTGCCGCGCGATGGTCGGCTGTATCTGACAGTGCCTGCGTACCAGTGGCTGTGGTCCACCGACGACGACCTCAGTGGTCATCACCGGCGCTACAGCCGTCGCAGTCTGCGCCGTGTCGTGATGGCCGCAGGCTTCGAGGTCGAGTACTCCACGCAGATGTTCTGGCCCCTGCCTCTGCCAATCCTGTTGCTGCGCGCGCTGCCGAGCCGGCTCGGCAGCAAGCCGAAGGCCGACGTCGACGCTATTCGCGAGGAACTGCAGCCGCGTCAGAGCGTCGGCATGGAAGTCCTCGACTCGCTGCTTGGACTCGAATCGCGCTGGCTGCGGGCTGGGCACCTCATCCCATTCGGTGGCAGCTGCCTGATGGTGGCGCGTCGACGATGACCCGGGCAGGTGGTCCCTGAGGCGCTCTAGGGCTTGCCGACCGTCAGCCGCCTGAGCCGCTCTTGCGCGGCGGCATAGTAGGGGTCCGAGGCGGGCACGCTCTTCAGCAACGTGCGCGCGTCGTCCGTGCGGCGCTGTCCAAGCCGTACCAGCCCCAGCAGAAACGTCGGCCTCGCGCGCCCTGGCTCGAGGCTCAGGCTGGTCTCGAGCGCGTCGGCTGCCTGGTCGTGCTCCCCGTTCAGGAGATGCACGAGCCCCAGATCCGTCTGCGATTCGGCATCGTCTTCATGCAAGGCCGCCTGCGCCGCGAATTCCACGCTCACACGACGAAACCGGGTCTGATCCTCTGCGGCAAATGGGCCACCGCCCAGATTCACGAGCGACACGAGCGCCGAAACGCGCACCGAGCGCTGCGGGTCGTCGAGCGCCGTCAGTAGCACAGCCCGCGACCCGGGTTGGCGCAGACTCGATGCCGCCACCATTCGCTCCACCGGCAGGCCCGACCGTAGCGCGCTCGAGAGCGCCTGCACGGCTCGCGGATCGGCGTAGCCGCGCAGGTAGCCGAGCGCGTTGGCGCGGGTCAGCGGGCCAGCGTTCGCGTCGGCGGCGATCGTCAGCAGCTTTGGCAGGGCCGCGGGTTGTCCGGCGCGGGCCGCTGTGAACGCGGCGGCCCGTTCGACATTCGCCGCGCGCCGGCCATTGGGCCACCACCGGGCCATCGCCTCGACGGCCCAGGTCGCCGGCTTCGTGACATGGCACGACGTGCAGGCGTTGGGGATCCCGAAGGCGACTGTGTTCTCGGGCGTCGGCAGGCCGATGGAGTGGTCACGGATCTTGGCCTTGATGCTGACGACTTCCTTCGGCATGTGGCACTCGACGCACGAACTGCCGGGGCCCTCGGCGCGATGCTTCGTGTGGGTGGCCACGCGCTGGCCAAGCTCTTGGTGACACGTGGTGCAGAGCGCGTTGTTGGTCGGCGCCAGTGACGGGTGCCGGTCCACGTTGGGCAGGTGGGCGTCGTGGCACGAGGTGCAGGTGGCGCCGCCCTTCAGGTAGCACTGGCTCTGCCACACTCCGACCGCGTCGTTTGAAAACCGGCGCGGGCGGCCATCGGCCCAGTAGACCGGGTCCTGCTCCTTGCGCGGCGTGTATTCGAGTTTCACGACGAAGTGGTCGTCGTAGCTGGCGCCCGCACGAAAGCCCGGAGCGACGACGTCGCGCAGTGAGTGGCACTGCGCGCACACCGCGGTGGCGGCTGCTGGAGCCAGTCGCGTCGGCCGGACAATGGCGGCCTCGCCCGCCCCGCCGGCCGGCCGGCCGCCGGGGGCGTCGCGGTAGGTGGCCGCGTGTGCGCTCCCGGGGCCGTGACAGCGCTCGCACGAGGTGCCGAAGTCCGCCCATTCGCTGGCGTACGACTTCGTGAGCTTGGAATAGCGGTTGTCTTGCTGGCTCACGTGGCAGCCCACGCAGTTCTTGTTCCACTGCTGCACCAGGTTCGTGTCGGCCTCGTCGGGTCGAATGATGTCGACGTTGTCGAACCACTCGCCGCGCAGCACATCCCACGTGGGCGGCAGCACCACGATGCGGCCGTGGTCGATGGTCGTGAGGTAGTGCTGGATGCGCCGGCTGCCCAGCGTGAACTGGACCCGGTGTTCCTGCGCGCGGCCAGTGAGGTTCGACTCGGTGATGAAGAACTCGCCGTTAGCCCGGCGCAGACGGTACGGTTTGCCGTGCAGCGTGAGGGAGGTCTTGGTGAAGTCGCCGACGACCGCCGCGGCGCCCGCCGGCTGGATCATCTTGCTGTGTCGGCCGCTCGTCCAGGCCTCGTGCTCCGAGGCGTGACACGAGGCGCACGTCTTGGCGCCGACCGCAGTGGCCTGCGCGGCCCGGGGCTCGGGCTGGGGCGGCGAGCCGGAGGTCGCCTGCGACCCCCTCGCCGCACACGACAGCACCAGCGCGAGGGCGACGCCGATTGCGAGTCTGCTCTGCACGGGTGACTCAGTGAGGACGGCCGGATTCTAGCACCTGGCCCGATCCAAATTGTCGTTCGGCCAATGGTCCAGCAAACGTTGCAACAGGAGGCACTTTACGCTGGCGTCACAGGCTCGACTGGCGGTAGGATTTCTGTCGTCTTGCGGCTTGACTTTGTTGTTGTCTGCCAACCGGCCGTTCGGTTGGTGTCTGGAGGAGGTCCCACATGAGTTCGAAGATAGGACGAATATTCGTGATGGCGGTCGCCGTCGTCCTGATGGCGTCCGCTGGATACGCGCAGATCACGCAGGGCCGGATTTCCGGCACCGTCGCCGACGCGCAGGGCGCGGTGCTGCCTGGCGTCACGGTGACGGCTACGTCGCCTGCGCTGCTTGGCGTCCGGACGACCGTCAGTCAGGCTGACGGCAAGTACATGTTTCCGGCCATGCCGTCGGGTGCCTACAAGCTCTCGTTCGAGCTCGCAGGCTTCAAGAAGGTCGAGCGCGACAACATCCAGGTCACGCTCGGCAACACGGTGTCGTTTGACGCGAAGCTGGAGGTCGGCGGACTGACCGAGAGCATCACGGTCACCGGTGCCTCGCCCCTGGTCGACACCTCGACGACGAAGATCGGCACCAGCCTCAAGGGCGATGAGCTCATTGCCGTGCCCAACTCGACCGACGTGTGGGGGGCGCTGGCGGAAGCGCCGGGCGTGCGCATGCAAGGCTTCGACGTGGGCGGCAGCCACAAGAGCCAGCAGTCGGGCTACGAAAGCTTCGGCATCCAGAACCAGGCCCGCGTCGTCTCCGACGGCGTCGACCACACGGAAGGCGTGGGCGGCACCGGGTTCTACGAGGACTACTACGCCAACGAGGAAGTGTCGGTCAGCGCGCTCGGCGCTGACGTCGAGATGAACTCGGGCGGCGCGGCCATCGTGACCACGATCAAGAGCGGCGGCAACGAGTTCAAGGGCCTCTACCACTGGAGCTACGAGCCCGGCTCCTGGGTGGGCAGCAACGCCGCGCCAGCCGACATCCAGGATCGCGGCTTCACGTGTCCCAACGACGGCACGGGCAAACCGTCGTGCAACAACCCGAACCTGATCTTCTGGGAAGGCCACGTGGACCTCGGTGGCCCCATCATGAAGGACAAGATGTGGTTCTACGCCGCCTACAACCACTTCAAGATCAACAAGCAGGTGTCTGGCGTCGCTCGGGAGATTGCGACCGACCTCGGCATCTTCGACAACTACACGGCCAAGACCACCGCGAAGCTCGGTCAGAACAACACGTTCATCGCCTACTTCCAGCAGGGCCGCAAGCAGAAGCCGAAGCGCGGCCTGTCCACGCTCCTGCCACCCGAATCCGTACGCGCACAGGACAGCTACTCGCGCATGTACAAGGGCGAGTACCAGCGCGTGCTGAGCGACCGGGCGTTCTTCAGCGTCACCGGCGGCAACTTCACGCTCGATTGGCCGATGGTGGTCAAGGTGGACCCCGCCACGAACGCGCCCAAGACGTTCCGGACGACGGGCGCCGTGGCCGGTGCCGGCTGGAACGCGTTCACGACGGCCCGCAAGAAGCCGCAAGTGAAGGCTCAGCTCACCTACTACCTGCCCGAGAAGGCCGGCAGCCACGACTTCAAGTTCGGGTTCGAGAGCATCCTCGACTCGTACCGCTACGGTCACAACGGCACGTCGGGCGGGATCCGGTATTCCTACCCCTGCGCCAGCCCGGCGGCGTGCGGGCCGGACCGCATCCGGTTTGTCGACACGGGCGTGGCGTCCGATTACGGCAAGGGCTGGACGGTCGGCCCGAACACCGACTTCCACTACTCCGGTTATGTCCAGGACCGGTGGGCCCCCAACACCAAGCTGACCTTCACCGTCGGCCTGCGCATGGACTACCAGAAGGTGGGCTACGGCGACGCGGTGCGCAAGCCCGTCCTCACGGCGGGCGGCATCTTCCCCGCCAGCACCAATGTGACGGCGGCCACGATTCTTACGAACACGAACATCGCGCCGCGCCTCGGCGTCACCTACGACGTCAAGGGCACGGGCAAGTTCGTGCTCAAGGGGTTCTACGGCCGCTACTTCAACAACCTGGCCGACGGCTTCTCGGCCATCAACCCCGGCGGCCAGTCGATCGCGGAATACAACTTCCTCGACCAGAACGGCAATCAGCGGTTCGACGGACCGTCGGAACTCGGCTCGCTGCGTCTGCGCGTCGGTGCCGACAGCACGCCGGTCAACAAGGACTTCAAGACGCCGACCACCGAGGAAATCAGCGGCACGATGGAATTCCAGCTGCCGGGTGAGTCGTCCGCTCGGTTGACCTACGTGCGCAAGAACCATTACGACTACGCGTCGTTCTACGGCACGAACCTTGTGTCGGCATGGGTAGGCCAGGTAAACGTGCCCACCCAACAGACCGTGGCCGCCACGGGCCAGGTGCTGAGCCTGCTGGACGTGCCGGCCCGCCTCGCCGACTCGACCGACAGCGAGTACAACAACTACCCCGACGCGACCTTCCACTACGACACGGTGGAAGTGGCGTACCAGAAGCGCGTGCACAACTTCTTCCTGCAGACGAGCGCCGACTACCAGCGGCGCAACGACCTGCGCTCGGCACTCGATATCACCACCAGTCCGCTGTCCGCGGATCCCATCGGTATCAACTTCTACTTCACGCCGAACCCGGCCGCGCCGAACCGTCAGGAGACGACGGTGTGGCACTACCAGTTCCTGGGCCGGTATACGTTCCCGTACGACATCGGCTTTGCGGCAAACTACCGCCTGCAGAGCGGCTTCCCGTACTCGCCCGTCGTCTCCGACGGCGGCACGACGCCTGGTCTGAACCTGTCGAACTTCGGGGCGCCGTTCTTCCTCACCAACCTGAAGGACAACCGCTCGGATAACGTGAGCCTGCTGAACTTCCGCCTCGACAAGTCGTTCCAGGTGGGCAGATTCAAGATGTCCGGCATGCTGGATGTCTACAACGTGCTGAACAACGATGCGGTAACCAACTTCAACCTGACCCTGGGCCCGAGCTACAAGCGCGTCATCGCGACGCTCGACCCGCGCGTGTTCCAGGGCGGGCTCCGTATCGAGTTCTAGGGACAGCGGCTGGTGGCTAGGTCCTAGCGGCTAAGTAACCAAGGCGAGGGCGGCTCGGACTTCCGGGCCGCCCTCGTTTCATGTACGGCTGGTGGCTGGGCCAGTCACGACGCCTGAATCAAGAGCGTGGCGACAGACCCTGGCGGCGCTGCATCCGCTGCGCCCGCGCGATGTTGTCGCGCGCATCCTTGAGGTCGGGGCGCAGTTGGAGGGCCTTGCGCCACTGCCCGATGGCCTCGTCGAACTGCCCCTGCTGGGCAAACGCCACACCCAGGCCGTTGTAGGCGTTGGCCAGCGCCGGGTCGACGACAATGGCGCGCTGAAGACTCGCGATTGCGTCGTCCCACCGCCGCTCGCTCAGCAGAAGCGACCCTTGGTTGTTGAGGGTGGTCGAGGAATTCGGGGCGACCGCCAGCATGCGGTCGAACATGCGGTGCGCGTCGGCGAACCGCCCGGCGCGGGTGTAGGTCACGCCCAGCTTCTCGTAGACTTCCATCTCGGACGGATTCAGCTTCAACGCGGCTTCGAGCACGAGCACCGACCGGTCGAGGTTACCCGATTCCTGAAGATAGCCGCCCAGGGCCGCGAGCGAGGCGGCGTCGGCGACGCCCCTCTTCGAGGCGGCTTCAAGTGTGTCGATGGCGAGTCGCAGGCGTCCCGTGTCGCGGTAGAGCTGAGCCAGCCGGTCGTGGGCCACGGTGAAGTCCGCTCGGGTCGCGATGAGCTCTTTGAGCAGCCGCTCCGCCACGGCCGGCCGGCCGGCCTTCACGGCCGCCAGGGCGTCGTCGAGCGTGTTATGCAGGGTCACCAGCGCCTTGGGATCGTCGGCAGTCGTGTATGTCTGTCCGGCCGGCGAGGCCGGCGTCACCAGGTAGCCGAGCGAGCGAAGACGCTGCGCGGTCTCGTTGTCGACCGCCGCGGGAGCCGCCGGCTTGCCAGCGGCGCGCAGGGCGAACAGGCGTCGGACGACGGCATCGGCGTCGGCCCGGCGGGACTCGTAGAGATTCGTCTGCTCCCGCGGATCCGCCGCCAGGTCGTACAGCTCGCGAGTGGGGAGGTCGATGACTTTGAGGCCCCGCGCCACCAGTCCGGTCAGCGGCGCCCAGTGCCTCGTGAGGTTGGCGTTGAGCGCTTCGAAGTACACGTCGACGTCGTCGAGCGGCCGGCCGGCGTCGATGAACGGCCGCAGACTGCGTCCGTCGGTGGCCGCGGCGGGCACCCCCACCCAGTCGAGCACCGTGGGCATCACGTCGACGAGACGTGCCGGCCCGCGCAGCACGCCCGGCGCAATCGCCGGCGGCGCCGAGACCACGAGCGGCACGCGCAGGGTCGCGTCGTAGCCGAAGAGGCCGTGCGTGCGCTCGCCGTGCTCGCCGAGCGACTCGCCGTGGTCGCTGGCGACGACGACCACCGTGTGCGCCAGTTGTCCTCCGGCGCGCAGCGAGTCGAGCATGACGCCAAGCGACGCGTCGGCAAAGGCGACCTCGCCCGAATAGGGATCGTGCTCGAAGCGCGACCGGAAGGGTTCCGGTGGGTCGTAGGGCTCGTGCGGATCGTAGAGATGCACCCACGCGAACCACGGGGCCGCGGGCTGATTGTCTGTCGAGCCGATCCACCGCGCCGCCGCGTCGAGCACCGCCGGCGCGGGGCGCTCGAGCACCGACAGCTCGCCGCCAGCAGAGCGTGATCCGAATGTGTCGTCGTAGACATCGAACCCGGCATTCAGGCCAAACCGCGCGTCGAGCACGAAGGCCGAGACGAATGCGCCGGTACGGTACCCGGCGGTCTTGAGCTCGCTGGCGAGCGTGGGCCGCGTGCCGTCGAAGCGAAACGATCCGTTGTCGCGCACGCCGTTCACGAACGGATAGGCGCCGGTCATGAGCGCGGTGTGCGACGGCAGCGTCAGCGGCACGTGTGCGTAGACGGTCTCGACCCGAAGACCCCCGGCGGCCAGCCGGTCGATGGTCGGGGTCAGGCCGCCCACGCCGCCGTAGGCGCCGACGTGGTCGGCGCGCAGCGTGTCGATGGTGACCAGCAGCACATTCGCCCGAGCCAGGCCCGTCGCGCCTGCGCCGGCCGCCGGCGCGCCGGCCGTCTGGCGTCGCGAAATGCCGAGGCCAATGCCGGCCACGACGAGCAGCCCCACCACGAGCGCGGCCGCAAGACGGAACCTGGTCACCCCGGGATCCTCCGCACGGTCGCCTCGACGCGCGCCAGGTCGCCAGCGTAGTGCTCACGCGGCGCCTCGCGGAGGAACCGCGTCAGATAGGGGCGCGCGTCGCGCGGCACGGGGCCACCTGCGATCGCCATGCCCAGATTGAACAGAAGATCGTAGTTGCGCGGCTGCAGCTGCTCCGCTCGCTTCCACGCGTCGATGGCCGCCGCCCGGTCACTGCCGAGTAACGCCGCGCCCAGTCCCTGCCATGCGTCTCCCTGCGACGGATCGGCCGCCACGACGTGGCGAAACGCCGTGGCCGCGGCGTCCGCTCTTCCCGCCGACAGCTCCAGCACGCCCAGGTTGTTCCAGGCGCTCGCGGCGTCAGGGTCGACGCCGAGCAACTGCTCGAACTGCGCGCGGGCTTCGTCTCGGCGGCCGAGCTGCGCGTAGACCACGCCGAGGTCGTTCAGCAATTCCGGATTG
>JANMDX010000045.1:0-15312 GCA_031376505.1 Acidobacteriota bacterium
ACCCGCTGTCAAACGGCGGCCGCATCATCGCAGGCCAGTTCGACGATCCCTACCAGCTCGACGAGAAAGGGATCTTCGACCTCGTGAACCTGGCGTCGAGTGACCTCGGCGGCATCCCTGGCGCGCGCCGTCCTCCGGCCAAGGATGTCTTCACCGGCTTCAACCTGTTCTCGATCGCGCTCGAAGTGCCCATTGCCGATGTCTTCGCCGACGGCATCCCGCACAACGGCGTGCTGCAGTCCAGTTCGACCGACAGCCTGCTCCGCGTGTGGTCGCGGATCATGCGGCGCGAGCATCAGACCGTGGACGCCACCAACATCATCACCGGCCTGCGGGGCTGGGGTGATTGGACGCAGGTGGGGCGCAATGCCCTGCCGCTCTTCAACGCGGGCCTGGTCGGCACACAGCGTCAGACGAAGTATCTGCGCCAGAGCCCCATGCGCGACGTGAGCACCTTCGGTGCTGACATCCTCTTCCCGGTGCTCGTGCGCGATGCCGAAGCCCTCGGCATCTACGCCGCGCTCGGCGTGCCGCCTGCCAGCGTGGCGACGCTGAAGGGACCTCGCCTCGACATCATCAACGCGATCAACCTCGGTCGTCCGATTCCGATCGCCGACGGCTCCACCGGCGACGTGATCACGCTCGATGCCGCCATCGACTCGAGCTTCCCCAACGGCCGCCGGCTGGGCGGAGGCACGGCGCCGAACCGCAATCAGGTGAACGTGAACAGCGTGCTCATCAGCCTGATCGTGGCCGGCAATCCCGCGGCGGGCCTCGCCAGGGGCACGGAGGTCAACGACAAGAACTACCTCGACCGCTTCCCGTTCCTCGCGCCCGCACACCAGGGCCTCTTGCAGGGTCACGGCGGCACCAACGTGCCGACCGTGCCGAACATTCCCACCCCAGACTAGTAGCCGTCATCACGCTCGCGAAGACGAAACGGCCCCCGCAGTCGGGGGCCGTTTTTCGTTCACGTCGCCGGTTGACGGAGGTTCTGCCCGCGCGGACTCAGCGGCTCCCGTCCTCGTCAGTAGCCGGGCAGGTAGTCTTCGATGGCGCCGACAATGAGCACTTCGGCGCCGGTCACCGTGGTGAGCTCGCCGTGGTCGGTATCGGCATCGGCGTGATGGAAATCGCCGACATGCAGCTCGCGGCCATCGATGAAGAGCGAGCCGCTGATCACGTAGCACTCTTCCGGTTTGTGGTGCGTGTGCGCCGGATACACCGAACCAGGTTCAGCGCGAATCAACAGAGTGGCCAACTCGTGCACCTTGTCGAGGGCCAGGATCTTGGCGCGAACACCGGGTAGGCCCGTTTCAAACCAGTCGGACAGGCTGGCGTGCAGCGTGTAGCGCCCGGGCGTTCGGGCGGCTGCCAGCACGCGTTCACGCACATGCGCTGACGGCTCAACCAGCTCGACGCTGCCGGCGACGGCGACCGTCGTGTCGTATAACCGGGCCACCCGGGCCTGCACCTCGGGTGCCAGCTCGGCCAGTCGGGCGGCCAACTCAGCCCGCTCGTCGGTGTCGAGCGCGCCGATTGAATCGGCGAGCGCCAGAGCTTCTACGTCTTCCGGAATCATACGGCCTGCTCCAAGCGCTCTCGCATCGCCGTCAGGCCCGTGCGGATCCGCGTCTTCACCGTGCCCAACGGAACCCCGAACCTCGACGACAGCTCGCTATGGGTATAGCCGTCGAAGAACGCCGCCTGAATCAGCTCGCGCTGGGCGTCGGGCAGGTTGGCCATGGCCGTTTGCAGCGCGCGCGCCGTCGTGGCGTCCTGCAGCGCCAGTTCCGGCGTGCTGAGCGTGCGTGGTTCCGGCAACCGGCCGGTCTCGCTGTCGGAATCTGTCGCTGGCTCCACCGAGATGTCGCTGCGCACGCGCTTGGCACGCAGCCGATCGATGGCCCGATTGCGGGCAATCCGCGCCAGCCATGCGGCCGGTGAGCCGAGCGCGGCATCGTAGCTGTCGGCCCGCGCCCACACGCGCACGAACGTCTCTTGCAGCACGTCTTCGGCGTCGGAGGCGCTCCGCAGAATCCGCAGGATCACACCGTAGGCCAGCCGGCTGTGCCGATCGTACAGACTCGCCAGCGCGGCGTCGTCGCGCGCGACGATACGCTGCAGCAGGTCGAGATCTGTTGCCGGGGGAGTGGACGCCGCAGACACGCCCAGAATCGTGGCATAGCACGCAAGCCTGGCACAAGCACTGTGTGGGGCAGCGGCAAGCATGAACATGGCTGACGGTCACTACGGCGCAAACCGTCTACTGGATTGCGTTCAGTGAGGACATCGCAGAAACGCGTGGAATCGTGCAGCGGACGGCGGTCGCGTCGCCCGGCGGCTATTGCCCTGACGCCTCTGCGGCGGCGTCAGGTCTCGGTCGCAGCCGGACAGCCGGCGGCGCGGCGCGCGGCCGGTGAGGAGGTGCGAGCGCCCGGCGCATCTTGTGAAGGCTGGTCCGCACGCGAGTCTTGACCGTTCCAAGCGGCAGGTTGAGGACCTGCGCCAGCTCCCCATGCGAGTAGCCGTCGACAAACGCGAGGCGCAGCAGACGGCGTTCGGCTGGCGCCAGCAGGCGAAGACCCGCCGTGGCCAGCCGGTGGGCGTCCACGACGTTGGCAAAGTCGTGGCGGCGGGTATCGGGTATGGTCCGGCCGAATGCGTCGTCGCACCGCACGGCACGGGTCACATCGGGTCGGGCGCGTCGCGTCCGCAGCCGGTCGAGGGAACGGCTGCGCGCCATCATGCGGAGCCAGGCCTCGCCCGTGCCGCGGCCGGGGTGAAACCGATCCGCTACGATCGGCTGCGCGGCGATCCGGCGTTTGTGGCGCTGCTTGCGTCGGCCCCCAGCCGTAAGCGTCGACCCCGACATCCGGTCGACGCGTCCCGCCGTAGAGTTGGGAGGGCTGCATGGGCGCAGCCGCAGGAGGCTACGATGAGCGTGGATGTCCACCTGACTGCGCCGTCTGGACCGTGGCACGCGCGGGGCGTCGTGCTTCCTGACGGTGACCGGTCGTGCGACTGGTGGATCGTCGATGGCCACCTGACCGACGAGCTGGTGGCCGGTGCGTCCGACCTCCCGGGCGCGTGGGTGTTGCCGGGCGGACTCGTGGATGCGCACACCCACCTCACGATGAACTTCGGCCACGCCATGCCGCACGCCGACGGCAGCGACGACCTCATCGCGGCCAACGGCGCCGCGCAGCTGCGGGCTGGGGTGCTCGCGCTGCGAGACGCCGGCCATGCGTGGGGCGGCGTGCCGCGCCAATGCCCTGCCGGCCCGCGGCTGCAGCGGGCCGGCAGCCTGATTGCGCCGCCAGGACGCGGCTACCCCAACGTGTGTCGCCTGGTGCCGGAAGACGACCTCGTAGCCGTTGCCCTCGAAGAGGTCGCCGCCGGCGCGGGCTGGGTGAAGGTGCTCGGCGATTTCCCGGGTCCCGACGGCAACTGGTTCGCGGCGCCCTCGAACTATTCCCGGCAGGTGCTCACAGCGCTGGTCCGCGAGGTGCACGCTGCCGGCGCGCGCGTGCTCGGACATTCGACCGGGCTCGGCGCAGAAGACCTGGTGGCGGCCGGCGTCGACTCGGTGGAGCACGGCATGGCGCTCTCCTCCGACCTCATTGCCGAGATGGCGGACCGCGGCATCGCCTGGACCTGCACGCTGGCGACCGCGCTCAAGCACGTGGGCGCGCTCTGCGAGCAACCCACCCCGGTCGGGGCCTATGTACGTGCGCAGTTCGATCGCATTCGCGAGCAGTTGCCGCGTGCCGCGGCGATCGGTGTGCCCCTGCTGGCCGGCACCGACGAGATCCCGATGGGCGCCATCTGGCGCGAACTGCAGCACCTGGGCGAGTTCGGACTGACTCCCGCGCAGGCGCTCGGCGCCGGCTCGGTGCAGGCCCGCGCGTGGCTTGGCTTCCCGGCGGTCGGGCCGGGCGGGTCCGCGGACCTCGTGACGTTTGACGCCGACCCTCGACGGGATCTCAGCGGATTGGCGCGGCCAGCGGCGGTGCTGATGGCGGGCCGCCGAGTGGCCTGACCGCGCCCGAGTGGCCCTGGAAACGATTGCCTCGCTCCAGCCGTCCTATCCGGTGACGTAGTCTGCACGGCCACACGGCCGGCGCCGCGTATGATCGTTGCGAGATGCCCGTGATCGGTCAGACCCTCTCCCACTACAAGATTCTCGGGCCCCTGGGCAAAGGTGCGATGGGCGAGGTCCTGGCCGCCGAAGACGTGCGGCTCGGTCGTCGTGTCGCCGTCAAGCTGCTGCCGGCCGAGCTGTGTAGCGATCCGGCCGCCGTGGAGCGCTTCGAGCGGGAAGCGCGGATTATCTCGGGCCTCAACCACCCTAACATCTGCACGTTGCACGACATCGGGGCTCACGACGGCACGCAGTTCATGGTGATGGAGCTGCTCGAGGGCGAGACGCTCGGGGCGGGCATCGCCCGCGGGCCACTCGACCTCGACCAGTTGCTCGGGTTCGGCGCCGACGTGGCCGGCGCGCTCGATGCCGCCCATCGGCAAGGCGTCGTGCACCGCGACATCAAACCCGCCAACCTCTTCGTCACGACGGGTGGCGCGATCAAGGTGCTCGACTTCGGTGTGGCGAAGCTCTCGGATCTCGCCACAGGGTTGGACGTCACCCGTGGCGGCACCGACCAGCTCACCTCGGTAGGCACGGCCATTGGCACGGTGGCCTACATGTCGCCCGAGCAGGCGCGGGGCGAAGCCATCGACGGCCGCAGCGACCTGTTTTCGCTCGGCGTCGTGCTCTACGAGATGGCGACCGGCGGCCTGCCGTTCCCGGGTGCGACCGCCGCGGTGGTCTTTGAAGGCATCTTGGGAAAGACGCCATCACCGCCGTCGTCGCGGCGCGCCGGCCTGCCCGCGGAGTTCGACCGCGTCGTTCTGCGGGCGCTCGACAAGGATCCGGCGCTTCGGTACCAGACCGCGGCCGACCTCCGCGCGGAGCTGAAGCGGCTGCAGCGCGAGACCAGCACCGTGCCGCGCGCCCCCGCCGTGACCGCCGCGCGCCCGCGCCGTTGGTGGTGGCTGGCCGCTCCGCTGGCCACCGCAGGCGTGATGGCCGGCGTGTTCGCGTGGCAGTCCGCCCGCACGCCGGCGCTGGCCGGCAAGGATCTCGTGCTGCTGGCCGATCTGACCAACCGCACCGGCGACTCGATGTTCGACGACACACTCGGCGAGGCGCTGAAGGTGCAGCTGCGCCAGTCGCCGTTCTTGAACCTGGTGCCCGAGCAGCGCGTGCAGGCCACGCTGCGCATGATGAAGCGCCCCATGGATACCGCCGTCGACGGCGCGGTGGGCCGGGAGGTCTGCCAGCGTGTCGGTGCCCGGGCGCTGCTCACGAGCACGATTGCCAGTCTGGGCAACAGCTACGTGATCACGTTGCGGGCGCTCGACTGTGTGACGGGCGACATCCTGGCGGAGCGTCAGACGGAGGCCAGCCGCAAGGAAGAGGTGCTCAAGCAGCTCGGCGACACGACGTCGTCGTTTCGTGAACAACTGGGCGAATCGCTGGCCTCCATCAAGCGCTACGACGCCAGCGTCGAGATGGCCACGACCTCGTCGCTCGAGGCGCTCAAGGCGTACAGCCAGGCGCTGATGGCCCGACGCACTCAGGGCGACCGGGCGGCGTTGCCGCTCTTCCGCCGCGCCGTGGAGCTCGACCCGGATTTCGCGCTGGCGCACGCGCGGCTCGGCACGTCGTATTCGAACGTGCGCGACGCCGTCAACAGCAAGCGCCACACCACGCGCGCCTTCGAACTGCGCGACCGTGTGAGCGCGCTCGAACGTCTCTACATCGAGGCGCGGTACTACGACACGGTCGCCGCCGATTCCGCCAAGGCGGTGGAGGCCTACCGCGTCACCATTGCGACCTTCCCGAGCGACTACACCTCGCGCGTCAATCTCGCCCTGCTGTTGAAGGAACGAGGTGAGGAGGACGAACCCATGGCGCTGCTCAGCGAGGCCACGAAGCTCTCGCCCGAGGAGCCCAACGCGCGGTTGAACCTGGCCCGCCTGTATGTGGAAGCCGGCCGGTTCGACGACGGGCGCAAGGAACTCGAGCAGGTGCTCACACTGCGCGACGATGGGGAAGCGCGGGCGCTGCTGATGACCATTGCCGTGCTGTCCGGTGACGCCGCCCTCGAGGCGGCGCAGGTGGCGTGGGCGAAAGGCCACGACGATCCGAAGGAATCGGTTCCGGTCCTGTGGGGTGTGGCCGTCTACCGCGGGCAGGTCCGCGAGGCTGAGCGCGCTCTCGACGAACTCGAGCGGGTGTTCGGCGCCGCGGGACTTCCGGCGGTGGTGGCCAACTATCGCGCCAACATGGCCGTGTCGCTGGCCATGCTGCAGGTGACCGACCGGGCGCGCGCCCAGTTGGCCCGGCTGTCCGGCGATGGCTCGGGCGACGGCACGGCCGCCGAACGGGTGGTCGCGGCATCACTGCTGCGCGATGCGGCCGCGGCCAAACGCGCACTGACCGTCGCGCTCAGGGGGCTGCCCGACGACGCCAACGGCCGAGCGGCCAGTGGCACGCTCAAGGCCCTGGCGCAGTACGCCGGCGGCGACGCCGGGGGCGCGCTGGCCGCGCTCGGCACGGTGCGCTATCACTCGCGCGAGGCCGACCGCGTCGCCCTTCACGGCCTGTGTGCGCTCGAGACGCGCCGCTTCGACGACGCCGTGCGCGACTTCGAGTGGCTGCGCGACCAGGGCCGGCGCGACCTGTCGCCGTTTCCAGGCGTGGCGCGCTATGCGCTGGCCCAGACCTTCGAGGCCGCGGGCCGCACCAGCGAGGCGCGCACCGCCTATGCTGACTTGTTGACGTTCTGGCGCACGGCGGATCGCGACCTGCCGTTTGTGACCGGCGCGACCAAGGCACTGGCCCGGCTTGGGTCGTAGGCCGGTCTTCGCCCATACTGTCGTCGCGTCGCCCGGCATTCCCGCCACGATGCCGTTGGGTTTGACGAGGCCGACATGATCACATCCCGCGCGCCTTCGTTGTGGTTCAGCGCCGTCGCCGTCGCCCTTGTCTGTTGGGGATGCGGTGGCGGCAGCGGTGGTGGCGGCTCGACGCCGCCAGGCGGTGGCACGCCCGCCCCGCCCACGTCGCAGAACGCCTGCGGCGCGGCGCTGGCGGCCGAGACGCTCGACAACGCTGGTGCCGACCTGGCGCAGCCCTTCAACGCCACGCCCGAGGCCGCCGCCAAGCGCGAGAACGTGCGCGGACGCACGAAAGGCGATGCGCGTGATGCGCTGTGGAAGCATCGCGCGCGGCGGTGGCGCGAGCTGGTCGAACCGCGCGACGCGTCCGACCCGGTGACACCGGCGGCCACGGTCGACATCGGCGAGATCGCGGTCATCGAAGACGACGGTTCGATCTTTCTCACGGCCAACGCGTTCGACCTTGCCAACACCGGACTTCGGTTCCGCCGGAGCGGCGCCGGCTACGAGGTTACGAAGATCGATGCGGCCTTCCGCTCGGACCTTGGCACTCGCCTCACGCTCGGCGACGACGACACGGCGCGCGTGGCCCTGCCAGCGGCCCTCGGCGTCTTTGGCGGCAGCTTCTCTGAAGCGTTCGTGAATTCCGACGGCAACATCACCTTCGGCCGAGGCGACAACGCCAGCACGAGCCGCAGCGTGGGCCGCTTTCTGGGCGGCGCCGTGCGCGTGGCCGCGTTCTTCTCGGACCTCGACCCCTCGGTGGGCGGACGGGTCTTCGCCCAGGCCGACGCCGCGGGCCTCTCTGTGACGTGGTGCAGCGTGCCGGGCTTCGACGATGCCAAGACGGTGTCGGCGCAAGCCACCATTCAGGCCGACGGCACCGTCGAGCTGAAGTTCGGCGAGGTGACGCTGCGTGCGGCGGTGGTCGGTGTGTCGCCGGGCGACACGCAGGCCTATGCACCCGTGGACTTGAGCGCGAATGGACCGACGGCCGGCGGCGCGGGGGCCGTAGGTGAACGCTTCTCAGACAGCTCTGAGGCCGACCTCGTGTCGGCGGCGCAGCGTTTCTACGGCTCGCACCCCGATCGCTACGACCAGTTGGTGTTCTGGGGCGAGACTCGCCTCATCCCCATCGGCGAAGCCTTCGCGCAGGAATTCACGGTGGCCAGCGCCGTGCAGGGCATCGGCGTGCCGACCGGCGGCAACCCGCGCGACTTCGGCAGCGCGGGCCAACTGCAGAGCGTCGTCAACATGGACCGCATCCTGAAATACCCAGCGAGTCCGACGCAGAAGTTTCTCGGCGAAGACACCGTGCTCAGTCTGCTCGGCCAGGAATCAGGACACCGCTGGCTGGCGTTTGTCGAGTTCCTCGACGCCAATCGCCGCCGATCGACGGAACTGCTCGGGCGCGACGACGCCCACTGGAGCTTCTTCTTCGACTCGGACGCGTCGGTGATGGAAGGCAACGACATCGAGGCGCTGGGCGGCGGCGCCTTCCGCACGGCCGGCGCCGTGCAGCGCTTCAGCCGGCTCGATCAGTACATCATGGGCCTCGTGCCACCCGACCAGGTGCCGCCGTTCTTCTACGTGGAGAGCCCGGTCAACGTGGTGCCGAGCAGAGACAAAACGTCGTCGCCCCAAGTCGGCGTCACGTTCAACGGCACGCGCCGCGACGTGCTGATCGGCGACGTCATTGCGGCGCTGGGGCCGCGCGTGCCCTCGTCGGCGGAGTCGCCAAAGACCTGGCGACAGGCGTGGATCTTCCTGACGCAGCGGGGCAGCACACCGGCGCCGGCCGACATCGCGCGCATCGACACCTGGCGCACGGCCTGGGAGACGTTCTTCACGCAGGGCACGGAAGGCCGCATGCGGCTCGACGCCAGATTGCGCTGACGGAACGCGGCCCGGTCGAGGACCGCGGCCGAGAGCACCGCCCGCATTACACTGTGTCGGCTCGCTGGCCCGCGGCGACGGAGGTTCCGTGACCGACTATCAACGTATTCGCGCGCTGTTTCCCGACCATCTGGGCCTGGCGCGTGGCAAGTATCTGCCGGCCCATCTCGCGCACAAAGGCACGCGTCACTGCCTGTCGCTCTTCGCGCTGAACTTCGATCGCACGATGGTGCCGGCGCCTGGCGCGAAGATGCTCGAAGGGCTGCCCGATTGCGACCTCGTGCTGGCCATGGACCAGGTGCGGCCGTCGTGGGAGGCGGATACCGGCGTGGTCATCGGCGACCTGTTCTTCCGCGGCGAGCCGCTCGCCATCTCACCACGCCACGTGCTGCGGAACGCCGTCAACGACTGGAAGACGCTCGGCTACCGCGTGAAGGTCGGCATCGAGCTCGAGGCCTTCGTGATGCAGCCAGACGGCAACGGCGGGTGGACGGAGTGGGACACGCCGACCGCCTACGTCTACGGTACCGGACCGGCGGTGGATCCGGTGGGCCTCATCGACGAGATCATGCGTACGGCCACGGCCTGCGGCCTGCCCATCGAGTCGATCAACTCGGAGTACGACACCCCGCAGTTCGAGCTGACGCTCGTCTACGACGACGCGCTCAAGGCCGTCGACGACATCTTCCTGTTCAAGCTCATGGCGCGCGAGCTGGCGACCAGGCGCGGGTTGCTGATGACCTTCATCGGCAAGCCGTTTGCGGACCGTGGCGGCAGCGGCTTCCACGTGAACCTGTCGCTTGAAGGCGCCGATGGCACCAATGCGTTGAACGACCAGACGGCGGCTGACGGGTTGTCACCGCTGGCGCGGCACTGCATCGCCGGAATGGTTGCGCACTTCGAGGCCACTGCTGGGATCTGCGCGCCCACGGTCAATGCCTACAAACGCTTGCGACCGGCGCAGCTGGCCGGCTACTGGGCCAACTGGGGCTACGACCACCGGGGCGTGTCGGTGCGCGTGCCTCACGAGCGCGGCGCGTCCACGCGCCTGGAACACCGGATGTCGGACGGTGCCGCCAACCCCTACCTGGCGACCGCCGCGGTGCTCCAGGCCGCTCGTTTGGGGCTGGCGCATCGACTCATGCCGCCGGCGCCGGAAGAGCAGGACTGTCTGACATCGCAGAGCACGTCGCGGCACGCGCCCGACAACCTGTCGCTGGCGCTCGACGCGCTTGAGTCCGACACCGCCCTTGTGAACGCCATCGGACCGGAACTCGTGGCGCAGTTCGTGGCGGTGAAGCGGGCCGAGTGGGGCAAGTTCACCGCCGCCGTCACCGACTGGGAGCTGCAGACCTATCTGCCGTTTCTCTAAGGACTGGCTCGTATGACCGTCCCGGCCGACGACGCCCACGCCGACATCCTCGACCCCGACGTCTACGTGCACGGCGTGCCGCACGCGGCGTTCCAGCGACTGCGCGATACGGACCCGGTCAGTTGGTGGCCAGAGCCCGACGGGCGCGGGCTGTGGGCGGTAACCCGCTACGACGACATCGTGACGGTCAGCCGGCAATCGCAAGTGTTCTCGTCGGCCAAGGGCATCCGCATCGAAGACATGCAGCCCGACGAGCTGGCGGCACGTCGCACGATGATGGAGCTCGACCCGCCGGCACACACCACCTATCGGCGCCTCGTGCAGCCGCCGTTCTCGTTCCGTGAAGTGACCTCGTACGAGCAGGCGTTGCGGTTCATGGCGCGGTCGGTGATTGCCGGGGCGCGTGCGCAGACAGCCTTCGACTTCGTAGCGCTGCTGGCGCGGCAGGTGCCGATGCGCATGCTGGGCACGCTGTTGGGTGTGCCCGACGAGGATGGGCCATGGCTCGTGCGCCGCGGCGATGCGCTCATCGGCAACGCCGATCCGGAAGTGACCGAGACGCCCGTGGGCCTGGCCGACACGGAGGCCTATCGCCTGTTGCCATTTCGCAGTCCCGTGAGTCTGGAACTCTTTGCCTACGCCGCCGAGCAGGCGCGTCGCCGGCGCGAGCATCCCACCGACGACGTGATCTCATTGCTGCTGCGTCCTACGCGCGACGGCGCCCCGCTCAGCGAAGACGAGTTCAAGAACTTCTTCACGCTGCTAATCGCCGCCGGCAACGACACGACGCGTTACTCGATCACTGCCGGCATGCTGGCGCTGCTAGAGCATCCCGCACAATTGGCGGCGCTACGCGACGATCCGGCCCTCATTCCTGGGGCCGTCGAAGAGATGCTGCGCTGCAGTTCGGTGACGATGCACTTTCGCCGCACGGCAGTCGCGGACATGGAACTGGGCGGCGCGGCCATCAGAGCCGGCGACAAGGTGCTCATCTGGTTCTTGTCTGCCGACTTCGACGAGCGGCGGTTCCCGCGGCCGTTCGCGTTCGACATCCGGCGCACGCCCAACGAGCACCTCGCGTTCGGGCTGAAGAGCCCGCACAAGTGCCTGGGCGAGCACCTGGCGCGACTCGAGATGCGCGTGTTCTTCGAGGAGCTGTTGCCGGCGCTCGCCGACATCCGCGTGAGCGGCCCCGTGGCGCGCTTGCGATCGAACTTCATCTCGGGCATCAAGCGCCTGCCCGTGACGGTGGTGTGGACATAGAGCCCGCGATCGTCTGCGGTCGACTCTCACCACCCGCCACCACCGCCGCCGCCTGACGATCCGCTGCTGCTCGATCCGCCGCTGCCGCTGCCCGAACTGCTGGAACTCGGCGCCGACACACCGGCAGCCATGCCAGCGACCGCCGTCGCCCATGTGGCGCCTCCGCCCGCGCCGCCCGACCGCCCGCAGCCCCTGTCCACGCCGGCGTGGACGACGAGTCTTCCGTCGATGCTGTGCTCGTTGTCGAGCCACGCCAGCCAGGCGAACGGTCGTCGTGCGAGGAATGCGCCACTGCCCATCGATCCGCCTCCTCGGTCAATCCGAATGCGGCAATCCAGGGATACCACTCGTCGCGCAGCGCCGGGCGTTTCTTGGCGAGCTCCGTCTGGAAATACCGCCGGCCGGTCGCGAGCCCTTTGCGAAACACGATCGCCGCGCGATGGTTGCGCGACTTCAGACCGGTGGTCGCCAGGAGCACCTGCGAGAGCGTGAACGCGGCGACGGCCACAATCATCCACAGCGACCACTCGACCGCACCAGTGCCAACCCGGTTCCAGAGAAACCAGACCGCGCCGGCGACGCCAAGACCCGGCACCAGCAGCGAGACCAGCAGGGCCCCGATTCCCCAATCGATTCGCCGGCGGAAGAGGATCCCCGGGACTTGCCCGAGACCGGCGATCGCCGCCGCGAGACTTCCGACGATGACGACGGCCGGATCGACCTCGGGGCTCGCGAGCACTTCTTGAAAGAGGCACACGGCCCCAGCCCCGAACAGGTACGCGCCCGGCCACCACTGCACGCGCGGGTTGTCTCCCTTCGGCAGGAGCGCCGCGACCCGTTCGTTCAGCCCGCCGGCGATCGCTTCTGCGGGATCGAACCCCGTGCCCTTGTAGTGCGCCTTGACGGCGTTGGTGCTGGTGCTGGTGCCGCCATCGAAGAACAGCGCGTCGACGAGTGCCCGCTCGTGGCCTTCCAACGTCGCCCGGTCCGCTGTCAACTGGAGCTCGAGCAACCCGCCCCGTGCGCCGGGCGCAACCGCGCTCGCCAGCTTTCCCTCCGCGACGAGGCGCGCGATGAGGGCGACGACTTCTTCCTTGCCGACGTTCTGATCCCACGCGGCGCCGACGACTTCCGCCGGGTGGGCGACGATGTGTCGGCGAATCCAATCGGCGTCGACACGGTCGGCTCGGATCGGCTCCAGGCGGCCAAGCGAACGCTCTCGCAGCAGCAGCGCCATGACCGCCAACACGAACCCGCCGACGAGTGTGGCAACGGCGGCCACGACCGGACCGGGACGGCTGGTATCGCGCGCCGCTGGCGATCCCGAGCCGGTGTACAGCAGTGGCACGGTGAGCACGAAGCTCCGGCCCGGCACGAGCGGGCCGGCCGTGTAGCTGTCCCGCAGCTGCGTTTGCGGCTGCCACGCGCTGTCCAGGGTCAGACGGAGCGCGAAGCGGCGGATGTCGCCGACGCGGTCAGGAAACGCGAAGTCGTGATCGAGGACGTACCGCCCGTCCTCCTTCAGAAGGATGCCGGAGAGTCGGTAGTGCAGGGCGTAGCTGATGCGCGTATTCGAGAACGGCGAATCGGACGGCGCTCGGCTGCGCCACCTGAGCGTGCGACCGTTGGTCAACGCGTACTCGTCGACGTGGTCCAGCGCACCGTCAAGCGTGAGCGGCGCCGGTGCCCCCGTGGCTGACGCGATGCGTTCCATCCCTTCGAACTGCAGCTGCTGGCGCGGCCGCAGGTTGAACGTGCGTTCGCCGCCGTTCCAGTCGCCCGTGAAGACGATCGTCTGTAACTCGGTGACGTGAAGAACCCCGTCGGCGTCAAGCTGTGCATCGACGTCGAGCGTGTCCCAGGACAGCTGGCGCTGGGCCAGAAGGGTGTTGGATGTCAGCAAGCACAGCAGGCAGCAGGCGCCGGCAAGACGCGAGATGGTCATGGTGTACTGCCTATTGGCCTGGCTTGCGGTAGTCCACGATCAGGTCGCAGTTGTACTCGATGAGCTGCCCGGCCGGGTCGCGCTTGTAGTAGCTCGTCGCTTTCCACGGCGCCGTGTAGGCCACCGGATCGGCGATCGTGAACTCGATCTCGAACACGTCGCCGCCGAGGATCTTCTTGATGCGCTCGGTCAGGTGCATCTGCTCGGAGTGCGGCAGCCCAGTCGCGTTCAGAAGCGTCGTGTCGGCAAGTCCGACGGTGTCGACGACCAGGGTGTCGCCCTCCCACCGGCCCGTCG
This sequence comes from Acidobacteriota bacterium, assembly GCA_031376505.1. Taxonomy (GTDB): domain Bacteria; phylum Acidobacteriota; class Vicinamibacteria; order Vicinamibacterales; family UBA2999; genus CADEFD01. Next base: position 13,740 of record JANMDX010000045.1, read on the forward strand.
AATGACCCATCGGCGCGATGTCGAAGTCTTTGGGATGGACGCGGCCATCCATGAACACCCGCCGGACCAGGTGCTGATACTCGAACAGGATGGTCATGCGTCCGGGCGTGGCGAGGAACTCGATGGGATAGGGCGACTGATACGAGCGGACCGCGCCGGGCGAGAGACACCGCGCATCCGGATCGTTCTCCGGCGTCCACGCCGCCAGCCGCGTGCGGCCCCACGGTGTCAGCAGCGCCACGCGTTCCGACACGGCCTTGGGCAGGGGAAACGAAAACAACGTGTTGCGAGGCAGGTTACCGGGGTCGCCGCCACCGAGCAGGTGATACCAGTGCGACGGCATCCACACGCCAGAGAAATCCCGTCCCGACGCCTGGGGCCGTCCGGCTGTTTGCGCCGCAGCCGCCCAGGCGCCAACGGCGCCCGCCGCCAGAAAGGCTACGGCCGTCGCGCCAACGAGCGCCGCCAGTCCCGTGAACAGGCCGCGCCGCATCACCGCGCGCCCGGCTTCGCAGGTTTGTCCGTGCTGAAGTCGTCGCCGTAGAACTTCCAGCCGTCCGACGCCTTCGTGCCCCGCAGCAGACGCATCGTCTTCTGCCCGTCTTTCAGCGGTCCGCCGGTCACGGTGATGACCTCACCGGCCGCAAACGACGTGCGCGTCCAGCCCTTGCGCGACAGCAGGCTGATGGCGTGCGTTTCCACGTCCCACCGTTCCACCGTGCCGGATGCGTCCTTCACGTCGATCCGGATGTAACAGTGGGGATTCACCCAGTCAAACGACGCGACCGTGCCAGTGACCGTGACGGGATGGGCCATGTCGAACATGCCGGTCGAGTGATGTGCCGATATGGAGACCGCGCCTGCGCCGGCGAGCATGAAGGCGAGAATCAGTCTGCGCATGTGCCCACTATATGCGCGGCGTGCGCCGATCGGCACGGGGTCGACGGCGGTGGCCGGCTGGTCAGTAGCCCGACACCCAGGTCGGCAGGATCACGTGATTGCGTCGCGCGTAGTCGTCCCAGTGCGCGCGGAGCCGCGCAAGGTCCGCCGGCCGCGCGCCGGCCAGATCGGTCCGCTCCGACGGGTCGGCCGCCAGGTCGTAGAGCTGCCAGCCGGCGTTGCCGTGCGGGCGCGGCAGCCACAGGGCCTTCAGCGCGCCTTCCGAGACGAAGCGCTTGCCCATCAGCTCGTCGGCCACGACCTCGTCGGGCGCGCGCGTCCACGGCGCGGTGCCATCGAGCAGCGGTTTCAGCGACACTCCGGTCATCGTTGCCACGGCATGTCCGTCAAACTCGGTGCCTGGATGCGGCACCCCGGCAAGATCGAGCAGCGTGGGCATGATGTCGCTCACGTGGGCGCGCGCGTCGGTGACACCGCGCGTCGACAGGCCGGGGTAGCTGACGATGACCGGCACGCGCGTGCCGCCTTCGGTGGGGTAGCCCTTGAAGAGCCGGAACGGCGCCGAGCTGGCGCGCGACCAGTTCGGCCCCAGCCACACGTAGCTGCCCGGCCGCCCCATGTTCGCGAGCGTGTTGTTGCAGCAGGCCTTCGCGGTGTCGGCCACCGCCGTCCA
>JANMDX010000142.1:0-25142 GCA_031376505.1 Acidobacteriota bacterium
GCTCGCCACACTGGGTAACGAATCTGCCGTTGAGACTGGTGCCGGTGGCGGAAGGGTGTCGCCAGACGGGCAACGGGTCACGGTTGCCCGGGGAACCGCCGGTAACCTCGACGTGTGGGTGCTCGACGGGGTCCGCGAGACACGCCTGACATTCGATCCAGCCGACGATGACAACGGACTGTGGTCACCAGACGGGCGTCGCATCGTCTTTCAGTCAAGGCGAAGCGGTGTGCAGGATCTGTACTGGAAGTTGGCCAACGGCACCGGAGGCGATCTGCCGATTGTGACATCTCGTAACAGCAACGTCGTGAACTCCTGGTCGCGCGACGGCAAATTCATTCTCTTTCACAGACTGGAACCGAAGACCGGCCGCGACCTCTGGGTGCTGCCCGTGGACGGCGACCGGCCCGGCACGCCGCGCCCGATCCTGCAGACCGGCGCGAACGAGCGCATGGGGGCGTTCTCGCCCGACGGCCGGTGGGTGGCCTATGAGGCCGATTCCGCCGGGGTGTTCAACATCTACGTGCGTCCGTTCCCTGCGGCGGATGGGGGACAGTGGCAGATCTCGGTGGATGGCGGGCAGCAGGCGCGATGGAGTCCGGACGGCAAGGAGATCTACTACCTGGCAGCCGACGACAGGCTGATGGCGGTGCCCATCAGCACAGACGGAGCGACGCTTGCACCCGGACGGCCGACGGCGCTCTTCGATGCGCGCCTGGGCCTCAGACCCGAAAACGGCGGCGGGGCTGGCTACGACGTGGCGCTCGACGGCCGCTTTCTCGTCGATGTGCTGGTCGACGACGGACCCACGTCGTCCATCACGCTCGTGCAGAACTGGCGACCGCCAACGACGAAGCAGTAAGGGTAGCGAGCTTCGCTGCATCTCCCTTGTCTCGGTCAACACTGGCAAGTAGATTGGCTGCAGGGGTTGGCCATGTCCGAAACCGTATCCACCATCTTCGTCCGCCAACGGATCGGCGACATGCTCAATCGGGTAGCCCTTCGGCGCGACGAGTTCATCATCGCGCGGGAGGGTAAGGCACTTGCGGCCCTGGTGCCCGTGGAGCGGCTGGAGCAGATGCGTCGTTTTGCAAAGCGACCCGCCTGGGACGCGATGGCCGCGCAGCGCGGTGGCCCCCTCGCTGACGCCGAGGCAGAGACGCTGGCCCTGGATGCCGGGCGGTGGGCCCCCACGCCGAAAGCTCGTCCGAGGCGGCAATCGAAGTAAGGCGTGCTGCGAGTTGTCCTCGGCGCCAACGTTTTCGTCAACGCCTTGATCTGTCCCGAGAGCCCGGGCAGTTGCTCACTCGCCTCCTGCGCGACGACGCCTTCGAAGTCGTGATCTCGCCCGACATCATCGAAGAGACGCTCAGGGCGCTCACCTCTCCCAAGGTGCGCAGGTACATCCGCGCCACGGTCGAGCCGCACCTGTGGTTCGAAGACATCGTGCTGCTGGCGCATCTCGTGGATGCCCGCCAACCGTTCGCGCGAGTCAGCGTGGACCCGGACGACGACACGTACCTCGCGGTGACCGTCGAGGGGCGGGCCGCCTTCGTGGTGAGTGGCGATCCGGATCTGCTGTCCAGCGGTGAATACGAAGGCGTGCGGCTTGTGGTGCCGCGTGCCTTCCTGAGCCTGCTACCGAAAGCGTGAACCTCTTGTGTTTACGAGCACGGCACTACGTAACATGAACATTGAGCACGCTACAGTCAGTTTTCATTGACTATGCCCCACGTCGTCGTCACTCTTTACGGCACCATGTATCGGCCTTGGCGGTGACGAGCGCCGTTAGGACCCGCCCGTCGAGCGGGTCGAAGCTGAAACTTCCGCCTTACGGCTTCGTGCGCATCTGCTCCAGCAGCGGAATGTCCTTCACGGCCTTCGGCGCCGGCAGCGCCCGCAGAAACGCGTAGATGTCAGCCAACTCGGCGTCGGACACCACGGTGTCTGAGTACGCCGCCATGCGCGCAGGGCGCCGCACGTAGCGAACGAAGTTGTCGAGGCCACGCTGCACGCGGGCAATGCGTGGGTAGAGCACGCCGCCCTGCCCTTCGGTGCCGTGGCAGAAGTAGCACGACTTCTCGGTGAAGAGCCGCTTGCCGTTCTCCGCATTGCCCGTCGGCGTCTGCGCCGCCGCGGCGGGCGCTGGCACCTGGGCGCGCAGGGGCGGCACCGCCGTCCAGAAGACGAGCGCGACGCACGCGAACAAGGCTCTGGTCATCGTGTGCTCCTCGGTCAGCGCGGTTGCGTCACGACGTCCACGAGCGCGGGCTCGCCGCGCTTCACGACCTCGATCGCGCGCTTCAGCGCGGGGCCCAGGTCGTTGGGATTCGTGATCGGACCTGCGCCATAGACGCCGTAGGCCTTGGCCAGCGACGCGTAGTCGATGTGCGGAGTGTCGAGGTTGTTCCCGATGCCGGCACGCCCTACATCGCGATTGGCGCGCGTCGCCATGTCGACGATGAACATCCGTTCCTGGTGGTAGGCACGGTTGTTGTGCATGATGGTGAGCAATGGAATGCGGTGGTGCGCGGCCGTCCACAGCACGGCTGGCGCGTAGTTGAGATCGCCATCGCACTGGATGTTCACGCTCAGCCGTCCGTGCCTGCGATTGGCGAGCGCGGCGCCCACGGCCGCCGGCGCGCCGTAGCCAATGCCGTAGGCGCCCGACCACCCGATGTACTGGTGGTGCTTGGTGATGTCCCACAGCCGGTGTGGCCAGCTGCTGATGAACGACACGTCCGACACGAGCGACCAGTCTTCGTCTTTGATCTGGTTCCAGATCTCGGCGGACAAGCGCGCCGTGGAAATGGGACTCGCGTCCCAGCCCCAGGACGAATGTTCCAGCGCCTGCTCGTACGCGCGCCGAGAGTCGGCCGCTAGCCGCGCGCCACGCGTCTCGAAGACCCGTTTCCGCTCGGGCGTCACGAGTTTACGGCACGCGTCAATGAGCGCCGGCAGCGTGGCCTCCGCGTCGGCGGGAATCGCCAGGTCGGCTTCGATGTAGCGACCCGCGTCTTGGTAGTTGCTCTTCGTCAGCAGATCGCTCGACGAGATCGTGGCGATCTTCGTGCCGGGCTTGTAGCGCGGCGTCGCCTCCATGCCCATCCGGTTCGTGGGCGTGAGCGCGTTCAGGTTCATGAAGAACTCGGGATGCTCGATGCCCAGAACCATGTCGGCATCGGTCACGGGCACGGTGGGAGACATCATGAGCGGATGGCGGCTCGGGAAGTTCATGCGCAGCGTGAAGCGCATGTCCTGCACGGGCGCCTGCAGCAACTCCGCCAGCTCCACGAGCAGTTCCAGGCCCTTCGGCGTGCGCGCCACGCGACCGGCGATGATCCGTGGGTTCTCGGCGGCCACGAGCATGCGCGCCAACTCCGAGACGGCGCCGGAATCGCCAACCGGAGGGCTGGTGGGGGTCAGGCGGGGCACGCGGAGCCGCGGGCGCTCACCGGCGGGAATTGGCTCTTCCTGCATCGCGGCATCGGCCACGATCACGACCGGTCCGTACGGCGGCGTCGTGGCGATCTTGTACGCCCGCACGGCGGACTCGCCAAAGTGCGTGAGCGACGCCGGCGTGTCGTCCCACTTGGTGTAGTCGCGCACCATGGCCGCAGCGTCCTGCACGGCGTGCGTCCATTCGACGTCGCTGCGCCGGAACTGCGCGTCGAGGATGTTCCCGATCACGATGTAGACGGGCACGCGATCGGCGTAGGCGTTGTAGATCGCCATCGACGCATGCTGCAGGCCCACGGTGCCGTGGGCCATCACCATCATCGGCGTGCCGTCAATCTTGGCGTAGCCGTGGGCCATGGCCACCGACGACTCTTCGTGGCAGCACGTGAGCAACTCGGGCTTGGTGTTGCCGCCGTAGTTGATGAGCGACTCGTGCAGCGCGCGGAACGACGAGCCCGGGTTCGCCGCCACGTACTCGATGCCCAGGGACTTGATCACGTCCACCATGTAGTCCGACCCGGGTCGGTCGGTGTGATAGACGTCTGGCGCCGGCGAGGCTGCTGCGGTTGTCGTTGCCGCAGCGCCGGCGGGCGGTGCGGACTGGCCGGCCTCGGCCGCTGGGACAGCGGCGCCAGACGCGCCCACCAACCCCGCCGCACCAGCCGCCGCCCCCTGCAAAAACCGTCGCCGACCGACGGTCTTTTCGCGCAACGGACTCACTTGGGTTTCGCCGTCGTCTCGAACACGGCCGGCGCCTGTGGCATCGCCGCGCCGTCGTGTCGTGGCTCCGACGCTCCGAAGTGCACGCCGCCGGGGCCATTCATCACGGCTTGTCCGTACCCGAACGTCCCCGTGCGCGCCGGCACGGTGGCCACCACATGGCCGCGCGCGGTCAGCGCTGTGCGCGTCGACTCGGGCACGAGCGCCTCGACCTGCACGTCGCACCCTTCGAAGGTGCCTTTCGTGAACCGGCCAGCCTCGAGCGCCTGCTGAATCGTGAGCCCGTGGTCGGCGATGTTCGACACGAACTGCGCGTGCGCCTGCCCCTGGTTCCAGCCACCCATGATGCCGAAGCCGATCTTCACGTCGCCCTTCTCCATGAAGGCCGGGATGATCGTGTGCAGCGGACGCTTGCGCGGCGTGAGCGTGTTGGGTTGCCCTTTCTCGAGCGAGAACAAGCCACCGCGATTCTGCAGCATGAAACCGGTGCCGGACGGGACCATGCCCGAACCAAAGCCGCTGTAGTTGCTCTGGATGAGCGACACGATGTTGCCGTCCTTGTCGACGACCGACATGTAGATGGTGTCGTTGCCCTGCGAGTTGGTCACGCCGTTGAGGCGCCCGGGCTGTACGTCGCACGAGGCCTTCGTCATGTCGATGAGTCGAGCGCGCTCGGTGGCCCGGCTCTTGTCGAGCAGGGCGGCCGTGGGAATCGACGAGAAGCGGGGATCGCCAACGTGCTTCAACATGTCGGCGTAGGCCAGCTTCTTCGCCTCGATCATGACGTGCATCACATCGGGGCTGTGGAAGCCGAGCTGCCCGATCGGGTAGCGCTCCATGAGATTCAGCATCATGAGCGCCGCCACGCCCTGCGTGCTGGGGCCAATCTCGTAGACGTTCCAGCCGCGGTACGCAGTCTGCACCGGCGTGACCCACTCGGGCTGGTAGTCGGAAAGATCGGCCGCCGTGAAGGTGCCGCCTTGCTCTTTCGAGATCGCCAGGATGGCCTCGGCCGTGGGCCCGGTGTAGAAGCCGTTGCGGCCCTTCTCGGCGATGCGGCGCAGTGAGCCGGCCAGGTCGGGGTTCTTGAACACCTCGCCGGCACGGGGTGCCCGCACGCCGTCGATGAGGTACGTCTTCTTCGAGTTGGGATGCTCGCTGTGCATCTTGGCGGAACGCGCCCACCCGCCCGCAATCACTTCGGACACGGGGAAGCCGTTTTCCGCGTAGTAGATGGCAGGCGCCAGCAGTTCCGGGAACGCCTTGGTGCCAAAACGCGTGCGCATGGCGTCCCAGCCCGCAACGACGCCCGGTACCGTGACGGAGTAGATGCCGCGCTGCGGCATCTCTGTGATGCCCTTGGCGGCCAGGAACTCGGGCGTCAAGCCAGACGGCGCCCACCCGCTCGCGTTCAGGCCGTGGACGGTGCCGGTCTTGGCCTCGTAGTAGAGGATGAACAGGTCACCACCAAGCCCGTTGCCCGTTGGCTCCATGAGTCCAATCGTGGCGTTGGCGGCAATCGCCGCGTCGATCGCGTTGCCCCCGCGCTCCAGGATCTGCACCCCGGCGCGGGCCGCCAGCGGCTGGCTCGCCGCGACGATGCCAAGGGTGGTGGCCACAACCGACCGGCCTACGACCGGCCCGGCGGGTGAGGCTCCCTCGCGCTGCGGCTGGCCCTGCACCCGCTCGCCGATCGCGGCCGACGTCAGCATCAGCACAGTCATGGAAACGAGCACCTTACGCATGAGCACCTCCTGGACGGCCGAAGCATACACCGGGGGGCCCTGCCGCTGCCGGGGTACCCTGGAGCGGTGCCTACCTTCGTGAGACAGCTCGTCGTGCAGGCGCCAGTCGAGCAGGTGTTCGCCTTTCACGAGCGCGACGACGCACTGGCCCTGCTCAGTCCGCCCTTCCCGCCACTGCACGTCGTGAGCCGCCAGGGCGGCATCCGGGCCGGCGCGCGCGTGGACCTGCGCATCGGCCCGATTCGCTGGCTGGCCGCGCACACCGACTACCGGCCAAACGAGCTGTTTGTCGACGAGCAGCTTGCCGGACCGTTTGCCTCGTGGGTGCATCGGCACGAGTTCGAGGCGCTGGGTTCTGCCACGACACGCCTCACCGACCGCGTGACGTTCGAGCTGCCCGGAGGCCCCGTGGTGAACGCCCTGTTCGGGCGTCTCGTGGCGTGGTCCCTGATTCCGATGTTTCGTTTTCGTCACCGCGCCACCCGGCTGGCCTGCGAGTCGTCTCGCCTCTGACGCGGTACAATTCCGGCCGTCCGCGCCCGGCGGTGGAGGTGATTCGTGCGAAAGAGTCTGCGTTCCGTACTTGCCACGGCGCTCGTGCTGGCGGCGCTGTCCCCGATGGCGCTCGCGCAGACGGTGGTGCGCAACGACCTGCCGCAGCCGTACAAGACCACGCGTGACTGGGGGCAGCTTCCCACGGGCGTGACATGGGCCGCCGTCACCGCGATTGAACCCGCGCCCGACGGCACGATTTTCGTGGTGCACCGCTGCGTGAACAACTCGTGCGAAGCGCGCACCGAGCCGCCCATCCTCGTGTTCGACAAGACCGGCCGATTGCTGCGGAGCTTTGGCCAGGGCCTGTTCAACTTCCCGCACGGCGGCATGGTCGATCGCGACGGCAATCTGTGGATGACCGACGCGCGCGGCGGCAACGGCATCGGCCACCAGGCCATCAAGCTCAGTCCGCAGGGCCAGGTGCTGATGACGCTCGGCACCAAGGGCGTCAGCGGCTCGGGGCCGGCTCATTTCGATCAGCCGACCGACGTCGTCGAGGCGCCAAACGGCGACCTGTTCGTGAGCGACAGTCACCGCGAGGGCAAGGACAACCGCGTCGTGCACTTCACCAAGGACGGGAAGTACCTCAGTGAATGGGGCACGAAGGGCGCGGGCGCGGGCCAGTTCAGCGAGCCGCACACGATGGCGATGGACGCGCGGGGGCGCCTGTTCGTGGGTGACCGCGAGAACAATCGCATTCAGATTTTCGACCAGCGTGGGACGTTTCTGGAAGAATGGCGGCAGTTTGGACGTCCGAGCGGCATCGTGATCACCAAGGACGACACCATCTACGTGGCCGACTCGGAATCAGGAGGCCGTGATACCGGCGCGCACGAGTTGCCGGGCATCAAGAAGGGCATTCGCATCGGCAGCGCCAAGACAGGCGCGGTCACGGCCTTCATCGAAGACCTGGAGCCCTTGGCCGTGGAGCACGCGGGCGCCGAGGGCGTCGGCGTGGACGCCGACGGCAATGTCTACGGCGGCGTGGTGCGCCGGCAGATGCTCGAGCGCCATGTCAGGAAATAGGCTCGTCGCACCACGCGCGGAGACACGATGATGCACGACCCCGAGAGCGTCGACCGGCTGAACACCGTCGGCGTGCTGACCCGTCGCGAGATCGAGGCACGCATCCTGGCGCCCATCATCGACGCGCTCGGGCAGCGGTTCGGCCGCGACGAGGTGGTGGCCATCGTGCGCGACGTCGTCGCCGGCATCGCGCGCGACCAGGGCCGCGCCATGGCCGCGAGCCGGGGGGACGCGTCGCTCGGCAGCTTTGCCCAGACGCTCGGGCCATGGACCAAGGACGACGCGTTACGCCTGCGAGTCATTGACGAATCGCCCGCGCGCTTCGCCTTCGACGTGACGCGGTGTCGCTACGCCGAGATGTACCTGGCGCTCGGCATTCCTGAACTGGGCGAGGTGCTGTCGTGCCAGCGCGACGCCGCGCTCATCGAAGGCTTCAATTCGGATGTGACGCTGACGCGTACCCAGACGATCATGCAGGGCGCCACGTGCTGCGATTTTCGATATCGGACGGTGGGCGGGAGCTGACCATCAAGCGACGGGGTTGTGACTGTTTGTAGTCGCACTGGCAGCCGCACGAGGGCGATGATGAGTGGCTCGAGACACCAGCGCCAGTGCCCTCGCGACGTCATAGGTGGTCGCCACGACCAGCGCTCCGGCCAGTCCATAGGGCGCGCGTCCCTGGGTGCGCCGCCACATGAGCAGCGCCCTCGCCAGGAGGGGCGCCAGGATCACGACCGCGGCCGCGGCCGCGACGGCCTGCCCCGCGCGCGATCCCGACATCGCAACAGCCACGCCGGCCAACGCCAGCACAAACGCCCCGAGTTGGGCCACCGGCGTGAGCGCGCTCAGCGTATTGCGAACTGAGAGTGGACGTTCGCGGAGGCTGACTCGCATGTTGTCGCGCCCTCGCCACAGCTCGCTGCGGTACAGCCGGCTCAGCGTAGCCGGATCGCCGTGGTGGGTGCTGCGCATGCCGGGCTCGCTCACCACGGACCAACCGGCGTCTCGCAGGCGAAAACACAGGTCGACGTCCTCGCAGCTTTCAAGGGACTCATCGAATCCGCCGACGGCCACGAATGCCTCGCGCCGTACCACGAGATTGCCGGCACCGAGCCAGGCCGTCGGTCCGGGTACGGCGCTGTGGTCGCGGAATCCGTCATACCAGCGCTGCACCCACGTGCCCTCGGCCGGTCCGTGGTACTGCGATCCCACTGCACCCACGCCTGGCGGCGTCACAGCGACGCGGGCCGCCGCCAACCACCCTGGATCAAGCGTGTGATCCGCGTCGACGAAAGCCACGAGTTCACTCGACACCGCGTGAGCGCCTTGGTTCCGCAGCGACGCGACGTTGGGGACAGAGCGCTCCAGGGCTAAGACCCTGGCGCCGCTATCGGAGGCCACGCGGCGGGACGCATCGACGCTGCCATGGTCGACCACCACGACCTCGACCGCGCCGTCTCGCGGCAGGCTGGCCAAACAGGCGGCCAGACGCTCGGCGTCATTGTGCACGGGGATGATGAAAGCGACGGACTGGCGCACCTGGAATCTAATCCTGAGCCGACGAAGCGGACATCGTTCTGAATGGTAGCGTACGCCGGTCGTCCGCACCGGGCGCCGACCGGTGGCTCGCTACACCGTCGGCCTCGCACGCTCTCGAGGTGACGGCGGTCACGCCGGCGCTCGTCCCGTGAACGCCGCAATCGCATCAGCGGCACGCGCCACCCCGCCGGCGCCCAGAAACGACTGGCGCGCCACCGCGACCTGTGTCCGGAAGCGCTCGTCCTCGAGCACCTGCCGCACCGACGCGCGCAGTGACTTGGCCGTCACCGATTCCTTCGTCAGGCACAATCCGACGCCAAGGTGCGCCACCTGATGTCCCACGATGGCCTGTTCACCCATCTGAGGGATGACCACGACGGGCACACCGTTTGCGAGGCTTTCGCTGACGCTGTTCATGCCGCCGTGCGTCACGACGGCCTGCACGCGCTGGAGCACCGCCAGTTGGGGCACGTGCGAGGCCACAATGAAGTTGGGCGGCACCGGTCCCAGCATCTCCAGGGAGACGTTCGGGCCAGTCGACAGGATGACCTGATAGTCCTCGCCGGCCAACGCCTCGAAGCACATCCGGTAGAACGCGACGTCCGCATTGAAGAGCGTGCCGAGCGAGACGTACACCACACGAGGCCTTTGCACCTGGTCCCACGGGAACATCGCCGTCTCGGCACGCAACGTCATCGGACCAACGAACTGAAACTGCTCATTGAACGTCTCGGCGCATGGCTGGAAGTGGCGCGACGTGTAGACGATGTTCAAGTCCGAATGCCCCATCACCGAATTCAGCACGCCAGGCCCCTTGACGCCGTGTGTTCGACACAGACGCCGGTACAACAGAAGCGCCTTGCTCATGTGACGCAGCTTCGCCAGCACGCGCTTGGCGCTCTTGGGTCGCACGCCGTGGGCCAGGCCGAACGCGAGCACATGTCGATTGAACGCGAACGTGCTGACGGAGGTCACGACGGGTACCTTCAGGATCGCGCCCAGCCAACGGCCCCACGGCGCCAGCGAATCCGTCAGGATGTAGTCGGGACGCTCCTGGCGACACGCGTCGAGATCCGCCCCCAGCACGCGCACCGAGGTGCTCATGAGCAGCCACGACAGCTCGTCGGTCTGCGAAGGCAACTGGCTCAGGTCGGCTAGAAACGCGTCTCGATAGGAGCGATACCGGGCGCCTGTGCTGTCTACCTGCCCGGCGAAGCGATCGGTGGCGTAGTAGACGACCTCGTCGCCCCTGCGCACCAGCTCGCGGACCAGGGGCAGCGACGGATTCACGTGACCCTGCGCCGGCAGGCTGAAGAACAGCGCCTTTGCCGGCGCCCTGCTCACGACAGCGTCCTGATGCGGTGAGCCTCGCTGTCGCTCACATAGAGCACGCCGCGACCATCCACGAGCACGCCGTGAGGCCGCGACAGCGCGCACCGAAGGGGATCAGGCTCGGGACCATCGCCCTTCTGGCCGGTGCCGAGCACCGTACGAATGGCGCCGCGCTTCAGGTCGACCGCGCGAATCACGTGATTCTCGGTGTCGGCGACATACAGGACGTCGCGCCACCAGGCGAGGCCTTTCGGCCCGGCCAGTCGCGCCGCGCGCGCCGGGCCCCCGTCGCCCGAGTAGCCCTGCTCCCCGGTTCCCGCGACGTGGTGCACCGTCTGCGTGGCGGCATCCACTCGGTAGACGGCATTGCCCTCGCGAAGAGCGACATACAGATTACCCAACCGGTCGAGGGCCAGGGTCCGCGGACCGTTGAGCGGCGTGCCGGCCAATGAGGCGCCATCGGGCGTGGGCAGCTTCTCGCCCGTGCCGCCGTAGGTGTCAACCACACCGGTCGCCAGGTTGACGTGCCGAATACGGTGGTTCCCGATGTCGCAGATCAGCAACCGGCGCCGACGCGCATCCACCACGATGCTGTGGGGCTGACGCAGCTGCGCCTGCGTGGCGAGTCCGCCGTCTCCAGAGAACCCAGGGGCGCCGGTTCCGGCATAGGTGGAGATGACGCCGGTCTTCGCCTCCACCTTGCGAATCACATGATTGTCGCGCTCCGCGATGTAGAGATGACCGTCGGCATCGAACTGGATCTCGTGGGGCATGTTCAGCGACGCACTCGTGGCGGGTCCCCCGTCGCCGGCATACGCCCGTTGCCCATCGCCGGCAATCGTCGTCGTGCGACGACTCTTCAGGTCCAGCCGGCGGATGCGTTGATTGTCCAGGTCACAGAAGTACAACGCCCGGTCGGGGCCAAACACGAGACCATAGGGATTGTTCACCTGTCGATCCGTCAGCCCTGGCACACCGGTGCCGATGAGCGACGAGACAACCGGCGTGGCGGCCAGCGCCGGCGTCGAAGCCGGAGCCGGAGCCGATGCCAGCACGCCACACGCCGCCTTCAAGAGGTCGCGCCGGTTCATCGAGAGCCGCATCGCCGTTGCTACGCCCCCAACTGACTGGCGAGATCGTTGAAGTCCGTCGCCGAGAGATCGACGCCGTCGGCCTTCAGGTCGGGCTTCCCTTTGGGCCCATACTCGAGCGGGCGGGTCACAAACGCGGTCCGCAGTCCCACCGCCTTGGCCGCGCGCAGGTCGCCCAGATGTGCCGCGACCATCATGACGTCTCCCCGCGCGAGATCGAGGAAGTCCGCGGCAGACTGATACACCTCGCGATCGGGTTTGTAGTGGCGCGCGAGTTCGGCGCCCAGAATGCAATCCCACGGCAAGCCGGAGTGTTTCGCCAGGTCGGTCATGAGCGAGATGTTGCCGTTCGACAGCGGCGCGATGATGAATCGCGCCTTCAAGCGCGTGAGCCCGGCCACGGCGTCGGGCCACGGGCGCAATCGATGCCACGCCCGATTGAGCCCGTCGATCTCGGCTTCCGACAATCCGGATACCTTGAAGTCGACCAGGAGCTTGTCGAGGGTCATGCGATGCAGGCGGTCGAGCGTGGTCCAGGGCAGCTCGCCCGTGCGGACACGATTCATGCTCGGGCCATACCCGGCTCGCCACGCGTCGGCAAACGCCGCCCCGTCAATGGCCAACCCTTTTCGCTTGGCCAGCGCGTCGACTTCCTGCGCCACCGACGTGCGCCAGTCGACGACCGTGCCGAAGGTGTCGAAGACCAGCGCCTTGACCGAGGCCAGTTGTGGATTCAGCCGCTCCGCGCGCTGAGCCAGGCCGGCGGCCATGACCCGGCCAGCGCCAACCTCTGTGCCGAACATCGCGACGGCCCCTGCCGTCAGGAACTGCCGGCGTGACGGCGTAACGGGTGAACGGAACATGAGTCCTCCTGCGAGAAGTGCGTCCTCCAGCCATCGGCTGCGCGTGCGCCACAGATTATGGCGCAGGCGTGGCTGAGGGCAAGGGCATGCGGGGTATGATCAGCACCGATGGAGGCGACCAAGACACCGCTCGCGATTCCTTCTGACTGGCTGGCGGACTTCGAAGCCGCCTCTCGGCGACCGCTGCTGCTTCGTCTTCGCTACGCGTTCATTCATACCCACAAACCGGGACTCGACGACGGCGGATTTCGCGCGTTCGACACATTGGCCGACTACCGAGCCTGGTGCGAACGGCAGTTGCCCGCGTGGCTTGGTTATGGCCGGGTTTGAATACCGTCAAGCCCTCGAAATTCGAGACGCCTTCGCACGACACGACGTGCGATACCTCTTCATCGGCAAGTCCGGCGCGATCCTGTTGGGGTATCCAGACACGACCCAGGATGCCGACCTCTTCCCGGAACGCTCGCCTGGCAACGGCCGCGCTCTTGTGGCGGCCCTGCGCGACCTCGCGTTTTCGTTGACGGAGGGCGAAGCCGCTGAGATCGAGCGTGGCAAGGACTTCGTCCAGATCCGCAGCGGTCCGTTCGACGTCGATCTCGTCTTCGCGCCTGATGGCATCGAGCGCTTCACCGACGCCTGGGCCCGACGGGTCGACGTCGAGGGATTTCCGGTGTGTCATCCCGACGACATCATTGCCAGCAAGACCGCCGCCAATCGAGTAAAGGACCGCGAAAGCCTTCCGCGTTTGAGGGCCTTTCGCGACTACTGGATCGCCCGGCAAAAGGCCTAGCGAGCCTGGGGGCTGCCAGACGATCCTGATCGCCTGGCCAGGTTCCAGCGGGGACGGAGGTCCTCGCGTCGCTCAATCATCCGAACATCGCTGGGCTGTACGGGCTCCTGCTCGGACACGGGGCTCGAGCCCAGGCACGCGTCGGCTCAGCGTGTGAGGTAGGCCGCCCAGGCGCAGGCAACCAGCGCGCCGAAGATGCCCGGAACTGCCAGCGCGTGGCGCGCGCCGCACCAATAGCGCATAGGCCGCGTACGCGATGGCCACGCCGGCTACGATGTCCACCACATAGTGCTGCCTGGTGAAGAGGGTGGACACCGAGATGATTGCGGCCCAGAGCACCGCCGCGCGTCCCACGCCGCGATGCACGTGGTAGGCGACGAGCGCCGCCAGGGATGAATAGGCGACGTGCAGAGAGGGGAAGCAGTTGTACGGCGGATCGATGCCGTACACGCCCCTGAGGCTCCACGCGAAGAAGCCGTCGCCCGCCACCTGGCTCGGACGTGGTGCCACCGTCGGATAGAGCAGGAAGCCGGCGTAGGCGACGCTCACCATCGTGAGGTACGCCAGTACCGCCCGACGGCGCAGTGGCGCCCCGCGCACGATGAACACCGGCAGGAACGAGAACACCCACTGCGACGCGTAGACCAGGGCCCACGCCGGCTGCAGCGGCACGGCCAGCGGCTCGATCCCGGCCGGCCCGCTTCCGACGCGGGCAACACCGCATAGATGGCGCCGGCATTGACGATGCTCATCACCGACGTGAACACGGCGTTGGGCGGACCGCTCGCCAGTCCGAACGGCCACAGGCCGGCGGCCGCCACCAGCCAGCCAGGGAGCTGCAACACGGTGAGCGGCCACACTAGCCACGAGTGGACACCCAGCGCCGTGAGCAGCGACGCCACCAGCGCCGCCTCGAGCGCCAGCGCCGACAGGAGCGCGCGAACGCGAACGGCGGGTGGCCACACCAGCATGGCGCTAGCTCGGGGTGCGGTCCATCTGCTGAAGGGCTGTCACGCCGCTGCGCATTCCGAGCAGCCAGATGGCGATGCTCATGATCGCAGCCGTGCCAAACGACGCGGCCATCATCCACTGCTGCGGACTCGTCAGCGGCCGGTTCCGCGTCTGCGCCACCAGATACAGCGACGACGGCCAGCCGAGCAGTCCAATCATCAGCAGCACGTAGAGCACGGCCAGCACCATGAAGGCGACGCCACCGTACGAGCCGGCCACTTGGCTGGGATTGTCGGCCGCAAACCGGGGATAGCGCGCGCCCAAGCCAGCCGCGAGGCCGACCAGCGCAAACGCCATGAACGCCACCGCGACGGCCGCCAGCTGTTTCAGGAAAGGGTCGCTGCCCAGAAACTCGTTGCCCGCAATCGTCAGACATTCGGTCAGCAGCAGCACCGGCACCAGGCCCGTCCAGAACTTCGACCACAGGAAGTCCTCGAGCGAGATCGGCGCCGTGCGAATGATCCAGAAGGCCGCCCCCTCCGCCGACACGGCGGGAAACACGAAGCGCACCGTGACGGTGGCCATCACGAACCCGGCCATGCCGAGGTTCAGAAACGCGTAGGCGTTCTTGATGACGCCGCTCATGTAGGGAATGCGGTCGAGGTCGAGCACACGGAAGTTGTACAGATACACCAGCACAAGCGCCACCAGCAGCAGGAGCTGCGACCACTGGCTGACGTCGCGAAGAAACACCTTCAGATCTTTGACGAACAGCTGCCGGCGCACCGGCGAGAGCGGCAAGACGCGCGCCACGCTGTCAATCACCCGCCACTCGGCAAAGCGTGCCTTTCGTGCTTCCTGCGACTTGCTGTAACCGGCAAAGTGCCATCGCTCGAATGCCGCGGCCAGGCCAATCGTGACCGCGGCCGCGGTCGTCCAGAGCGCCGCCACGTGCAGCCAGTCGCTCCCGCCCTGCAGCCCCGCGAAGATCGCTTCACCGGCCCAGAACGACGGCAGCAGGGGCGTCACGGGCGACTGCAGCGTGGCGAAGAAGTCGGTCACGACCGGCATCGACTCGACCCGCAGCAGCCGCTCCGGTTGGATGACGCGCAGCAGGATGACCAGGCTCGTGGCAAACACGAGGCCCATCAGCATCAGGATGTCGCGGGCCCGTTTGGCAGGGAACGCGTTCACGAGCATCAGCGTCACCGCCGTGCCCAGACCCACCGGGATCACGACAAACGGCGCGACGGTCAGGGTGGCCACGGCCGCAAACGACCACGGCGCACACTTGGCGATACCGACGCCCGTGAGCACCGGCACCAGGAACACCACGACCATCCAGCCAGCCTGTCCCAGCGTGCGCGCAAACCTGGCCATGAACACCCGTCGGGCCGACACCGGCGCCACCATCATCAGCCGCAGGTCGTCCGAGAGAAAGAACGTGGACAGCGCCGAGACGACGCCACTAAAGGCCAGGAACGACAGGAACGTGAGAAAGAGCCACGACAGGCCGATGCGAATGAGGTAGTCGCCAAGCTCGGCGTACTGCGCCGCCTGATAGGTGACCCAAAACGCACCGAACACCAGCGCCGCCATCACGCCGAGACCGATGGCGCCGAAGACCAGAGCCCGCAGGGCGTCGCCTCGCTCGCGGCGTCTCGAGCGGTTTCGCGACGCCCACCATGCCGGCAGCAGCAGAAATGGAAACGCACGCGGTGCCCGCACCCCGATCGCGTCGACTGCCATCACACGATCTCGTCGATTTCCTGCAAGCCGCTGCCGCCGGTGAGCTTGAGGAACACGGCCGTCAGCTCGTTGTTCTCGGCAGGATCGGCCGTAGCTCGAAGCTCGGCCACCGTGCCGTGGGCGATGATCGTGCCCTTGAGGATGATGCTGATGACGTCGCACATCTCCTCGGCTACTTCGAGCGTGTGGGTGCTCATGAGAATGGCCACGCCCCGTTCGCTCATCTTGCGGAACACGTCCTTGATCAGTCGCGCGCCGCGCGGGTCGAGACCCACCATGGGCTCATCCACGAGTACTGCTTTGGGCCGATGCATGAACGCCGCGCTCATCACGAGCCGCTGCTTCATGCCGTGCGAGAAGCTCTCGACCAATTCATTGCGCCAACGCGCCAGCTCGAACAGGTCCAGCATCTCGCCGATGCGGGTGTCGACGGCGGCATCGTCCATGCCGTAGAGCCCGCCGTGAAAACGCAGAAACTCACTCGCGGTGAGCTTCTCGTAGATGAACGGCCGGTCCGGGATGAAGCCGAGGGCCGCCTTCGCGGCCTCCGGCGCTACGGCGGTATCGTGACCGTCGACCAGGATGCGGCCGCTCGTGGGCTTGAGCAGGCCCGCAATCATGCGGATGGTCGTGGTCTTGCCGGCGCCGTTCGGGCCGAGGAACCCGTGGATCTGTCCGGCCTGCACGTCGAGTGACACGCCGTCGACGGCCGTGAAGTCCCCGTACTGCTTGCGCAGGTCGTGCACGGCAATCATGGCGTTCCTCGGCAGGGTGAGGCCCAGCAGCCGCACGGCTGGCGCGAGGGCAGGGAGAACGACAGGGGATGTGTGTCGGCCGCGTCGCTGACCTCACGTCCCACGATCAGCTGGGTGCTGTTGGGGTCCATCTGGGCCTCGAGCACCGTGAGTTTCAACTGGCCGATAAGCGGCAGAATCGCCGCCTGCTGGTCGAGCCCGCCCTGCAGCAGACGCAGATGTGTCGCGTCGGCAGGGAACTGGTTGAAGGTGGGGTCAACCGGCAACCAGTAGCCTCGCGTGGGGCCGTCATCGATCCACACCTCGGGCCACGCGTGGTAGTAGAACGCGCCGCGCACCATGGCCAGGCCCACATTGATTCGCGCGGGAATCCCCAGGGCGCGGGCCATCGCCACGTAAAGCACCGTGTGCTCGTTGCAGTCGCCCACCTTCGTGCGCAGCACTTCGCGCGCCGACGGCACGCTGATGGTGGGCTTCTTGTCGAGCAGGCTGTTCACCGCGCGCACGAGGCGCTCGGCCCGGGCCCTCGTGCCGGTCACGCCCGTGACGAGGCGCTCGGCCTCGGCCACCACGACCGGATCGTCGCTTTCGAGAAACGTCTCAGGCCGCAGGAACCGCGCCAGGTCCGGATCGACGGGGCCGGCTACCAAGGCGCGCGGGTCGCGCACCTCGAGCACGCGGCCGTCGAAAGTCTGCGTGCTGCTGCCAAGCGCGAAGCGCGACATGTCCACGCCGCTGAACTCGACGCGCAGCCGCGTCACATCGGTGGGCTCGGTCACGGCCTGGCGCAAGGTAGGCACGATGGCCGCGGCTTGGAGCATGTCCGACCGGACGCGGCTCGATACGGCCATCGCCTGCGCCTGTTCCGGTGTCTCACGCACCGACATCAGGCCGAGAGGACTTTCCTCGCGCACGATCTCGCCGGTGTCGGTAATCCAGGCCGTGGTCGTCAATCCCGAGAAACCCAGGTGCACCTTGAAGGCCGGAAGAGGACGTCCTCCGGCCAGCACGATTTCACGGCCGCTGACCTCGATGACGACGGGCGCGTTGCTGAGCGTGGCTGGGTCAAACACCATCAGCTCGTGGCGGGCACCGGCCGTGAGACCGCCATTGGCGAGTCGGCGGGCCAGGTTCAGCATCAGTGCCGGCGGCTCCTTCAACGTGCGCACTTCGGTACGCGTGCTGCCGCCGGACGTGATTCGGATGGTGAGCGTCAAGCCGTCCACGGTGCCCGAGAGCTGCAGCGGGCCGGTACCGGGGTCGAGCGAGAACTCGAACGACCTCAGGGCAAAGGCAGGGTCCACGCGCGCCGTCGTCTTGATGGCGGCGGGGGTCGTGGCACCAAGGAGCGACATCTGCAGGCGACCGTCTTCCTGGAGTTCGAAGCCGTCGTCGGTGGCCACGGTCTGCCCCACCGTGAAACCCACCTTCTCGCCGCGGTAGTACATGCCGCGCCACTGAGCGGCGGTGCCATACCGTGCAAGATCCGTGGCCAGATTGGCGCCAGATGCCTGCAGATAGGCGCGTTGGACCAGGACGCCCATGCACACCACCCACGCCGCCAGCACGGCGTACGAGAGCGGCCGCGTCATGCGTCGTGGCAGCGGGCGTATGGCCCAGAACCTGGGGCGCGGGGGCTCGACAGACACCGCGGTACATATCGGTGCGGGAGGGTCGCGCCGTGAGTCCGGACGCTGGCCGATTGAAGACGCACCCCACCGGGCCGATTCCCAAGCAGGGACCCGTCTGCGTTGAAACAGTCTCGCCTTCCATTGCTCGGGGCCACCACCGTCCGGCGCCCGGCTCGCACCGTCGCCGCGACGCCGAGGCGGTCCCGCGCCCGGCCCACTGCCGTTCCCGCAATTCGCCTCAGGCGCAGCCCCATTGCGCCGGCCGCGGGGCTGGCCACGGCGGGGGCGCCCTGCGCGCCGTGCCGTCCGGTGATTCTGGCCACGGCCGACCCCTCGCTCACCCGCATGCTCGCCTTCGCGCTCGACCAGGCGCGACTGCCGCACGTGGCATTCCGCTCGGGGACGGTGCTGCTGCGGGAACTGCTCGCCATGCCCATCGGCATCCACCCCACAGTCGTGGTACTCGACGTGGACCTGCCTGGCGTGGACGGGCACGCGATCCTCGAGCGGCTCGGCGTCGAGCGGCCCAACACGTTCCTGATCGTCGTGCTGTCGTCGCATGCCGACGAGTCGGTGCAAGTGCGGTCCCTGCTGGCCGGCGCGCTCGACCATCTGGCCAAGCCCTTCAACGTGCGCGTGCTGATGGCAAAGCTCCTGCGCTGGACTTCCATCTCGACGCGCTGCGAGACGTCCTGATGACACTCGACACGCTGGTCGTCGCGCTCATCGTGGAAGGCACGCTGATCCTGGCGTGCCTGCTCGGGCTGGTAGTGCTGCGCGTGCATCTGGCGGCCCGGGCGCGCGCGGTCGAGGCGGGGGTCCGGCTGCTCGAGCCCGTACTGCACGGGTGGCTCGTGGAGAACGCCGACGTGCATCAGATCGTCGTGCTGCTGAGGCGGCTGGCGCCCGGAGTGGCGTTCCGCAGCGTGGCCCGGCTCGCGACGCCGTACCTCACGTTCCAGCGCCAGCAGACCCTGGCGCCGTTGCTGCGCAACGAGACCTGGGTGCGCGAGATGCTGCGCCACGGCCAGTCGCGGATGTGGTGGCGCCGGTTCGACGCCGCGCGTCTGCTGTCGATCGTGGGCGGCGACGGCGACCAGGCGCTCATCGCCGCGCTGCTCAACGACCGCAGTGCGGCCGTGCGTCTCGTGGCGATCGACGCGGCCGCGCGTCTGGGCGGACAGCTCGTGGACATCGAGCTCGACGGGCTGCCGCAGCGCCAGGATGCCGTGCAGGCCTATCAGCTCGCGGCACTCGCGCGGCACCCGCGCGTGGTCGCGGCTGCGCTGCTCCCCCGCTTACTCTCAGATGCCCCGCCTGACTCGCTCAACGCGTGGATTGACGCCTCGGGCGCGCTGGCCAGTCCAGAGGCGCTGACCCGCGTGCGCGAGCTGTCGTCGCATCCCCGCGCCGAAGTGCGGCTGCACGTGGCGCGAGCCCTGCGCCGGCTCGCGGAGCCGGAGACCGTGCCCGTGCTGCTCGCGCTACTGGCTGATGCCGACTGGCGCGTGCGCGCCCAGGCCGCGCGCGCTCTTGGCGCGCTCCGGGTCATTCAGGCCACTGCGGCACTCGCAGAGGCCGTGCGGGATCGCTCGTGGTGGGTACGCTACCGTGCTGCACTCGCGCTGGCGCAGATCGGCGGCGACGCACGAGAGGCGCTCCTGGTCGTGACGCGTGGCGAAGACGCGCTGGCGCGCGACATGTCGGTCCTGGTGGCGGGACTGTCGTCGGCCGCAGTGATCGAGATGTCGGAGGTCTAGTCGTGGAGCTGCTCATTCACGACTGGTTCCCAGCGGCTGTGCGGTTCGCCGACTTGAGCATCCTGTGGTACATGTTCCTCGTCAACTCGTTCTTCGCGCTGCTGCTGATACTCGCCGCGCCTCAGCTCTTCGCGCACTGGCGCTTCGGCAGTGAAGACGTGCTGGCCCGCAGTCTCACGTCGTCGGCCGTACCGCGCGTGAGTATTCTCGTGCCGGCCCACAACGAGTCGGTCTCGATCGTCGACAGTCTGCGCTCGCTGCTCACGCTGCAGTACCCGTACTACGAGGTGGTGCTCGTGAACGACGGCTCGACTGACGACACGCTGCAGAAGCTGCACGACGCCTACGACTTGTACGAAGTGCCACCCGCGGTGATGCGCCGCCTGCGCACCGAGCGCGTGAAGGCGTACTACCGCTCGCGCACGTGGTCCAAGCTCCTGGTCGTCGACAAGCAGAACGGCGGCAAGGCCGACTCCCTCAACGTGGCCCTCGACGCCGCGCGCTTCCCTTACGTGCTGGCGTGCGACGCCGACACGCTCATCGAACCAGACGCGTTGCTGCGTCTGGCCCGGCCGTTTCTCTTCGATCAGAAAATTGCGGCGGTCGGCGGCACGATTCGCGTCGTGAACTCGTGCACGGTCGATGACGGCCGCGTGATCGATGCGCGCGTGGATGGACGATGGCTCTCGGGAATCCAGACGGTGGAGTACCTGCGCGCGTTCTTGTTCGGGCGGCTGGGGTGGAACCTGCTCGGCGGCAACCTGATCATCTCGGGCGCGTTCGGCCTGTTCCGTCGCGACTACCTCACCGAGATTCTCGGCTACGCCACGAGCACGGTCACTGAAGACTTCGAGCTCATCGTGCGCCTGCAGCGCTATCTGAAGGAACAGGGCAAACCCGGCAAGGTCGTGTTCATTCCCGACCCGGTCGCGTGGACCGAGGTGCCGACCTCCGTGGCAGTCTTCGGCCGCCAGCGCGAACGCTGGCATCGAGGGCTCATTGCCACCATGGTGGCACACCGCACCGTGCTCTTCAATCCGCGCTACGGCGCGATGGGGCTCATCGCCATGCCGTACTTCCTGATCGCAGAGATGCTGGCCCCGGTGGTGGAGGCCTTCGGCCTGGTGATCACCGTGCTGTGCACGCTGACCGGGGTGCTGGAACCGAGGTTCGCGCTGGCCTTCTTCGCCGCGGCGTATCTCTTCGGCACGTTGCTGTCCCTGGCCGCCATCCTGATGGAAGAAGTGAGCTTCCACCGCTACCGGCACACGAGCGACACCCTGCGTCTCGTGTTCTTCGCGTTCATCGAACCGTTCGGCTACCGGCAGGTAACGGTGTGGTTCCGGCTCAAGGCGTTCGTGCGCTACCTGCAGGGTGACCACTCATGGGGGCGCATGAAGCGCGAAGGCTTCGCGGCCGCGCCGAGTGGTGCGAAGGGCTAGCGCTGACCGCTCGACAGCGACACGCCCAACTCGGCGGCGCCGCGCTTGAACAAGTCGAGGATCCGCCCGTTCGAGCGGAAGTCGTCGAGGATGGCGGCGCGACGGCTGGTCCGCAGATCCCCGATCACGTAGGCCAGCACCGCAGCCATCACGGTGCCTTCTTCCGTGCCCGTGGCCTCGAACCGGCGGCGGTGTACCTGCAGGACCGGCTCGAACGACGCGTCGAGCCAGCGCTGGGCGCCCGCGTCGAGTTGCAGAAACGCGTCCAGCGCCTCGGCAAACGGCGCACTGGCCGGCTGGTGCCAGAAGGCCACGTCGTCGCCGAACTCGGGCACGCGCACCGGCAGGTAGAGATTTGCGTGCGCCGGTACCTGACGCAGCATGGCGGGATTGAAGCGTAGCACTTCGGCTGCCGTCAGGTGCGTGCGGCCGGTGATCTCACCCATGGGAATGGGCCTGGCTGCGCGCGTCGCAAAGATGCGCTCCTGCGGCACCTCGTCACGAATCCGCGTCACCACGACGGTGTTGCCAAACACCATCTCGGCGTACCGGAACGAGCGCGGGCCATAGGTACGGTACAAGTCGCGATAGCCCCGCAGATCCACCGCGCGCAGGTCGCGCGCAAACTGCGACCCCATGAAGTACTGCTCGCGGGTCGTTGATCCGCCCAGGCGTTCGCCGTTGATGAGGGCACGCCCCACGTTCACGCCACCGGAGTGATGTTCCGACAGCGCCGGGATGAAGCTGCCGTACATCGTGCCGAGAATCGACAGGTACGCCGCACAGTAGGGGGCCTGCGTGGTCTGGTTGAACGCCTCGATCACGGCAGGTGACAAGTGGTCGAGCGCCTGCCAGTTGCGACGCAACCACTGGCACAGACCGAGGGCGTTGGCGCGCGACCGGGCGGTGCCATTCAATCCGGATTCGAGAATGGCCTGCGACAATCCCACGTCAGCCGGCACGCCGAAACGCTCGTAGATGAGGCTCCATTCCGCCAGGAAGGGGCCGAAGCGCGGCACATTCGGCAACAGGAACTGCCCGCGGGTGGGGTTGTGGATCAGGGGGCCCGTCGTGAGCGTGAGCCGGTGCGCCACCAGCTCGCGCCGGTCGTCGAGCCGCAGGGGCCACACGACGCCCGACAGCGACGCGGCCAGCCCGGGTTCGGCCCATACCGCCTGGCTGCCCCAGTCGCCCTTTGACGGGAAGGTCGCCACCAGCCGACCGTCACGCTCGCTGCCAAAGACGATGCGCCCATCGGGAATGGAGAAGACGTGTTGCCAGAACGGATAGGCCGGCCGAAAGGCCTGCACGACGGCCACATCGGCCTGCAGACGCGCCACGACCCGGCTCGGCGGCTCCGCGTGCGCCTTCGGAGCCAGAAGCACGCCCATGACGAGAGTGAGCAGGAGACGACGGAGCAAGTGGCGGGGGTCCACGGTTCGTCTGCGCCAATCTAGCGCATGTCCGCAGTGAACGCGCAATCGGCCCCCCACTTCCAGCGTATGCTCCTCGGCGACCGCCCATGATGTTCCTACTGGCACTCGGTGGACTGAGCCTGCTGCTGGTGTCGGGACTGGCGCTGCGCCTGGCCGTCCCTCTGCTCGCCCGACTGCTGCTGCCGGTGTCGCTGATTGGCGGCTTCGTCGGTGTGGCCGCCGGACCGTACGGCATCGACGTCGTGCCGCACGACCTCATGGCACTGTGGGCGGGTCTGCCGTCGGTCCTCATCAACTTCGTGTTTGCCGGCCTGTTCCTGGGGACGCCCGTGCCGTCGCCGCTCACGATCGTCCGGCTGGGCGGCCCGCTCGTGCGTTTCTCACTTGCCGGGGCACTGGGGCAATACGTCGTGGGCTTGCTGTTGACCTGGCTCGTGCTCACGCCGTTCTTCGGCGTGCCCGCGCTCTTCTCCTGTCTGATCGAGGTCGGGTTCTCGGGCGGCCACGGCACGGCCAGCGCCATGGCCAGTGTGTTCACCGACCTGGGCTTCCCCGCCGGCGCGGCCCTTGGCCAGATGTCTGCCACCATCGGGCTGGTCGTGGGCGTGCTGGGGGGCGTTGCTCTCATCCAGCGCGGCGTCCGCCGCGGCGACACCACGCAGACTGGCAGCACGGGGGCGGGCGGCATGCCGCAGCACGCCTCGGGCTTCGTGCCTGCCGACGCACGACGGCCCATCGCCATGGGCACCGTCAGTTCCGTGGTACTGGAGCCGTTCACGTTGCACGTGGCCGTGGCGTCACTTGCCGTGCTCGCAGGATGGGTGATGCTGCTCGGTGTCCGGGCGCTGCATCCCGCTTTGCAGGGCTTCCCGCTGTTCCCACTGGCCATGGTCGGCGGCATGCTGATTCAACTGGCGGCGGACCGCATGGGTGCCTCGGCGTGGTTCGACCGGGGCACGTTCCAGCGCATCATGGGCCTCGCGCTCGACCTGCTCGTGGTCGCCGCCGTCGCCTCGATGCAACTCGATCTGATCCTGCAGAACGTCGTGCCGTTTTCGCTGTTGATGGCCGCGGCCGTGGCGTGGGTCGTGCTCACGTTCCTCTGGTTGGGGCCGCGGATGCTGCCGGTGGACTGGTTCGAGCAGGCGATTGTCGTCTACGGCACGCAAACCGGCGTGGCGGCGGTGGGCCTGATGCTGTTGCGTATCGTCGACCCGCTCAATCGCACCACCGCCGCGCAGGCCTTCGCCGCGCGCTCGATGGTGATCGCCCCGCTGCTCGGCGGCGGCATCATCACCGCCACGATGCCGTTGCTGGTGCAGCAATTCGGCGTGGCGCCGATGCTCGGGGCGACCACGGCGGCGACGTTGCTCTGCTTCGTCTGGCCGGGCCCGCGCGCCGCTAGTGCCCTGGAATCGTGACGTCGGGAAAGCGCGAGAGCGAGAACGGCCTCAGCAGGTCAGGGGTGCTGCCGCCAAGGACCCACTCGGCCACGAGCGGGGCCAGCGCGGGCGCCAGCGCCCACCCGTGGCCTGACCACCCGCAGGCGAGAAAGACGTTCGACGCGCGCGGCACACGGTCGATGACCGGCACGAGGTCGAGGCAGGTGGTCTCGGCCCGGTCGGCCATGGCCTCGGCAATCGCCAGGTCGGCCATGGCCGGAAACAGCGCGACGGCCTCGGCCCAGTTACCGGTAACCGATGCTGGAATGGTCTCGCCCCGGCGCGTCTCGGGGTTCCAGCGGCCACGCCATCCACCCGACAGCATCACCGAGCCGCCCGGAATCATCTTGAGCGCCACTGGCCGATGCAGGTGGCCGACATATGACGCAAACGGCGCCACCGGCGCCGGCGTCGATCGCACCACCTGCGGAAAGATGTTCCACACCGGCAGCTGACATCCCAGGTCGCGCGCCACCAGGTCGAGCATCCCGGCGTTGTTCAGCAGCACGAGCGCGCGTCCCACCTCGACGGTCGACCCGTCGCGTAGTGTGACACCGCGCACGCGATCGCCGGCGCGCACGAGCCCCACGACGTCGGCCCCGGTGCGAAGGCGCGCGCCCGCTCGTATGGCGGCAGCGGCGTACGCGCGGGTCGTCGCCTCGTGATCGGCTACCCCATCAAGCGGAGCGTGCAGTGCCCCGAGCACTTTCGTCGTCAGGCCAGGTTCGACCTCGCGCACGCGCTCGCCGTCCAGATGCACGGTCGGAATGCCCAAGGCGGTCTGGACCCGGGCTCGAACAGCCGCGGCGCCGATATCGTGATGCCGCTCGTAGACCTGCAGGTGACCGGTGCACTC
>JANMDX010000082.1:0-3285 GCA_031376505.1 Acidobacteriota bacterium
GCGCCGTTTCGAGAACGGCGAGGTCACGACCGGCGAGCGCGAGGTCGTCCCGGAGGAAGCCGCGATCATCCGACGGATCTTCAGGGACTACCTGGCCGGCGCGTCGCCGAAACAGATCGTGAAGTCGCTGAACGCGGAGAAAGTCCGCGGGCCACAAGGCCCGCTCTGGAGCCCGAGCACCATCCACGGCAACGCGAAGCGCGGCACCGGCATCCTACACAACGAGCTGTACGTTGGGCGTATCGTCTGGAACCGCCAGCGGTTCCTGCGAGATCCCGAGACCGGGAAGCGCGTGGCGCGGCCGAACCCGCGGTCGGAGTGGATCACGAAGGGCGTCCCCGAGCTGCGCATCATCGACGACGAGCTGTGGCAAGGCGTGCAGGCCCGCTACGCGACGGTGCGGCACAAGTGGTCGCAGGCGCCTGACAGCCGCCGGTTCAACCAGTTCCGCCGCCCGAAGTATCTGTTCTCAGGCCTGACGAAGTGCGGCCAGTGCGGCGCCGGGTTCATCGTCTACTCTCGCGAGCACCTGGGCTGCTTTGGGGCACGTGGGCGCGGCACGTGCTCGAACACCCTGACGATTCCACGGCAGCAGGTCGAAGACCGCGTGCTGAGTGCGCTGCAAGACAGGCTGATGCGCCAGGACTTCTTCGAGGAGTTCTGCGCCGCGTTCACGAAGGAGCTGAACCGGCTGCGCATGGCGCAGGGTGCGGAGATCGTGTCGGCGAAGCGCGAGCTGGTTCGGCTGGAGGCTCGGCGCAAGAAGATCGTCGAGTCGATCATCGATGGCGTTCGCGGGCGCGACGTGAAAGACGAATTGATTGCGATCGGAAACAGGAAGGACGAACTCGAGGCGCAGCTCAAGGTGGCGGACGAGCCTCCCCCGCTGCTGCACCCGCGCATGGCGGACATCTACCGCACGAAGGTGGCAGAGCTTGCCGCCGCCCTCCAGCGACCCGATACCCGGACCGAGGCGTCCGAGACGCTCCGCGGGCTGATCGATGCAATTGTCTTGAGCCCGGAGGCAGGCCAGCTCCGGATCGAGCTGCGCGGGAACCTGGCCGCGATGCTGACTGCCGCCCAACAAGCGAAAAGGTCGCCAGAAACTGGCGACCTTTTGATGCCGGTCAAATTGGTTGCGGGGGCGGGATTTGAACCCGCGACCTTTGGGTTATGAGCCCAACGAGCTACCGGACTGCTCCACCCCGCGACAGAAGAAGTTGATTGTAGCACATAATCTCGCGCATGCTCCCGGCGCTGCCCCTGTTGGCCAAACACCGCATCATCGCCCCGCCGGGTTTCAACCGCTGGCTAGTGCCCCCCGCAGCCCTGGCCATCCACCTCTGCATTGGCATGGCCTACGGCTTCAGCGTGTTCTGGTTGCCGCTGAGCCGGGCCGTGGGCATCACCGAATCGGCGCCCAGCGACTGGAAGATCAGCACCCTTGGCTGGATGTACACGCTGTTCTTCGTGATGCTGGGCTCGTCGGCCGCGCTCTTTGGCGAATGGGTAGAGCGCGAAGGGCCACGCAAAGCGGGCGTGGTGGCGGCGTGCTGCTGGGGCGGCAGCTTCTTCGTGTCCGCGCTTGGCGTCTATACCCATCAGGTCTGGATGCTGTGGCTGGGCTCGGGGGTGATTGGGGGCTGCGGTCTGGGCCTGGGTTACATCTCGCCGGTGTCGACGCTCATGAAGTGGTTCCCCGACCGTCGCGGCATGGCCACGGGCCTGGCCATCATGGGGTTCGGTGGCGGCGCCATGATCGGCACGCCGCTGGCCGACCAGTTGATGCGCCGATTCGCCACGCCCACCTCCGTCGGCGTGTGGCAGACCTTCGTGGTGATGGGCGTGCTGTACCTGGCGTTCATGCTGGCGGGCGCGTTTGCGTATCGCCTGCCGCCACCGGGTTGGACGCCCGCCGGCTGGACGCCGCCGCTGACCCAGCACAGCGCGGTGCGGGCGCAAGGCATGAGCGCGCATACCGCGTGGACCACGCGTCAGTTCTGGCTGCTGTGGGCCGTGCTGTGCCTCAACGTAAGCGCCGGCATCGGGGTACTGGGCATGGCCTCGCCAATGATCCAGGAGATGTTCCAGGGGCGCGTGAACGCGTCGTCGGCAGCCGGCTTCACCGGCCTGCTCAGCCTGTTCAATATCGGTGGCCGGATCTTCTGGGCGTCGCTCTCCGACCGCATTGGCCGCAAGCCCACCTACGCGGTGTTCTTCCTGCTCGGCGTGGCGCTCTACGCCAGCATCCCGGCCATCGGCACGCGCGGCAATCTGGTGCTCTTTGTCGCCGTGTTCTCCGTCATTCTCACGATGTACGGCGGCGGCTTCGCCACAATTCCCGCCTATCTCGCTGATCTCTTCGGCGTGGGCCATGTGAGCGCCATTCATGGGCGGCTGCTCACCGCGTGGTCCACGGCCGGCATCCTGGGGCCGGTGCTCGTGAACTACATCCGCGAATGGCAGATCAATCGGGGCGTGCCGCCGGCGCAGGCCTACGAGGTCACGATGTACATCCTGGCGGCGTTCCTGGTGGTGGGCTTCTTCTGCAATCTCGCGGTGCGGCCCGTCGCCGAGCGGCTATTCGAGCAGGATGCGGCGCGCGCGCGCGCCACGTCACCGTCGGCCGCGCCCGTCGCCACTCCTGAGCCTCGCGTCACCGGCAGCGACGCGCCCGCGGGTCAGTGGCTCGCCGTGGCCGCGGCATGGCTGCTCGTGACGGTGCCACTCGCCTGGGGCGTCTACAACACGATGGCGCTGGCGCGCCGGTTGTTCATCGCCTGAGGCCGGGCGTCGCTGACGCTCGGTCGTGTGGCGGCCGTCTGCGTCGCGGCTAGGACTGCCGGGCCACGCGCGCCCCGGCGCTCGCACTCACGGCCTGGCGCTTCGACGCCGACTTCCAGACGCGCGCGGCCAGCAGCGATCCCAGGATCAGCGCGTAGTAGACCGGGCTGGTCGTGTCGAGCTTCACCTTCCAGAAGTAATGCAGGGCGGCGCCAATCGCGGTGAGATACACCAGCCGGTGCAGCAGGTTCCACTTCTTGCCGCCGATCCGGCGAATCCAACCCTGGGTCGATGTGAGCGCCAGGGGAATCATCAGCACGAACGCCGTGAAGCCCGCCGTGATGTACGGCCGCTTCACCACGTCTTCCCACACGCCGTCGAAGGCGAGGGAATGGTCGAGCACGAAGTAGGTCATGAAATGCAGCGTGCCGTAGAAGAACGCAAATAGCCCCGCCATGCGACGAAAGAGCGCCAGGGGGTTCACACCGGTGAGCCAGCGCA
>JANMDX010000093.1:0-2784 GCA_031376505.1 Acidobacteriota bacterium
GTCGGTGCCGGGACCCATGAAGTAGTCGGCGGCCGCAACCACGCGCTCGCTGCCGCGGCGGCGAATCACCATCTGCCCGTCGAGCGCAATCAGGGCCGGCGCCGTATCGGACGGGCTCACCGCCACGCACCGGTCCGCATCGAGGATGGCGTGCTCGCGATTGATGGCCGTGGGCGTATCGGCGTAGCAGGTGTTCCCGCCCGCCCGGTAGCAGTCCCAGCCGCGCCGATAGTAGGCGCAGCGCGCGTCCTGCGACACGTTGCCGCCAAGCGTGCCCTGGTTGCGAATCTGCGGCGAGGCGACGAGTCCGGCCGCCTCGGCCAATCCCGCGAACCGTTCGCGCACGAGGCGGTGCTCGGCCACGTCGGTCAGCGTGGTCATGGCGCCGATCTCGAGACCACCGGCGGCATCGCGGACCCCACGCAGCTCGGCCACCTGGCCGAGCTCGATCACGGCGCTGGTGCGCTTGGTGCGATCCTTCAGCCAGTCGAACGAATCCATGCCGCCAGCCAGGACCCAGGCTTCCTGGCCGCGCGCGTCGAGCAAGTCGAGCGCATCGCCGAGGCTGGACGGCTGGAACAACTGGAACGGCGGAATGACGTCGTGCACGATGGCCATGGCGTGACTCCTGCTTCCTTAGATGTGAGCGGTCAACGGAGCCTGCATGGGCCGGCCGTGCTCGAGCGCCATGAGGATGCTGTCCATCGTGACCGGTGCGCGGCGATACACGTCGTCGCCGAGCGCATCGGAGAGCGCATTGAGAATCGCACACGCCCCGGCGGCCACCGGCGGCTCGCCAATGCCGCGCACGCCCGTAGGCGTTTCCGGGTCCGGAATGTTCACCGCCTCCCACTTCATGTTGCGTGGGACGTCGAGAATGGTCGGGGGTCGGCTCTGGTAGAAGCGCTGCGTCAGCGACAAGCCGTAGTGCTGGTCGTAGACGGTCTTCAGTGACAGCGCGTGCGACATGCCGAGCACGCCGCGTCCGAGCAGCTGACCGCCGTAGGCGCGCGGATGAATGATCGTGCCCGAGTCGCCAATGGCGGTGTAGTCGAGGACGGCGTAGTGGCCGGTCTCGATGTCGACCTCCACTTCGGCAAAGCCCGCCACGAACGAGAAGCTGGCGCCGTCGCGCGGATACGTGTCGCGCGCCACCCCCATCAGCCCCTGACCAGCCATCGCCGTGGCGGCCGTGGCGGTCACCTTGTTGAGGTCGCTGGGCAACTCGTGCCCGTCGTACTTGGCGCCCATCTCGATGGCGCGTCGGGCCACGTCTGCCAGCGTCATGCTGCGGCCACCGCTGAACACCCGCCCGTCGGCCAACTGATACGAGGCGGGGCTGCCGCCCAGCACCTTGGCCGCGATCTCTTTGGCCTTGGCGGCGGCGTCGGACGCCGCGGCGTGCGCCGCGCGCGACATCGCGTCCGCCGTCTGGCTGCCGCCCGACACGCACGTCCAGGGCAGGGGCTGCGAGGTGTCGCCCCAGGCAATGGAGACGTGCTCCCACGGCATGCCCATCAGCTCCGCGGCCACGCGGTGCACGTCGAAGACCGACTCGGTGCCCAGGTTGCCTACGCCGGACTGCACGTACATCTTGCCGTCAGGCTTGATCACGAACAGGCCGTCAAAGCCGGTGGACCCCCCAACAAATGTGCTGACCGACACGCCCACGCCGCGGATCTTCGACCCCATCTGCTGCCCGGAGCGCGCTTTCCGTTCGTCCCACCGGAACTGCTCCTTGCCGCGGTCGAGTGCGTTCTTGATGAAGGCGCTCGTGGCGTAGCCGCGCTCGCCCTTGGCATTCGCCGGTCCCAGTTTCGCCTTGCCCTCGGGCGCGTTGAGGCGGCGGATCGCCACCTGATCGAGGCCAAGCTTGCGCGCGGCCTTGGCGATCACGGGCTCGACGATCATGATGGCTTGCAACCCGCCCGGCTGACTCTGCGCGCGCCGCGGCGGCGTGTTGGTCAACACCGTGATGGCGCGTGACCGCATCGCCTCGGGTTGATAGAGCAGCGACACGAAGCGGCCCCCGCTGGCGGCATCGGCCTGGGCTTCATACGCGCTGTTCTCGCCCACCAGGTAGAGGTCGAGTGCCAGGAGCCGTCCGTCTTTGGCAAAGCCCGCCTTCGCGCGGCCGTGCACGGCCGGACGAATGCCGCCGATGGCCTGTTCTTCTTCACGCGTGATGCGCATCATCACGGGCGCATTCGTCTTCTTCGCCAGCAGCGCGGGAATCATGCACTGCACCGAACCGGTAGCCCGGCTGCCGAAGCCGCCGCCGGTGTACTCGGTAATCAGCACCACGTCGGCCGGTTCAAGTCGCATCCACCGCGAAATCGAGGCCACCGTCTGCACCGCGCTCTGTGTGCCCGAGTGGATATGGAGCTTGCCGTTTTGCCAGTAGGCCAGCGCCGAGCGCGGCTCGAGCACGTGGTGCTGGTTGTTGGCCACCGAGAAGGTCTCATCGAGCACCAGCGCCGCGTTCTTGAAGCCGGCCTCGAGGTCGCCGTACGACCACTCGACCTGGGGCTTGCCCATCGGCATCTTGCCCTGGTCGTACTCGGCAAAGTCGGCGGCGGTCCACTTCAGTTCCTGAATGTCGAGCGGTCCGGCCGGTTGACCGGGCACGGCAGGGGGTCGCCCCCACACATTACCTTCGAGCCGCGGGTTCGGACCGTCGGGCCGCAGGCTTGCCAGGGGATCGACCACGAAGGGCAGGTGCTCGAAGTCCACGCGGATCGCTTCGATGGCCGCGGCCGCCGTTTCTTCGTCGATCGCCGCTAC
>JANMDX010000195.1:0-26846 GCA_031376505.1 Acidobacteriota bacterium
GCTGTTGTAGCCCTGACCGGTGGGACGGTCGTTGAACACCGTGTCGCCGTTGGTGTCCTGTCCAGTGGTGCCATTGAAACGAAAGCCATCCGACGCGATGACGCGGGACGACAACTGCCAGCCATTGACCAGAGTGCCGGCGACCCCGCTCAGCCCTTTCGGCTCCGGCCGCCACACCGCGGTGGCCGAGAACCGGTTGCGCATGTCGAAGTCCGAGGGGCCGTCGTCCACGGATGGGTCGAGTGGGTCAGACGGCGACGTGAAGACGCCAAAGCCCGTGAAGTCGTTCACGTAGGCGTTGCCGCGGGTCTTCGAGAGGTGGTACGACAGTTGGAAGCTGTTGCCCGCCGAAAAGCGCTTGGTCACGACCGCCACCATCCCGTCGTAGCGCTGCTCGCCAACCGAGCTCGACACGAAGATGTTGCCGAAGCGCGGATCTGGGCGATTCGCCGTTGACCATTGCCGGCGGCCGTCAGGCAACAGACCCACCTGCCGGAGATTCTCGTTGAGCGCCACGGGCAGATTCGAGGCCTGGTTGCCCTGGTAGGTCAGCGAGAACGACAGATTGCGACGAAGTTCCTGGTCCCATGTCGCAAACCAGCTGGCCACCTGCAGGTCCTCGAAGTCCTCGGCCATCACCCGCACATCCGA
The DNA here is from genome assembly GCA_031376505.1 of Acidobacteriota bacterium. Taxonomy (GTDB): domain Bacteria; phylum Acidobacteriota; class Vicinamibacteria; order Vicinamibacterales; family UBA2999; genus CADEFD01. The sequence continues at coordinate 652 of JANMDX010000195.1, forward strand.
CACGACGCTGACGCCGGTCGGTGGCGCGATCTTGTTGCGCGAGAACACCGGCGCGCCCGGGGTGGTCGGCGTGACGTTCACGCTCACCACGTCGACACCGTTGCCGCGCAGGAACGTGTTGTAGGTCTGCGCCACGACGACGTTGTAGTAGAGACCGGCGCCGGCTCGCAGCACTGTGCGACCGGCGCCCGTGGGGTCGAAGGCCAGGCCGATGCGGGGCCCGAAATTGTTGGCATCGGTTGGGAACGCCGCGGTTCGAGGGAGTGCCGGGTTCGGATTCGCGTCCGGCCGGCCGAAGTACTCATAGCGCAGGCCGACGTTCAGCTTGAGGCGGTCGGTGAGGCGAATGTCGTCCTGCACGAAGTAGCCCTGATTGAACGTCTTGGCCGTGAAGTACTCGGCGCCGATGGCCTGTGTGAAGCGCGAGTAGGAGTAGGGCCGGCCGGTGGACGGGTCGATGGCGCCCTGCTGCGTGAGCAGGAACTGGTCGAGCGGCGTAGTGGCGCCGCGGCCGCCGGTCACGGCGCCCAGGCCGCCGAACACGAACGAGCCGTTGATGTTGGTGGTGCGCTCCCGGAAGCTCACCGGAAGCAGGTCGATGCCAGCCTTCACCGCGTGGCGGCCCGCTGTCCAGGTGAGGTTGTTCACGATGTGGATGCCGGCCTCGCGCGTCTTGCGCGTGCCGTTGCTGTTGCCGTTGAAACTGCCGATGCCGCTGATGTCGATGTTCGGCGCATCAGGGTCGGCTGAGACGCCGTTCGAGATGGCGCGGGTGGCGTACAGCACGCGGGCCTCGTTCACGAGGTTTGGCCGCAACACGGACACGAGCTGGGCCGTGTAGGAAAACGGATCTTCGTCAAACCGCGTGGCCACCTCGCGTGCGATGAGTCCGCCGTTCAGCGGCGACTCGCGGTCGTAGTAGTAGTTGAAGCGGAAGGACAGCCGGTGCGCGGCGTTCAGCTGCGTGTCGTTGCGCGCCGTGACCGTGTGCGCACGGAAGGTCGAGGTGAAGGCCCCGATGCTGGCGCTTGGAATCCCAAGCGCCTGCGCGTTGGCCGGCGCGATCGTCGACACCACCGGCAGATCCTGCGACCAGCGCTCGTAGCTCACGAAGAAGAACGACTTGTCCTTCTTCAGGGGCCCGCCCACCGTGCCGCCGTAGTTGTAGCGCTGGAACTCCGGATCGGGCGCCGTTGGCGCCAGCAGGAACGGACGCTCGGCCAGCCAGTCTTGACGTGTGAAGAGATACGTGGACCCGTGGTAGGCGTTGGTGCCCGAGCGCGTGAAGGCGTTCTGAATCCCGCCGCCGACGCGGCCGAACTCGGCCGAGAAATTGGTGACGGTCTGGAACTCCTGCACGGCTTCCTGGCTGATGACGAGGTTGCGGGCGCCGCCCTGCAGGTTGTTCGACACGCCGTCCACGTTCATCTGCCGCAGGCCGAGCCCGCCGTACACGGTGCTCGGCGTGCCCGTGCCGGATCCGCCGCTCGAGAGCGGCGGGGCGTTCACGCCCGGCTGCAGCACGAAGAAGTCGAGAATGCTGCGACCGATCGTCGGCACGGAGCGCACGGTGCGCTCGTCGTAGGTGTTCGACTGCACCGTGCGGCCCACTTCCACGGTGGGCTGCGCGGCGGTGACCTGCACGGCCTCGGCGAACGCCGTATTCGACATCTCGAACTCGATGGTCAGCACCTGGCCGGCGCGAAGCATCAGGCCCGTGCGGTTCATCGCGGCCACGCCGGGCGCCTCCACGAACACCACGTATTCACCGGGGGGCATGAGCGGCATGCCGTAGCGGCCGGCCGCGTCGCTCACGACCACCCGCTCGTAGCCGGTGCCGGCGTTGAACGCTCGCACGGTGGCGCCGGCCATCGGCGCCGCGCCCTCGACCATGCGCACGGTGCCTTCGATGATGCCGTCGATGGCTTGCCCCTGCGCCCGCGCCGGTCGCGCCATGAAAAGGCCCGCTGCCAGGCTGAGTCCGAGAATGAGTATCACGCGCAGTCGCATACCGCCTCCTGAAAAAGGCCGCATCGCGCGGCTTGATCCCATTCGGCCAGACCCGCATGACGATGGCGTCTCGATTGCGATGCAGCCTTGCAACGACCCCGATTCGTGCGCAGAGGTCAGGGCGGTGAGGCGGGGCACCGCCCGGAGCAGGTCAGCGAACGTCGGTTCCGGAACGCTAGATCGGTCCGCGTTCCCAGGGGCCGGTAATGGCCACGGTCAGACCCGGGTGCTGGATGTTCGCAAACAGCCAGCGGCCATCGGGACTGAAACTGGCGCCCGCCAACTCGCTCGTGCGGAAGTCGCCCCGCAGCCCGTTGCGCTCGCCCGCGAGCACGACGTTGTTGCGGGCGAACCGCACGATGCGGCCCTCACGCGTGAGCGTGTGCAGACACGGGTTGGCCGTGCCGTCTTCGCAGAGCACGAGGCCCCCGCGTGGACTGACGGTCAGGTTGTCGGGCATGTTCAGTTCGTGCGCACCCGGCGACTCGTAGACCAGCCGCAATTCCTCGGCCGCCGCCGTGAATTCCCACACCTGGCCCATCTTCGCGTTGCCGCCGTTCGTGCTCGTCACATAGATCCGTCCGTCCGCATGCCATGCGCCTTCGAGCCGTGCGAAGGTGGCGCCGCCGGCCCGGCGTCCCTGCTCGATTACGGTCTGGCCGCCCGTTCCTGGCCGGGCCACGTCCGGCACGTCGATGTCCACCCAATAGGTGCCCATCGGCACGCGCGTCATCTGCCCCGTGCGCAGGTCAGCCCGGGATCGCCCCCGGACGGCGAGCATCTGCAAGCGTCCACCATCTGACAACCGCCCAGGCGTCACCGGCACGAACCGGTAGAAACCGGCGCGGTCGGCATCTTCGGTCTGGTACACCACGCCCGTGGCCGGATCGACCGCGACGGCTTCGTGGACGAAGCGGCCCATTGAGGGAATCGGACGCCGCGACGGCTCCCCGTGGAGCGGCACCTCGAACACGTAGCCATGGCGCTCGGTCAGCGTGCGGTCGTCCTCGGGGCCGAGCACTGTCTCCTCGCAGGTCAGCCAGGAGCCCCACGGCGTTGGGCCGCCGGCACAGTTGCGCAGAGTGCCAGACAAGCTGGCCCACGACCGTTCGGCCCGTCCGGTGGCCGGGTTGAACGCCACCGTCGTCGTGCCGCCGCCGGCCGCGAGGTCGTAGGCTCGGGCGGGCGCGAATGCCGGAGCCGGATCGAGTTCGTGGTTCCGCACCAGATGGACCATGCCATCAGGTCCAGCAAACGCCGCCATCCCGTCGTGTGCGGCCGGCGTCTTACCACCGCCGTCGAGCGGATCGCCCGTCCAGCCAAACGAGGCGTAGCGAAATCCTTCAGGCAACTGCAGCAGCGGCAAGCCCGTGGTGTCGTCGGCGACAGGACGTAACGGGCCATAACCTGGGGCGTCACGGACCACCCCGTCGCGCCGCACTGCGGCTGCCAGTGCGTTGAGCGGAAGGGTAATGGCGGCGCTGCCAAGAGCGGCGCGCGTCAGAAAGGCTCGGCGAGTAGGAAGAGGCACGCTGCGATGGTGCCGACCGCATATGGCGAACTCGCGACGACGGAGCATCGACGGTGCATCGCGCTCCGGACACCTTGGCGATACGACATCGTCGCGGGGCCGACGCCCGAGGATCGCGGCGAAGTCACATCAGGTGTCTACCATCCAGCCACACGCTTGGTCTCGTGCCGACACCGGGCGTATCCGAGGAGCCACTGATGATTCGACCTGCTCTGCTCACCGCAACGGCGATTGTCGCCGTCGCCACGACCCTTGTTTCCGCCGACGACCGCCGCAACGAGCGCCGTGAAGGCCGCCGCGAGCCGCCTCCGCTCGTCCTTGGCCACCGCGGCGCCACCGGCTATCTGCCCGAGCACACGCTGGCGTCGTACGCGCTGGCGATCGAACAAGGTGCCGACTATATCGAGCCCGACCTCGTGGCCACCAAGGACGGCGTGCTCATTGCTCGCCACGAGGTGGACATCACGGGCACGACCGATGTGGCCAACCGCCGGGAGTTCGCCGCCCGGCGCACCACGAAGACCATTGACGGCATTCCAAGCACGGGCTGGTTTGCCGACGACTTCACACTGGCCGAGATCAAGACGCTGCGGGCCGTGCAGCGCCTGGCCTTCCGCCCGCAGCAGTACAACGGCGTCTACCAGATCCCCACGTTCGCCGAGGTGATCGAACTGGCGCAGTCGGCTGAACGCCGGCGCGGCCGTTCAGTCGGCGTGTATCCCGAGACCAAGCATCCGACCTATCACCAGCAGGTGGGTCTGCCGCTCGAGCGCCGGGTCCTCGACGTACTCACTCGGTATGGCTGGAACCGCGCGAATGCGCCGGTCTTCATCCAGTCGTTCGAAGTAGCAAACCTGAAGCAGTTGAACCGCATGACGCGCGTGCGCCTGGTGCAACTGATCGACGCCAACGACGTGCGCCTCGATGGCTCGATCGACTCGGTCGGATACGGCCCCTACGACTTCGTCGTGGCCGGCGACCGACGCACCTATGCTGACCTGGTCACGCCACAGGGCCTTGCTGAAATCGCGACCTACGCCGACGGGCTCGGCCCGTGGAAGCGATTCATCGTGGGCGCGCGGGGCCGGGACCTGAACAACGACGGGGCGGCCGACGACGTGAACGGCGACGGCGCGTCCAATGACGCCGACCGTACGGCCACCGGACCGACGTCGCTGGTAGAAGATGCTCACGAGGCCGGCCTGTTCGTGCATGCCTACACCTGGCGCAACGAAGCCCGCTATCTGCTGTCGAACTACAACGACGACCCCGTGCAGGAATATCTGCAGTTCTACTGCCTCGGCGTGGACGGCGTGTTCAGTGACAATCCGGACACGGCCGTCACGGCTCGCACGCTCTTCTGGAATACGCCGACGGCCTGCGCGCCCTGGCGCCGCTGACTCCTGCCGCCTCTTGGGGGCCGCGGCGTGGGGTCGCGGCCCCGTTTTTCCAGGGAGAGAGCACTAGTTCGGCGCGACGTAGATCGCGCTCGACATGAGCGTCGGACCCGCGGCGTCGCGCACGACGAGAGAGAACCAGCGTCCCGCCACGGCGGATTGATCGAGGGTCATCACGGAGGCTGACACCGCGGCTTCGGCGACGACGGCACCGTTCACGATCCACTGCAACGTCTGACCTTCGGCACCGGCCAGTGCGGCCACGAGTCGCACGACTCCGCCGGACGAGACCGTACCGCCCATCTCCACGCGTCCAGCGGCGTGCTCGGCGTGGAACTCGAGACGCGGCCCCTCGGGACCGCGAACGCGCACATACGCGCGGCCACGCTTCAGCCCTTCGACGATCGCGGCCTCCGAGAGCGTCTGCGCCCACACCACGGTCGCGGGGCGTCCGATCTGCCGATCAGTGGCGTCGTCCACGGTGTGTTCGTCGCTGCCACCCACCGCCGTCAGCCGATAGCCCGTCGACAGCAGACGCGCCCAGAACGACCACCCCGACAACGGCCCCGCCACGGTCTCGCCGTTCACCACTTCCACGCCATGCACTGACGCCATCACATCGCGGTCGGTCAGGTTCCAGCCGCAGCCCATGCACGCTTCTCCGTCAGGCAGGGCCGGATGGTTGATGGACACAAACGCGCCGGTCCGCGCGATGGGCGCCAGGAGTGACGCAGGCGAGGCGTCAGGCGCCGGCAGGCGGAACTCGTGCAGGGTACGCTCACCGACGGTGGTGGCGTGCCCGCGGTAGGTGGTGAATTCGCGTCCGCGCAAGAGCAGCAGGTCGTCGTAGTGCGCCTGCAGGCGATCGACGTCGAGCCAGTGACTCGTGGTGTTGTGGTCGGTCAGGGCCACGAAGTCGAGGCCGGCGGCCGCGGCCGCGTCGAACACGCGGTGTGGCGGCGTGCCGATGGCCGTGCCGCGTCGCGACCGGGCACGTCCGTCGCTGTGACCGGAGTGCGTGTGCAGGTCGCCCACGAACCACCCGGCCTCGCGGCCAGCGATGGCCGCGCCCTCGGGCAGATCGGTGTCGAAGAGACGCACCGTCACCTCGACCGTGTCGGTGCGGCCCGCGCGAATGTTGGCGAGCCCAAGCACGACGGCCCAGGCGCCCGGCTCGATCGGACCGGGCAGATACCCTGGCGTCGCGCCGAGCGCCGACACCCAGATGCGCGAGCGCGATCCGCCGCTCCACCCGCGCAGACCCGATGGCCCCCGCAGGCCAAGGTCGACGACCGTGCGCTCGGCGGCACCCGAGGCGACATACGACACGTCGATCCGCCGCGTGCCCGCAGGCACGTCGAACGGCTGTTCCAGCAGCCGCTCAGAGTCCGCGGACGTCAGCGTGCGCGTGAAAATACGGGTCCCGGCCTCTGGTGTCTCTCGAGCGGCGCGTTGTGCCGCACGCGTCCCAGGGACCGCGGCTGAGAGAAGCCAGATGCTGAACGCCGCAACGAGGGCGGCCAGATGACCGGTCACGATTGAGTGCGCCTGCACTGGGGCGCGTACCCGACATACGCGAGTACGGCCCCGGCCCGCCGGCTAGAAATGCAGCCGCACTGAGAACTGCATCGCGCGCGGGTCACCGGCCAGCGACGAGATCGTGCCGACGTTGGCGCCGGTGATATCCGCGTTCGGGTTGCCGAAGTTGGCCCGGTCGAACATATTGAAGACGTCCCATCGCAGCGTCGCCGCAATGCGGCCCGTGAAGTTCACCCTGCGCTGCAGACTCATGTCGAAGGTGACATAGCCTGGCCCGCGCAGACTGTTGCGGGTGTTGTTGCCGAAGACGCCGGCGGCCACCCGCTGATACGCCGCGGGATTGAACCAACTGTCGACCGTCTCCTGGCCACTCGGGTCGCCCACCAGGTTTGGCATCCACGTCGCGCCTTCGATGCCGCCTTGGGTGACGGTGAACGGCCGGCCGCTGCGCGCGGTGTAGATCCCTGCCACCGTCCAGCCCCCAAGCAGGGCGTTACCGACGCGGCCGAGGTTCACGGCGCGATCCGCGCCGATGGGCGGCTGCACCACGAAATTGGTCACGAGCCGGTGCCGGATGTCGAAGTCGGCCGGGCCCTCCCAGGCGTCGATGTCGTTGGTGTCCTGCTGGCGGCCCGACGTCGCCGCCAGATGTTCGGGTGCCTGGTCACGGGCATCGCCAAGGGTGTAGGCCACGCGCACGCTGTAGCCCTTCGAGTAGCGTTTTTCGAGCGACACGTCCATGCCGCGGTAGCGCGATGTACCGATCGGGTCACGCCACTGGATGTGCGCGAAGTTGGGATACGGCCGGACGCCATTGCCGTTGGCCGGCTGGTTCAAGTTGCGGAGCACGGCGATGTTCCGGCCGAGATTGCCGATGACGTCCACCGACGCCGCGAAGTCGTGGCCGAACTGGCGCTCGATGCCCGCCGCAAACTGCTGATACTGCGCGTTAGTACCGTCGGGGTTCGCAGCGCGGATCAGGAGCCGGCTGAACACGATGTTCCCGGGGTCGAGGTAGTTGGCCGGGAAACCCTGACTCATCACGAGGACAGGCGCGGTCGTCGAGGTCGTCTGCTGATTGATGTTGCGTAGCCCCGGGGGGTTCAGCGCCACCTGGTCCTCGGATCCGATGCGGTCGATGGGGTTGTAGAACAGCCCGTAACCACCGCGAAGCACCGTCTTGTCGTCCATCGCATAGACGACGCCGATGCGGGGGCCGAAGTTGTTGCGGTCGGGCTTCACGAGCGCACGGCCCTCGAGCGAGCCATCCGACGCGAACACGAGCGCGCCGGTGGCCGGGTTGAAGTTCGCCTGACTGTTGTCGCGCTCGTACGAGGGCGTCATGAAGTCGTAGCGAAGGCCCAGGTTCAGCGTCAACTTCTGCGTCACGCGCCAATCGTCCTGAATGAAGAACGCCGTGGCGTAGCGGCGCTGATTCACCACGTGCACGTTGGACAACTCGGCGGTGCGCGCCCACCCCAGCATGTAGTCGGCAATCGCGTTGCCGGTGTACTGCCCGCTGAACTGCAGATTGCCGCGGGTGGACGGGATGTCGACGAACTCGTTGTTCATCGGCGCCATGATGTCGGTGCCGAGCTTCACCTGGTGACTGCCCCGCAACCAGGTCAGCGTGTTCAGATACTGCACCTGGTCGGTGTGCTGATACTTCGGCATGAAGTTCGGCGAGCCGATGCGCAAGTGTCCCGCGATGTCGATGCCGATGACGCCGCCGGCCACGGCCGGATCGTTCGGCACGCCAGGCACCGACGGACCGACCTCACCGAACGGGTCCTGCTGGCCGTCGGAGATCCCGCGCGCCCATGACACCCGAGCTTCGTTCACGAGCGACGACCCGATCACCTTGGTCCAGCCCGCCACCGTGCTATGCGACTTCAGGAAGTTGCGGCCCCAGGCCGACGTGGCCGTGCCGTCCACGACGCCGCCAAAAAAGCCCGGCACAAAGCGCGTGCGGTCCGCGAAGATGTAGCGCACAAACAGATTGTCGCTCTGGCTGGCCTTGAGGTCGGTGCGGAACAAGTACCGTTCGCCGTTGTCCTCGACGTTGGGCTGGCGGATGAAATTGTTGCCGCCCGCCGCGTTGGGTGCCGGCACCAGCCCGATGATGGCGCGCGCCACGGGATCGAGGCGGTCGGCCGGAATCGTGTTGTTCGGAAACGGGAGACCCGTCAGAGGGTCCCGGATGGCCGTCGCAAACACGCCGTTGCGCTCGTCGGCTGTGGCCACCCGGCCCGTGCGCAGCACGCCCTGGGTGATCCGCGTGGCTTCGACGTCTCCGAAGAAGAACGCGCGATTGCGCAGAATCGGCCCGCCGAGGTTGAAGCCGAACTGGTTCTGGTCGTTGGCGGGTTTCGCGAGATTGGATCGCTTGGCGAAGAAGGTGCGTTGGTCGAACCGCTCGTCGCGGAAGTAGTCGTACGCGGTGCCGAAGACCTTGTTCGTCCCCGACTTGGTCGTCACCACGATGGCCCCACCGGGCGCGCGGCCGTACTCCGCGGCAAACGGGCTCGTGACCACCTTGAACTCGTCGATCGCGTCGATCGAGGGGCGGGACACCTGCGAACTCAGCTCCTGCACGTTGGTCGAGATGGAGTTGTTGTCCACGCCGTCGAGCATGAAATTGTTCTGCAGCGACCGGTTGCCATGAATGCTGACGCCGCCCGTGCGGCCGGCGTTGGTCGTGCCGGTCTGTTCGGTGTAGCGGTCGCCCTGCACGCCGGGAATCGTGAAGAGCAGGTCGTCCCAATTGCGAATCGCCAGCGGAAGGTTGGCGATCTCGTTGCGGGTCACGACCGTGCCGAGCGCGGCGGCTTGCGTCTCGAGCAGGGGTGCCGCGGCCTGCACCTGCACCGTCTCGGTCACGCCTCCGGCTGCAAGCGACACGTCGAGGCGGCCGCGCTGGCCGATCGAGAGGTTCACGAGTTGCGCGTAGGTCTGGAAGCCGCTGGCCGAGGTCTCGACCAGATACTCGCCCGGTGCGAGGTCGACCACGAGATACGCGCCGTCGGCCGAGGACGTGGTCGCGCGACGCACGCCCGTGGCGTTGTTGGTGATAGCGACCGTGGCGCCTGGCACGACCGCCCCCGAGCCGTCGCGCACGACGCCGGTCAGGGTAGCGCGGTCCACCTGCGCCCAGGCGAGCACCGGCGAGGCAAGGAGGAGCAGACAACAGGCGATCAGTCTTGGCATACGCATGGAGGAAGCGTAGCGAATGACCTCCTACGTTCCCGCGACGACGGCGCAAAGGTCGTGTGACCGACACGTTGCATCGACGTCGTGCGGCGCTGATACTGATCCCGCCATGCGCCACGCAATCGCCGGTCTCTTGATGCTGGGAACGGCCTTGACTGCGGTCGCCGACGCGCAGCGGCCCAGCGCGCTCAGCGCTGGCAGCCGCGTCTTGCTGCACGCACACAACTGCTATCCCGATGAGGGACGAGGCGCCGACCGGCTCGCGCGGGCGCTCGCGGCGGCCCGTGGCCCCCTGGCCATCGAGCAGGATGTCGCCTGGGACGCGCGCCGGCGCCAGTCGGTGGTCTCGCACGACACGACGCTCGACGGCACCGAGCCCACGCTGGATGAGCACTTCTTCCGGACGGTCACACCGCTCCTGGACCGCGCGCTTGCAGCCGGCCCTTCCCCAGACTGGCCGGTGATGGTGCTGCACCTCGACTTCAAGTCGAACGAACCCGAGCACCATGCCTTCATCTGGTCGCTGCTGGGGACGTATCAGCGCTGGTTGACGACCGCGCCCCGGACGGCCAACGGAGCCGTGGTGCAACCATTCACGCCAGGACCGCTGCTGGTGCTGACCGAACAGGGCGACGGGCAGGAAGTGATCTTCCACGACCAGGTGCCCGAGGGCGGGCGGCTGCGGCTCTTTGGCACGGTGCCTGGGCCCGTGAGCGACGACGATGCTCCGCCGGCGGCCAGGTTCGCGGCGGCGGTGAACGCGGCACCGGACGTGCTCATCCCGAGCGGCGCCACGAACTACCGGCGCTGGACCAACTTCGCCTGGGCCGTGGTGGAACTGGGCGGACAGTCGCGCGCGGGCGAGTGGACACCCGCCGATCGCGCCCGGCTCGACGCCGTGGTGGCCCGGGCCCATGCACTTGGTCTGTGGGTCCGGTTCTATACGCTCAACGGCCATGGCCCGAACGCCGAGGGCTGGACCGGCAGCTACAACTTCGGCTCGATCGAGGCCGTCGAGCCCAGGTGGCGCGCGGCGATCGCGGCCGGGGTGGACTTCATCGCGACCGATCAGTACGAGGCATTCGCCGCACTCCGCCGCTGACGGTCACTTGCCGTCAGCGACACGACCTGAGGGGGCAGCGGATCCCGGGCATCGATGAAGGCCGCACACGTCTGACTAGGCTGAGGGAGATGGTGGCGCTGGCACTCGGGGCAGCGCAGACGCGGAAGCAGGATCCGCGCTCGACTCGAGGGTGAACGCCGTCTGACCCAGCGCGTTCTCGCGGAAGCGGCCCCACGTACGGTAGCCCGACGTGAGAATCGCCAGTACCGCAGCTTCCTGGCCGTGCAGGAGATACACGTCCACGCGCACCGATTCGTTCACATCCTCAGTCGTCGTGATGGTCGGGGCGCACTCTTGTGCTCCACGCTCGAACACGAGGTAGATGGCGGCCGTCTGTGGGCCCATGGCGGTCGTCACGCTGCCTTCGAGTCGCACCACCGTGCGCTGCCGGATCTTGCGATCGCCGTAGGCCTTGCGGTGCTGGTTGCTGACGCTGCACGCCCAACGCTCCACGCCGATGTCGTAGTGGCTCTCTGCCATGCCACCTCCCGGAGTGGAGGCTAGCGCGGCCGTTCCATGGCTGTCTATCACGCGAACGTCACATCTATGTTTCGCAATTGACGCGTCAGTGACGTTCACGCACCGAGAGGCGATACCGATGAGCCGTCATCAGCGGCTCCCTTCCGGTTAATTCACGCAGTGTGTCGACACCAGCATCGATGGCCGCGGCTGTGTCGAATGCGTTGGCGCCCGTCACGCCGGTGCGAAAGCCAATGCGCGCAAAGAGCCGGCCGAACGCTGCGAGGTCCTCGACGCGCCCGCCGTCGATCTCCAGGGCATGCTGCAGTTCGTGCGCGAGCAGGGCCGCGACCACCTGTCCCGACGCGTGAGGGCTGACGTCGATGACGACGTAGCGCCACGACGCGGCGCGGCCGATGAACCGGATCCGCCCATCCCACCGACGGGGTGTCGGGTCGGCTTCCTCGACGTAGACCACTAGCGGGGCGGCGCCAACGGCGGTGAGCAGGCGGCGCAGCGTGGCCGAGCGCCTTCCATGCTGGCACAGCGCGCGCGTGATCCACACGCGAGATGGCCGGATGTTGGCCGGCACGCACGAGGTCTGGCGCTCGGCGTGGACGGCGGTGACAGGGACGCAGAGCAGGCAGCAGAGCAGGAGGCAGAGCAGCGGCAGGACACGATTCATGTGTCGATCCTGGTGGCCGCGTACGACGAATCGCAGACGCCACAGCCACGTCGGTGTTTCTGCCAGCGCACATCAGCGTGACGCATCCGGGGACCGCATGACAGTCACGCTCGCGTCACCTGACTGAGGTAGCGTCGTGAGCTGTGCGGCCCTTCCACGAACGCGTCGTCTGGCAGCTCTCACACCAAGGCAGCCTTGCAGAGGCCCGCATGCGCCGAACCACCGGCGGTCTCGAACTCCGGATTCTGACAGCCGGCGAGCTGATCTGGTCACGCCTCTTTCCGGTGGGCTCGGAACGCCAGTGCCGCCTGACCGCCGACGAGTTCAAAACCGACTATGAGCGCGACGGGTGGCAGGTCGTCACTCCGTGACGTCGCCACGACGCAATCCTAGTCCCCGGACCACGGCCACGCACGTCACATCCGCGTGTCGGCCGCCACGCGCTCGTCACTGCGGGTCACGCGCGACGGCGCCCGGGGCGTCTACGGATCCAGCGGGTCGCGCGCGTCGGCGTGCAGCGACTGCAACGAGGGCGTGAACTCCAGATCGAAACGGGACAGCCGCTGGCCGAGCACACCCGGCTGGTAGCCCAATTCGCGCAGGCAGCGGTCGGAGAACTCCTGCCCGCTGATATAGGCGCTCTGTGACTGGTCGGTGGTGATGAGCAGCGGCCGGCCCGTGGGCAGGCCGTAGCGGAGCGCGAGGCGCGCGGCATTGCGGAGATTCGTCGTGGTGTGCCGGGCGTGCGGGTCGATGATCACGGCCTCGGCCGGAATGCCGAACGCGGCCACCAGCGCACGCTTCATCTCGAACGCCTCGTTGAAGGGCGTCTGGTTGGGGTGCACGTAGCCGCCCGACACGATGATGAACGGCGCCTTGCCGGCCTTGAAGCGGGCTACGGCCAACCCAGGCGCAGCTTCCCCCACGGGTCGAGCGCCACGTCGGGGCGATCGGCGCCGGCACCTGGCACGATGATGGCCGCATACGGGAACGCGGCCCAGGCGACTCCACCCGCGCGCCGGTACGCGGCCGCGTTTTCCCCCTCGTGCAGCGGCTCGAAGCGACCCGCTTCATCGCGGCGATTGGCGTCGAGCAGGCGCCGCGCAAAGGCGAGAGTCGGCGCGTAGAACGTGGTGAAGTCGTCACGCTGGTCGAACATCACCCCAACCATGACCTCGATGAGCCGGCGATAGCTGTCCGACGCCGGGTCATACGACGCCGCGTCGATCTTCGGATAGAGCGGCGCGGTGCCAAGGGCATAAGTGTCGATGATGCGGTTGAGTCCCACAGCCGCCTCACGCCAGGCGCCCGCGACGAGCGCCTCGTCGCTCTCGGCCGCGTAGGCCTGCAGCATTCCGGAGGGGCGGAGATCGTGCGTCACGAACGTCTTCACGTCGGCATCGGCTCGTACGAGCATCGCAAGGGCCGTCTCGGCCGCCACGATGTCGGCGGCCGTCCACTTGAGCGCCTTCGCGTGGCACCCCAAGTCGGAGCCGCACGTGGCCGCGGCATGACTCAATGCGTGGACGCGGGCCTCGCGCAGTGCCTTCAGCGCCGGCGTCTGCTCGACCCGCGCGCGCACCGACGGCGTGCGTGCCACGGCGTCGAACAGGTAGAAGCCCTTCCCGATCATCGGGTCGCTGGTCGTCACCGGCTGCCAGGGCCGCGTGGACGCGTTCGGCGGCGCTGGCTTCGGCGGCGTCGGTGAGGTGCTGGGGGGCGGCGCGACATGAGCCGGCGCGCTGCCGGTGGCGGGGTTGTAGCGTGGATGCGCGGGCACGATCGGGTTGCCGCCCGGATCGTCCACCGGCGGCTGACCGCTGCGCACCCAGGCCGTATAGGCAAGGTCGCGCAGTAGCGCCGCACCGCGTGCTGTCTGCTGGATCACGAGACCGCGCGCCTCGGCGCTTGCCGCATCGGCCAGCGCTCCAGCCTTCTCCAGTCGATACACCTGCTCGGTGTGCCGTCCCGCCTCGTCGAGGTGTTCGAGAATCACGGTAAACGGGTCGGCGAGCAGGCGGGCGGCTGGAACCCTCGGTTGGATATCCCCGCCTTCGAGCTGCATGAGATCGACAAACTGCGTCTCGAACAGGCCATGCACGCGCGGACTGGTCGTGTAGCCCTTCGGGTTCTCGCCCTGCCAGCCGTCGTGGTGCACGGTGTCGTGCAGCGGCTGGGCGCCGTCGGCGGTGTAGTGACCGGTCCAGCCCATGGCGTAGGCCACTTCGAGTTCGGCAAAGCGCGTGTCCTCATTCCGCGCCTTCAGCGCGCGATAGGTGCGCATGCCGGTGAGCATCCGCTCGTAACCTTCCACCGCCGCGTAGGCCATGGTGCCGGTCCAGCGGACGTTGGTGAGCGACGCCGCCGGATCACCGGCCGCCGCGAGCCGCCGCTGCTCGTCGTAGAGCTTCACGACGAACTCGTAGCGCGACCGGGGAATCTCGGTCATGAACGAGAACTGTTCGTTGAACCACCCGTGATTGGGATCCTCGAGCATCTTCAAGAACGGCTCCGAGGGCCGGCGCCACGCGTCGGGGATCACCGACAGATAGGCGATCCAGTCTTCATTCGCTCTGAGGAAGGTCGGACCGTCATCCGGCAGCGTGCGCACCGCCACTCGGTTGATCCAGGTATGCGCCCGCACGCCCCACGCGCTGCTGCCTTGCGCGGTCAGCAGCACGGTGGCGGCGACAATGAGCGTCGCAGTGGCGCGTTTCGCGACCGCAGTGGAGAGCGGCTGCAGCGGCGCCATCTAGAACAGCACCCGCGCGCCGAACTGAATGTAGCGGCCGGGCCGCGTGCCGGTGATCCGTCCGAAGTCGGCCGCGCCGTCGCGGTTCACGACCGCACCGGTGCATCCCGCGATGCTGCACGACGCGTTGAGCCGGTTTACCAGGTTCTCGGACTCGACCATCAGCTCGACTGAGCCGAGCCGGGCAATGCGAATGCGCCGGGAGAGGCGCAGGTCCACCTGAAAGTAGTTGGGCCCCACAAACGCGTTTCGGCCACGGCCGACGAGCCGGTCATTGAGCACCAGGTCGTTGTTGAGGTCAGCACCCGCCGTGGCGTTCACCGGAAAGCCGCTGTTGTAGAACACGAGCGTCGAGAGCTGGAACCCTGTGAGCCACTGGAAGGGGCCCGCGGTGATCTCGGGGGCAAGCGAGGCCTGCGCGTTGGCGGTGTGGCGCACGTCGCCCGGGCTCGGACCCCAGTCGCGTTCGGGGTCGCTCGGATCCATGAGCGCGCCGCCCTCCATGTCGCCGAGACTCATGGCCGTGGCGAAGCTGTACGTGCCGCTCAGCTGCAGCCCGCCGGCCAGACGCTGACGCAGGGTGACGTCGACGCCGTGGTAACTGCTGCGGCCGCGGCTTTCGACGAGGTTGATCGCACGAAACGCCGGATTGGGTCGGTTCGCTGAGCCGGTGAACACCGGACGGCCATCGGCAAGCGTATTCACGACGGGGCCGAGATTGACGTCGCGCGAATAGGGCGTGTCGCGGTGCCCCCAGTAGCTGTACCCCACGGCCATGAGGAGATGATTGGTGAGCTGGCGCTCGACGGTCACGTTGGCCTGCTGCGCGAACATCGTCTCGAAGTCCTCAGAGAACGCTGTGATGCTTGGCGGCGTCGTGAAGGCCGGATCGGCCGTGGCCAACAGGTTCGGAAACAGCGGGGCGCGTCCGTCGGTGCCGGGCACCACGTAGCTCAGAATGCGTCGCCCGTTGAGTTGGGCCGAGTTCACGATCAGGCCGAGGCTGGTCGTGTCGTAGAAGAGCCCGTATCCGGCACGCACCGCCGTGCGGTCGCTGCCGCGCGGACGCCAGGTGAGGCCAAGCCGGGGTGCGACGTTGTTGGTGTCGTCGGCCACTTCCCGCGACAGTGCGTACGGCGCCGTGGCATCGAGCAGCGGGAAGTTCTGCAGTTCGTAGCGCACACCCGCGCTGAGCGTGAGGTTGTCGCGCAATCGGATCTCGTCCTGCAGGAACAGGTTGATGTAGTGGAAGCGCAGCTTCAGCGTGGGATCGCCGAGTTCCTGCTGCAGCTGCGTGTACGTGTAGGGACGACCCGTGGCGGGGTCCACGCGTCCCGCCACCGTGTTCAGATACTGGTCGAGGGGTGTCACAGTCGCGCGGCCGTTCGCCGCCGCGAGTCCCGCGAAGGTGAAGTTGCGCGCCAGGGCGTTGGTCACGTCGAACCCGGTCGTCTGGTAGTCGATGCCGGTCTTGAGGGAGTGGCGGCCGCGCGTCCAGGTGAGATTGTCGATGAACTGCAGGCTGGCCTCGACGCTGGTCGAACCGGCCGTTGGGTTCACGCCGAAGTTTGCGACGTTGTTGATGGTGATGTTGGCGCCGTTTGGCGTGATCTCACCGTAGGGGGCGCGTTGCTCGGCGCGGCGGTTGAAGCCGAAGCGCAGCTCGTTCAATAGACCACTGCCCACCGTCGTCGCCACCTGCGCACCCACGCCGTTCATGCGGTCCTTGAACGACACGCTGCGGCTGGGCGTCGTGAGCCCGCCGCCGCCCCCGGGCTGGTCGTTGGTGAAGCGGGTGTAGCGGAGGAAGCCGCTGTTGTTGCTGTTGGCGCGGAAGTTGACCTTCAGGCTGGGCGTGTGGAACGTCTCGCCGAAGGGCGAGTTGCCGAGGTCGGCGGCCGGGATGCCGATGGCGGCGGCGGCCGCCGGGTTGATCGTGACCGGCTGCGGCAGCTTCAGTGGGTTGTACTCGTAATTGGCGAAGTAGAACACGCGGTCGCGGACGACCGGCCCGCCGGAGTTGGCCTGCACCATCCACCATTTCTGGTCCGGCTTCACGGCCGCCAGCGGCGGACGCGCTGCCCACTGGTTGGGACGGAAGAGCGACATCAGGCCACCGTGACGAGCGTTTCCGCCCGATCGGCTGATCACGTTGATTACGCCCCCGGCCGCGCGTCCGAACTCGGCCGAGTATGCGCCCGTCAGCACCTGCATCTCTTCGACGTTCTCGGGCGTGCTGATGACGAGGCGAATCTGGCGGTTGGTGCGGCGCTGCGTGTTGTCGATGCCGTCCATCGACCACGCTATGCGGTTGTGACCGCCCACTAGGAACTGTGTCGTGCCAAAGCCGGTGCTGGGCAGGCCCTTGACGCCTGGCCCCACGAGGTGGAAGTTGTAGACATTGCGCGAGGTGATGGGCAGCGACCGCACCGCCTCTTCGTTGAGCACGGCGCCCGAAGCGCCCTGACCTGCCATCACCATCGACGCATCCGCGGTGACCTGAACCGTCTCACTGGCGCCACCGACTGCCAGTTCGACCTCCACGCGTGCCTGCGTGCCGACGCTGAGGCGCAGGCCCGTGCGCTGGTAGTCGGCGAATCCCGAGGCACTCACGAGCAGTTGGTACTCGCCTACCTGCAGCAACGGGAAGCGAAAGTATCCCTGCTCGTCGCTCGTGGTCTCGTGCGCCTGATTCGTGCCCAGGCTGAGGGCGATGATTCTGGCGCCGGGCACCATGGCAGTGCTCGGGTCGCGCACGAACCCGTCAAGGGCGCTGTCGGTCGCGTTGCTTTGCGCCGAGGCGCCGAGAGCCCCGGCCGTCAGCAGCACCGCAATCATCAGTGTCAGTCGTCGCATCGCCATCACTCCCAGCCCCAGTCCTATGTCCCATCGACTACCGACGCGGCGCCACGGGGGCCGAACGCGTGGCCTCCTCGCGTTCGCGCGCCTCTTCGTCGTCGTTCTCGATGACGCGGATGAACCCAGACCGGACCGGCGGTGGCATCGGCGACGCGGCGCCACGCACCGACTTCCAGAGGATCTCGTTCAGCTCGTACTCCGGCGTCATGTCGGCTTCTTCGAAGTTCATCCGGGCGGACGCTTGTGTCCCCCACGCGGTGGCGCCGTTAATCTCATCAAGCCGGATCTTCGCGGGCTGCGCCGTGAACGGCGTCACAACCGGCGTGGCCTGGAACGCCCCATACATCGGCGCCGCCGCCGCGTCGTACTGACTCATCGGTGGCAGCCCGAGAATCAGCTCCATCGTGCGCAGCATGCCGGAGGTGGTGTAGAGCGTGCTGTCGATGACGCCCCGGCGCGCAAACGGGCTCACGACGAAGGCCGGCGAGCGGTGCGAGTCCACGTGATCGGGACCGTTCTGGGCGTCGTCTTCGAGCACGAAGATCGCCGACTCCTTCCAGAAGCGGCTGTTCGAGATGGCCTCGACGAGCCGCCCGAGGGCAACGTCGTTCTCGGCGACCATCGCGCGCGGCGTGGGCTTGTCCTTGCGCGTGCCGAACGTGTGGTCGTTGCCGAGCCTGATGATGTTCAGGTGCGGCAGATTTCCGGTCTGCTCGAACGTCCTGAATTCCTCCAGCCAGACGTCGATGCGCCGGTTGTCGGGAATATCGAGTTCGTAGGGCGGATACTGCGGATGGACCCGCCCCTTCAGGCCCGGCACCGTGGCTTCAACCGGCGAGGCCGGTGTGAGACGGTCTGCGAACTCGCCATAGCTTCGCACGGTCTTGCCCGCGCGCACCGCGAAGTCCCACAGGTACCCATCCGGGGGCGCCGACAGGTTGCCGTAGGGATTCCGGTCGCCCCAGCCGCCCTCGCTGATGTAGGCGCCGCCGCGCCGGCCGTAGTTGGTGGGCCAGAGCTTCTCCACCGCGTCGGTCGCGTAGGCGCCGGTCGAGAAGGCGTGCCCGTCGAAGCTCACCTCCGCGTCGACGTAGAAATTGTCGAACAGCACGAAGTCGCGCGCCAGCGCATGCGCGTTCGGCGTGATCTGCTCACCAAAGAGTGTGAGCGTCGGGTCGCTGTTGCCCTTGCCGATATCGCCGAGCACCTGGTCGTAGGTGCGGTTCTCGCGAATCACATAGAACACGTGCTTGATCGGGGAGGATCCGCCGACCGTGCGGGGAATCGGCGACGCCGTTGGGGCGTTGGCCGGCGTGAGGCGTTTGGCGTCGGTATAGGCGCTGAGGGCCATCACCCGACTGGTGTGTTCCTTGAGTTGGGCCTCGTTGGGCACGTCGATGACGGAGAGCGCGCCCTGCAGAATCTGCCCCGCGTACTGACCATCGGCCGTTGGTGACGTCGCCTGCGGCCCACGGGGATTCGCCTGGCCGGTGAAGCCCTTCCCGTTCAGCACGAAGAGCCGGGCGCCATCGGTCGAGAACAGGACGGCCGTGGGGTACCAGCCGGTGGGCAGGAAGCCTTCGACCTCGCTGTCGCCCGGCGTCTTGATGTCCACGAGGGCCACCGTGTTGTTGTCGGCGTTGGCGACGGCCAGCATCTCTCCATCAGGTGAGAGCGCCAGGGCGTTGGGCGTGGTCCCGGGCGGCGCGTTCGGGAAGAGCGCCACCGAGATCTGCTCGCGCGCGGTCATGGTGGCAAGATCCACGACCCACACCTGGTTGGTATTGGCACAGGCGACGAACATCCGCGTGCCGTCCCTCGTGATCGCCATGGCGTTGGGATGTTCGCCCACCCGCACTTCCTGTTTCACATCAAGCGTCTCGGGGTCCATCTCGACCACCTTGGCCCCACCCCACATCGACACGAACAGCCGCGCGCCATCCGGTGAGAGGACGGCGGTGTACGGCTCGGTTGGCAGGTCCACCGTGCGGCGCACTTGTCCATTGCCGGTGTCGATGACGCTCAGCGCGCGTCCCAGTACGTGGGCGGCATACAGGCGCGTGCCGGAGACATTCACGGCGAGTCCGCCGATGAAACCAGTACCACCCAGGTCGCGCGTGCCCTCGGGCAGCGTGATCGCCGGCCGGCCCAACACGAACCGGTTGGTGCTCGGAGTCACGACGCCGTTCAGATACGCAAACTCGTTGACGACGTTCTCGGCGGCACCCGACGAGTAGAGACGGCGGCCATCTGGATGCCACGCCAGGCCCAGCCACGCGTGCTCCATCGGCACGCGCGCCGTCACATACAGCTGCTCGGTATCGACGAGCGTCAGCGACGGCTTCGTCCAGCCGTTGTTGCTGATGATGAGATGGCGGCCTTCGGGGGCGAGCACCATCGACATCGGGAAGTCGCCCACCTGCAGGCTGCGTCCAGCTGGCGCGATGCTCCAGCCGTTAGGCAGCAACACCGTGCCCCCGCTCTTGAGACCCGGCCACTCGGGCGGCGCGGGCGGACGCTGGGCAAGCGGCGACACGACACCGGCGATTGCGGCAACGAGCAGCGCGGACAACATGACGGCAAGCGCAGTGCGATTCATGCGCCCAAGCGTGGCGGCCGGCGGTGACGGCGCTGCGATATGCACGTAAACTCGGCGCGACTCTCGACGAACATGCGCATCCGCGGTTTAGCATCTGGGGCATGCGCGGTGTGTGGACCATGGTGCTGGTGTTCTTGATGGCGACGACGAGCGCCACGCAGGTGCGCGAACTCGTGATCGTCAGAGTCGTCGACGAGGTGTCTGGCGCGCCCATCGCAGAGGCTGTTGTCGACCTCGCTGAGGTGGGGGCAGCGAGCGTCGCCACCGATGCGACTGGCCGTGCGGAGTGGCCGCTGCCGGCCGGCGACGCGTGGACGGTGCGGGTGAGGGCCGACGGCTACGAAACCACGACGCTGGCCCTCACGCGCAACTCGTCACGGGCCCTGACCATTCGCCTGCAGGCGTTACCGGTGCGCGTGGCCGAGACGGTCGTCGTCACGGCGGGCCGTACGAGTGAGGCGTGGTCGGATGTTCCTCGGGCCGTCTCGGTGGTGACCAGAGCCGACCTCGACCGCCGCCTGCCGAGCACGACCCCTGACGCGCTGATGGACACGGCCGGTGTGCTCGTGCAGAAGACCAACCTGGGCGCCGGAGCACCGTACGTGCGCGGCCTGGTCGGCAACCAGGTCCTGGTGCTCGTGGACGGCGTGCGGCTCAACAACGCCACCTATCGCTTCGGGCCGAATCAGTATCTGGGTACCGTGGACCCCGACCTGCTGGCCCGCATCGAAGTGGTGCGCGGCCCCGGCTCGGTGCTGTATGGCAGCGATGCGATTGGCGGCGTAGTGAATCTCGTGACCCAGACACCTGAGTTCTCAACCGGCGGCTGGCAGCGGGCGTTCGAGAGCCGTGCGGGTCTGAGCGCAGGTGCGGTCGAACAGAGTGGGCGGTTCGGAGGGACCCTGGCCAGTCCGCGCATCGCGATCCGCGGCGGCGTGTCCGGCCACAACTTCGCCGACATGCGCGCCGGAGGTGCCCGCGGCACGCTGACCCCGACCGGCTATGGAGAAGCGGCTGGCGACCTGGCCGTGTCGCTGCGCCTCGCGTCTGCGCACGTGCTGACCGCCACGCTTCAGGCTCATCACCAACGCGACGTGCCGCGGTGGGACCAAGTGGTGCAGCGCGGCTTCTCGCGCTACGCGTTTGACCCGCAGGAGCGGCAGCTGGCGACGCTGCGATACGCCGCGCGAGCCTTGCCGTGGGCCGATGCGGTCTCGGCGACCGCGTCGCTGCAGCGCACGAAAGAACGGCGTCGGATTCAGCGTACCGGTTCGGTCACCGACACCACCGAGACCGACCGCGTCCGCACGCTTGGAATGACCCTCGACCTCTCCAAGCGAGTGGGAGACCACCTGGCGCTGCAGGCGGGAGCGGAAGGGTACGCCGATCAGGTGTCGAGCGCGCGGGCCGACGTGGACACCCGCACCGGCGTTGGGCTCAACCGGCGCGGCCTCTACCCCAACGGCGCCACGGCCTCGAGTGCGGCGATGTTCGGACGTGGCGTCTGGACCTACCGGCGCCTCCGGGCGGAGGCCGGCGCGCGCTATTCGGCGTTCCGGGTGTCGGCCTCGGATGCGACCTTCAGCGATCTTGAACTGACGCCGAGTGCGTGGGTGGGCCAGACCGGCGCCTCGATACGGCTCGTCGGGCAGACGCTGGTGTTCGGATCGCTGGCGCAGTCGTTTCGGGCGCCGAACATCGACGACGTGAGCACGCTCGGCCGCTTCGACTCCGGCATCGAGGTGCCAACGGCGGGCCTCGCACCAGAACGCGGACTCACGTCCGAGGTCGGCCTGCGGGCCCGGACCCGGTCGACGACCGCCTCGATCGTGGCGTTCCGCACGAACCTGAACGACCTCATCGACCGCGTGCGCGCGACCTACGACGGCGCCCCGACGTTCGACGGGCAAGCCGTGTTCCAGAAGGCCAACGTGGGACGGGCGCGGGTCACGGGGTGGGAATCCGAAGTCACGTGGCAACCACGTCCTGATGTGGCGGTTACCGGGCACGCCACGGCGACGACTGGACAGGCGCTGACCCGTAATGAGCCCATGCGGCGGATTCCGCCGCTGCACGGCGGCCTCGCGCTGCGCTGGACCCCGCGCTCGTCGGCCTGGGCCGGCATCGCCACGCGGTGGGCGGGGCGCCAGGACCGGCTGTCGTCGGGCGATCTGGCCGACCACCGCATCTCGCGAACCGGCACGCCCTCGTGGTTCACCGTGGACGCATTCGGCGCCCTGCCGCTCGGCGATCGCGCCCGGCTGGTCGGCGGCGTGCGCAACGCCTTCGATGCGCTCTACCGGGTGCACGGGTCGGGTATCGATGCTCCCGGGCGAACGCTGTGGGTCGCCGTGGCGACGGCTGGACGCCCGTCACGGTGATGTGCTGGCACCTGCGCGCACGGCGGTGAGCGCTTCCAGCCAGCGTCGTCGATCGAGAGTGCCGACACGAGCTCAGCGAGGGAATGTGAACCGGGCGAGCCGAAGCCCGTTGGGACTGTCCGAGGTCAACGTCGCGCGGGCCGCGGCCGCAGCGGCCGCATCGAGACCAAAGCCGCCGACCCGAAGATCGGCGAAGTCGTCCGCGGAGATCCGGGCCCGCATCAGGCCGTGACGCGCGTGGGTCGCGGTCTGCAGCAGGAAATGGCCGAGTTCATGAGCCACGGCGCGTCCGAGCACCACACCCAGACGGCGCGCCACGAGCGCGTCGGGATCACCGGCGTGATGCGACGCCTCGAGCACCCGACGCGCGGCGGCGACTGACGCAATGGCCACCGGCTGCTCGTGCGTGCCGCGGAGCAGTTCCGCGACGGGCCAAGCGTGTTCGCGGTCGGAGGTGCTCGCGCCGGTTGCCGACACGACGAGCACGCGCAGGTCAGAAGAGGACGGACGGCCTTCGGCGAGGTCACCGGTCCAGACGACGCGCACGCCGTGGTGGAGCCAAATGCCTTCGACCTCGCGTACGAGGGCCGGGCGCAGGCCGTCAGGGAGGGCAAGCGAGGTCGTCAGGCGCACTGCGAGTGTGGGCGCGTCGGACGCGCCCACAGACCACGAACCGATGCCAACGCCCGCCCACGCGAGAGCCAGTGCCGCAAATCGCACACGGCCTTGTCACATGTTCGTGACACGTGTGTCAACCAGGAAACGACATCGCAACGACACGTTGCTTCTTGGCAGGCCGTTCCCGGTTCGCCGTGCTGCGATAGACTGCCGGCCATGCGTCCTCGAGTGCTCGCCCTTACGCTGGTGGCCGCCTCCGCGGCCGGCCTCTCCGCCCGCCAGCAGCCGCCCGCCGTCGACCCGCCGAATCCCGTCCGCGGGGCGTACACCAAGTACGAACACATGATCCCGATGCGCGACGGCGCCAGGCTCTTCACGTCGGTGTATGTGCCGAAGACGTGTGCGACGCCGCAGCCGATGGTGATGCAGCGCACGTCCTATTCGGTGGCGCCCTACGGCATCGACAACTACCGCACCACCATTGGTCCGTCCGACCACTTCCTGAAAGAGGGCGTCATCGCCGTCTACCAGGACGTGCGCGGCCGGTACTTGTCGGAAGGCGACTGGGTGGAAGTGCGTCCGCACAACCCGAAGAAGACCGCCAAGGACATCGACGAAAGCAGCGACACCTACGACACCATCGACTGGCTCGTGAAGCACGTGCCGTGCAACAACGGCCGCGTCGGCATGTGGGGCATCTCGTATCCCGGCTTCTACGTCAGCGCCGGCATGATCGACGCGCACCCGGCACTGAAGGCCGTGTCGCCTCAGGCGCCCGTCACCGACTATTTCCTGGGCGATGACTCGTTTCACAACGGGGCGTTCATGCTCGCCGCCAACTTCGGCTTCTACACGAACTTCCCCGTGCGCCCACAGCCAACACGGCCCGAACCACGGCCGGCGTACGACTTCGGCACACCGAGCGGCTACGACTTCTACCTGCAGATGGGGCCACTCTACCCGGGGGCTGCGCGGCTGGGCCTGGCCGAGAATCCCTACTACCGCTCGAATCTCGATCACACGTCCTACGACGACTACTGGAAGGCGCGGGCGATCTGGCGGCACTTCAAGAGCATCGCGCCGGCGGTACTGGCCGTCGGTGGCTGGTTCGACGCAGAAGACATCGCCGGACCGTTGCGCACGCACGCCACGCTGAAGACCGACAGCCCGGCCACGAAGAACCACGTCGTGATGGGCCCGTGGACGCACGGCAGCTGGGCGCGTGGCGACGGCCGCACCGTGGGCAACCTCGATTTTGCCACCGAGACCTCGGCCTGGTACCGCGAGCACGTCGAGTTCCCGTTCTTCATGCAATACCTGAAGGACAAGACGCTCGAGCCGGTCGCCGTGGCCACGATGTTCGAGACCGGCACCAATCGCTGGCGCTCGTTTGCGGCCTGGCCACCGGCCGGCACGACGCAGACGATGTATCTGCAGGCGCGCGGCGGGCTCGCCGCGAGTGCCCCGGCCGAGGCCGACGCGTTTGACCAGTACCTGAGCGATCCCAACAAGCCCGTGCCCTACGTCGGTCACGTGCAGATGGGCATGCAGCGCGAGTACATGACCGAAGATCAGCGATTCGCGGCCACGCGGCCCGACGTGCTGGTGTATCAGACCCCTCCGCTCGAGGACGATCTGACCGTGCTCGGCCCCATCGGCGTCGACTTGCACGTGTCCACGTCAGGCACCGACTCGGATTTCGTCGTGAAGGTGGTCGACGTCTTTCCCAGCGATTACCCGACCGCTGACTGGAAGGGTCCGCAACCGGAACCGGCCAACCGCGTGCGCATGGGCGGCTATCAGCAGCTCGTGCGCGGCGAGCCGTTCCGCGGCAAGTTCCGCCAGAGCTTCGAGAAGCCCGTGCCGTTTGTGGCCAACCAGCCCGATCGCATCCGCTTCGATTTGCCGGACGTGGCGCACACGTTCCGACGTGGCCACCGGCTGATGGTGCAGA
Organism: Acidobacteriota bacterium; assembly: GCA_031376505.1. Lineage (GTDB taxonomy): Bacteria > Acidobacteriota > Vicinamibacteria > Vicinamibacterales > UBA2999 > CADEFD01. Next base: position 25,769 of record JANMDX010000195.1, read on the forward strand.
TCCAGAGTTCGTGGTTCCCGCTCGTGGACCGCAATCCGCAGGTGTTCGGCGACATCCCGAAAACACGGCCGGAAGATTTCCAGATCGCCACCCAGCGCGTCTACCGCAGCCAGGCGCGAGCGTCGGCCATTACGCTGCGCGTCGAGAACCGGTAGCCGCCGCGACTCTTTGTCGCACAAGGACCCCAATGCCCCTGCCACTCGCCCGCACGATCCTGTTGACCGCCGCCATCGCCGCCTGCCCGCTCGCCGCCACCGCCCAGGGGACCGGGGCCGAGGCACCTCGCCTCGCCGCGGGCGCGCTGCCCGCCGCCGACCGTCCGTTCGGCACGTTGCGCGACCAGGCCGCGATGCAGCAGGCGTGGCTGAAGAAGCGCCTCGACACCTTCCTGCCGGCGCTGATGCGCACGCACGGCGTCGACATGTGGGTCGTGCCGATGCGCGAGTACAACGAAGATCCGGTGTTCTCGTCGATCACGTCGGCCGACACCTTCTTCGCGCGGCGCCGGACGATCTACGTTTTCTTCGACCGGTGTGCGGCCGCCAATACGCCGGTCGGACCGACGTGCATCGAGCGCATCGCGCTTGGCGGCTCGTCGCAGGGCGGCGTGTTCGACGCGCGGACGTCGACCAAAGCGATCGGCCAGGCCATCGGCGACCGGCAGGCAGAGCTCTGGGGCGACGAGCAGTGGCAAGCGCTCGTGCAGGTCATCCAGGGGCGCAACCCGAAGGTGCTCGGCATCAACCGCTCGAAGACCTTTGCGTTCACCGACGGCTTGTCGAGCGGCGAGCTGCAGGGGATGTCAGAAGCCCTGGGGCCGGCCTGGACCTCGAAGTTCAAAGACGCAGAGGCGCTGCCGCTCGAACTGATCGCGTCGCGACTGCCGGACGAAGAGGCGTTCTTCGAGAAGATGACCGCACTCGTGTGGCGGATGTCCGAAACGATGTTCTCGGACGCCGTGATCGTGCCGGGCACGACGCGCACGAGCGATCTCGTCTGGTGGTGGCGGCAACGCACGAACGATCAGGGCCTGGGCACCTGGTTCCAGCCCAGCGTCAACGTGCAGCGGAAGGGCGTG
>JANMDX010000202.1:0-62245 GCA_031376505.1 Acidobacteriota bacterium
GAGAAAGACGCCTGGGCCCGAGCGTGGACGCGTGCTGTGGCGGGCCGCCGAGATCTCGCGGCGCCGCGCCGACGAGATCGCCCGCACGCTCACGCGTGAAGAAGGCAAAGTGCTGAAGGAAGCCAAGGGCGAGGTCACCAAGGGCATCTCGCTGCTCGAGTACTACGCCGGCGAAGGCTTCCGCATGCACGGCAAGACGCTGCCGTCGGAGGCCCGCGACTGCTTCGCCTACACGCTGCGCCAGCCGCTCGGCACGGTGGGCCTCATCGCCCCGTGGAACTTTCCGTGGGCGATTCCGGTGTGGAAATCGGCGCCGGCGCTCGTGGCGGGCAACTGCGTCGTGTTCAAGCCGTCGGAACTCGTGCCGGCGACCGCTGCGCTGCTGACCGAGATCTACGAGGAAGCCGGGATGCCGCCGGGCGTGTTCAACATGGTCGTAGGCAACGGCCCAGACGTGGGCGAAGCCATGGTGGAGGCCCGGGAACTACGCGCCATTTCGTTTACCGGGTCGAACCGCGTGGGCGGCGATCTCTACGTGAAGGCCGCGCGCCGCGGCGCCAAGGTGACCTGCGAGATGGGCGGCAAGAACGCCGTCATCGTGATGCCCGACGCCGATCTCGACAAGGCGGCCGTCGCGATTCACGGCGGCGCCTTCGGCTCCACCGGTCAGCGCTGCACCGCCACCTCGCGGGTGATCGCGCATCCCGACATCAAGCGCGCGCTGGTCGAGCGGCTGGTGGCCTCGGCGCAGAAGATCAAGGTGGGCCCGGGCCTCGACGAGACCATGGACATGGGGCCGTCGATTGCCGACAAGCAGTGGTCCACGGTGATGGGCTACATCGAAGCCGGCAAGAAGGAAGGCGCCACCTTGCTCACCGGCGGCGTCCGTCCCGATCACCTGGCCCAGGGCTTCTTCATTGCGCCCACGATCTTCGACGACGTCACGCCCGGCATGCGGATCTTCCAGGAAGAGATCTTCGGACCGGTGCTGTCGGTCGCAGTCGCCTCGAGCCTGGACGAGGCGCTGGCCAAGGCCAACGGCGTCGAGTACGGCCTCACCACCTCGATCTTCACCAAGGACATCAACGCCGTGATGCGCTTTGTCGAAGACGTGGAAGTGGGCATGGTGCACGTGAACGAGCCAACCGTGGGCGGCGAAGCGCAGCTGCCGTTTGGAGGCACGAAGTCCACTGGCGTCGGCGAACGCGAGATGGCCGAAGACGGCTTGAATTTCTTCACCGACATCAAGACCGTGTTCATCAACTACGGCGGCGCGGCCGGTCCATCGCTGACGCGCTGACGCCGGGCGGTCCCGATCCCGCCGCCGCGTTCGCGCTGCACATGCGGGCATGTGCAGCCCGTCGAAGGCGAAGCTGTGTGTGGTGGCCTGCGCCGTCACGGCGGCTCTTGTGTCAGTCGGTTCTTAGCAGAGCAGCGGGACCCACAATCCGTTTCCTGGCGGCACCAACGCCGACGGGTCGCTGCGGCCCACGCCAGCGTTGACGCGGCTGTTCACGCAGGACGCCTACACAGAGTGCGCCGCCTCGAGCCAGGCAGCGAGGGCTCGGGCGTGGAGGTCTACGACCGAAAACCGCGCGCTGCTTGCCGAGGCGCGTGCCGCACGACCGGCCGAGTGGCGCGCGCCTCGAGCCGTCCGCAGAGTCCACTGCGCCGATGGGAAAATCTGCTGTGCCAACGGGGGAGATCTGCCCGGGGAGTTAGGGGGCCGGGGTCTGATAACAGGGATTTTGCCGCCCCCAAAACTTGCTAATGTTTACTATCGTCTGACGTATGAGGTTTGCTCCGGGGACGCAGTTGGGGCCCTACGAGATCATCGGCCTGATTGGCGCCGGTGGCATGGGCGAAGTGTACCGCGCGAACGACGAGCGACTCCAGCGCCCCGTCGCCGTTAAGGTGTTGCCCGAGTTGTTTGCGGTTGACCCTGACCGCGTCGCGCGCCTCAAGCGGGAGGCCCAGGCCGCCGGCGCCATCAATCATCCCAACATCCTCACGGTGTTCGATGTCGGTGACCACGACGGCAGCCCGTATCTGGTGACCGAGTTGCTCGATGGCCAGACGCTGCGCGAGCGGCTGGCGCAGTCCCGGCTGTCCGTGTCCAAGGCTCTGGAGTATGCCAGTCACATCGCCTACGGCCTGGCCGCGGCGCATGAGCGCGGCCTCGTCCATCGCGACCTGAAGCCGCAGAACATCTTTCTCACCGTCGACGGCCGCATCAAGATTCTGGACTTCGGCCTCGCCAAGACGGTGGTGCCGGAGGGCGAGCCCGGCGGTCCCACGGACACGATCGCCCCGTCGGCGTCGCGCAGCGAGGCAGGCGAGGTCGTCGGGACGGCGAGCTACATGTCGCCGGAGCAGGTGCGGGGCGGGCGGCTCGATGCGCGGTCCGACATCTTCTCGCTGGGCACGATTCTGAGCGAGATGCTGACCGGCCGCGCCCCGTTCAAGCGGCCGTCGGCGATCGAGACGCTGAGCGCCATCCTGAAGGATGACCCGCCGGCCTGGCCGGTGCACCCTGTGGTGCCGACGGCGCTCCGGCGGATTACCGACACATGCCTGGAGAAAGAACCGGCGCAGCGGTTTCAGTCGGCGCACGACCTGGCGTTCGCGCTCTCCTCGCTGGCACTCGACTCGGGGCGCGTCCCCTTCACGACGTGGGTGGCCGCTCGTGGCCGTCGCACGCTCGCCGCCCTGCTGCTGGTCTGCGCGGTAACGGCCATCGGTGCCGCGGGCTTCAGCGCGGCACGCTGGTTCGAGCCGGGTCCGCCCGCGTTCCAGCGACTGACGTTCCGGCGAGGCAACCACGGCTACGCGCGCTTCGCCCCGGATGGCAAGACGGTGCTGTACAGCGCGTGGTGGAACGGCGAGGATGCCCGCATTTTTTCGACCCGGCTCGACAGCGCCGAGTCGAGGCCCCTCGACCTGGGCAGTGCCGACATCTTGTCGATCTCGGGCGCCGGCGAGATGGCGATCCTGTTGAATCCGACTAATAGCCCTCCCTCCGGTCGCGTCGGCACCCTGGCGGTTTCGAAGCTTGCTGGCGGCGCCCCGAGGAGCCTGCTCGAGGATGTGCAGAGCGCCGATTGGTCGCCGGACGGGAAGGGTCTGGCAGTCATACACCGGCTGGGGAATCAGTGGCAGCTCGAATACCCAATCGGCCGCCCGCTCTACACCGCCCCGTTCATTTACTCGGTCAGATTCTCCCCAAACGGAGAACGGATCGCGTTTGTCGAACGTGTGGATTCCCCCAGCGGCGTCGCAACGGCGCTGCGGACGGATGAAACCCGTATTTGCATCGTCGACCTGACCGGTCGACGGCAGGTCGTCGCGACGATCCCCGGCTCACCGTCGCCCAACACCATCGTCTGGTCTCCCGACGGGAACGAGATCTGGTACTCCGCCCGCTCGTTGCGTGCCGTGAGCCTGAGCGGACGCACTCGTGTGATCGCCTCCTATCCGGAGCCGGTGTGGGGGCACCTTCAGGACATCTCCCGCGACGGACGCGTCCTGATCGTGTTGGCCGATTACCGGTCCGGTTTCCGAATCGTGTCGGAAGCCGGAGCTCCGGAGCGCGATTTGTCGTGGTTCGGCAACGCGAACGCGTCCGAGGTGTCTGCCGATGGGAAGCAGGTGCTCTTCACGGAAGCCAATTTAGGCAAGCCATCAGTCTATCTGAGACCCGTCGACGGCTCAGCGGCCGTGCGCCTGGGAGACGGCCGTGCCGTGTCGCTCTCGCCCGATGGCCGCTGGGTACTCGCCTGGGTCGCGGGGACGGGCCCACTCTCGGGGCTGGTGCTCTATCCCACTGGTCCCGGTGAGCCGCGCCCGCGACCGATTCGTGACATCGAGTATCTCGACGGAGGCTCCTGGCTTCCCGATGGCCGGCGCCTGCTCGTGGTCGGTCGTGTGCCTGGGAAGCAACCGCGCGTGTTCGCCGTATCGGTGGAAGGAGACGGCGCGTCCCGTCCCCTGACGCCGGAAGGGGTGACCTACGTGGGGCCGATGTCCCAGGACGGGCGTTCCTTCGCCGGGTTCGATCGGGACCGCGGTATCGTGCTGTATCCGATCGACGAGGGCTCGCCGCGTCGGCTGCCCGGGCCGCCGGAGACCGGCGACCTCAATGTGTGGACGGCCGATGGACGAGCACTGCTCGTGACCGAGACGCGCGCGCCGTACGTCCGCATCCTCAAACGGGACGTCTCGACTGGCGTTCGCGCCCTCTGGAAGGAGATCACCCCAGCCGATCCGGCAGGCATCTACACGATGCAGCTGTTGAGGGTCCCTGGTGGCGAGGGCTACGTCTACAACTACCAGCAGTTTCTCTCGAACCTCTACGCCGTTACCGGCCTGCGATGAGATGACCGATCCGAGTCGGCTGCCTGTTCTCCGTGCTGGCGAGATCGAGCTCGATCGAGGGCGCTACGAGGTGCGCTTCAAGGGCGAACTCGTGCACCTGGAACCTCGTCCGATGGATCTGCTCGTGCTCCTGATGGAGCGCGCCGGCGAGCTGGTTGGCCGGGGCGACATCGCCCGCGCCCTATGGGGCGCCGGCACGTTCGTCGAAACCGATCTCGGCATCAACACGAGTGTGGCGAAGCTGCGCCGGGCGTTTCGCGACGACCCCGAGCATCCGCGCTACATCGCCACCGTGGTTGGCAAGGGGTATCGCTTCGTGCACGCGATCACGGCGCTCGAACAGGGGCCGAGCGAACCTCGTCTCGGCGTCAGCCGATTTCGTGTCGTGTGGAATTCCCGGAGCGTGCCGCTCGTCGACGGCGACAGCGTCGTCGGCCGGGATGCCGGCGCCACGGTACGCATCGCGTCCAGCAGTGTGTCGAGGCGCCATGCTGTCATCCGGATCGACGCAAATCACGCCATGATCGAAGACCTGGCCAGCAAGAACGGGACGCGAGTGAATGGGCGTCGGCTGCGAGGGCCCGCGCCACTGGCCGACGGCGACGATATCCTCGTTGGCACCGAACGTCTCGTGTTCCTGGCAGTATCGCTCAGCGGTTCGACGCGTACCGTGCGCCTCCGCTGACTCTCTGACGGGTCACTGGCTCCAATCTTCACGAAAGCTTCAGACCACCTCGATGGCGCGGCCGCCTGACCGGCTGCAGACTGCGCATCGGAGGTGCTCGTATGCGTCGCTTCAGCTCATTACTCATCGCCACCGGCCTGGCGGCCACACTCACCGTGGCGGAAGCCGGCTGCAGTTCGTCACCGACCTCGCCCTCGCCACAGACGGTGGAGGTCCCCGCTGGAACGCACCAATCACAGTTGATAGCCGTTGCGGGCACCGGCACGGGCGGCGTCAGCGTCACGCCGATGTCGGTTCCGTCTCAGACGTTCGCCGCCGTCATCAAGGTCCGCGTCCAACGTGCCCGCGCCAATACGACCTACATCGTCCAGCGGGCGCCGGAAATCGGGCGGGCGCTCGGGGCCGACGGCGCCTGCCAGCGGGCGTTCGGCCAGGCGCCCTGGTCGGCCGCCGATCCGCCGGCTGCCGCCTTCGTGACCTTCCCCAACGGAGCGGTGCCGCACACGGTTCTGACCGACGGCTCCGGCAATGGATCGCTCGACTTCGACTTCCTCGCCGCGACGATTCCAGCGGGCACGCTGTTCGACGTGATGTTCCGGCTCGTCGACAACGAGACCGCGCCGACGCTCGACCTCCGCAGCGGTTGCTTCACGGTGACGGTCAAGTAGGGGCGACGCTGGGCGCAGACCCCGAGCCAGCCCGCTGGCGCCCTTCGCTTGACGCCACGTGGCGGAACGCCGACTGGAGGCTGCTTAGCCGACATCGTGAGCGTTACGAGCGGCCGCGGAGCCGGCAGGGGGAAGGCGACGAAGGTCGGTGCCGGAGAGTTGCCCAGTGGCGCGGTGGTTGAATACACCTTCCTGACGGGAGCAGTTCCCGCGCTGGAGAGCATGCGGATGCCTCCGAGCGCAATCCATGGAGGTAGGGTCGAGCTTCGAATGGACGGGCAACGAGTCCATCTGGCGGAGCTGCCGATGGACCCGCCAGGATTCCCGTTTCAAGGTGTCATCGTTTGACGGTTCGTCCTGCTTACGGCCTGCATGGTCCTGGTCGCGTCAGCGCCCTTCAATAACTCCGGGCGCTCCCCCTGAATGCCCGGACGAGTCTCGAGCGAGATTCAGAGGTGCAGTCAATTGGCGCCCGAACGGCTTCGGCGGCGAGTGTATCTTCGGCACGTGGCCGGCTCTTGGTGCGTCTTATCCGTGTCAGCGCGCAGGTGTATTCGAGCGGGTCAGCCAGACATGCCTGTCGAATAGCCTACAATTCAGGGTCGAGCCCCCCTCATGAAAGTCATCCAGGCGTCGTCGTCATCGATTGGTTCGAAAATCCTTATCGCGCTGACAGGCTTGGCCCTGGCCATTTTCCTGGTCGGCCACCTTGCGGGCAACCTGCTCTTTCTCGTGGGTCCCGACGCCTTCAACCACTACGGGCACACCTTGACCAGCAACCCGCTGGTCTACGTGGCCGAGATGGGGCTGATCGCCGTGTTCCTGCTCCATATCGTCAAGACCGTCACGGCAGTACTGGCCAACCGCGCCGCCCGGCCCGAGCGGTACACCGTGAAGAAGTGGGCCAAGACGAAGAACAGCGTCAGTCGCAAGAGCCTGTCGTCGACCACGATGATCATCACCGGCACCATCGTCGCGCTCTTTGTGGTCACGCACCTGGTTACATTCAAGTTCGGCCCGGTCTACACCACGCCCGAGGGTATTCGCGATCTCTACCGCCTCCAAGTCGAGATCTTCAGCCAGCCGGCCTATGTCGGGTTCTACCTGGTGGCCATGGGCATCATCTTCTCGCACCTGTGGCACGGGCTCTCGAGCGCCGCCCAGTCGCTTGGCCTCGCGCATGCCACGTGGACGCCTCGGTTGCTCGTGGCCGGCCGCCTCGTGTCGGCGGCTATTGCCGCTGGCTTCTTCGTGATTCCGGTCTTCACCTTCTTTCTCTCGCGGGGCGCGCGATGACGCTCGAGTCCAGAATTCCCAGCGGACCCATCACCGACAAGTGGGACCGTCGCAAATTCGAGAACAAGCTCGTCAACCCCGCGAACCGCCGGAAGTTCGAGGTGCTGGTCGTGGGCACGGGGCTGGCCGGCTCGTCGGCCGCGGCGTCGCTTGGCGAGCTCGGCTACAAGGTGAAGCTCTTCGGCATTCACGAGAGCCCGCGCCGCGCCCACAGCATCGCCGCGCAGGGCGGTATCAACGCGGCCAAGAACTACCGCAACGACGGCGACAGCGTCTATCGGCTCTTCTACGACACGATCAAGGGCGGCGACTACCGGGCGCGTGAAGCCAACGTCTATCGACTGGCTGAGCTCTCGGTGCAGATCATCGACCAGTGCGTCGCGCAGGGCGTGCCCTTCGCGCGCGAGTACGGCGGTCTGCTCGACAACCGGTCGTTTGGCGGCGCGCAGGTGTCGCGCACTTTTTACGCGCGCGGCCAGACGGGGCAGCAGTTGCTGCTGGGCGCCTACCAGTCGCTCATGCGTCAGGTGGATGCCGGCACGGTGGACGTCTATTCCCGGCGCGAGATGCTCGACCTGGTGATGGTCAACGGCCAGGCTCGCGGCATCATCACGCGCAATCTCGTCACGGGCGAACTCGAGTCGCACGGCGCCCACGCGGTGCTGCTCTGCACGGGCGGCTACGGCACGGTGTTCTATCTCTCGACCAACGCGGTCAACTCGAACGTGACGGCGGCCTGGCGCGCGCACAAGCGCGGGGCGTTCTTCGCCAATCCTTGTTTCACGCAGATCCATCCGACGTGCATTCCGGTGAGCGGCGACCACCAGTCGAAGCTCACGCTGATGTCCGAGAGCCTGCGCAATGACGGCCGCGTGTGGGTGCCAAAGACACAGGGCGACAAGCGCCCGCCATCGCAGATTCCCGACGCCGAGCGCGACTACTACCTCGAGCGCCGCTACCCGAGCTTTGGCAACCTGGTACCGCGAGACGTAGCGTCGCGAGCCTCCAAGGCGGTGTGCGACGAGGGCCGCGGCGCCGGCGAGTCGGGTCTGTCGGTATATCTCGACTTTGCCGATGCCATCAAGCGTTCCGGCGTCGAGACCATCAAGGGTCGCTACGGCAACCTGTTCGACATGTACAAGCGCATCACGGATGAAGACCCGTATCAGATGCCGATGCGCATCTATCCCGCCGTGCACTACACGATGGGCGGATTATGGGTGGACTACGATCTGATGTCGACACTGCCGGGGCTGTTCGTGCTCGGCGAAGCGAACTTCTCCGACCACGGCGCCAACCGCCTGGGGGCAAGCGCGCTGATGCAGGGCCTGGCCGACGGCTACTTCGTCGCGCCCTACACGGTGGCCAACTACCTGGGCGGCACTTCGATTCCGGCCGTGTCCACGAGCCACGATGCCTTCAAGGAAGCCGCCGCCACCGCACAGGCGCGCATCGACACGGTGCTGGCCGTGAAAGGCTCACGCACCATCCGCGATTTTCATCGCAACGTCGGTCAGATCTGCTGGGATCACGTGGGCATGGCTCGCACCGAAGACGGTCTCAAGGGCGCCATTGCCCAGATTCAGGCCCTGCGCACCGAGTTCTGGCAGAACGTGATCGTGCCGGGTGAGAAGAACAACATGAACCCGGCCCTCGACTACGCGGGCCGCGTCGCCGATTACATGGAGTTCGCCGAATTGCTCGCCCTCGACGCGCTGGAACGACGCGAGTCGTGCGGCGGCCACTTCCGCGAGGAATTCCAGACCCCCGACGGCGAGGCCCTGCGCAAAGACGACGAGTTCTCGTATGCGGCGGCGTGGGAATTCAAGGGCGTGGACCGCACGTCGGTGCTGCACAAGGAAGCCCTGGTCTTTGACGAAGTGCATCCGTCGCAGCGCAGCTACAAGTAGAACCCTCCATCGTAGGATCTGTCATGTCGATGACCGTCACTTTGAACGTCTGGCGACAGGCCCATCCGGCCGCCAAGGGCCGGATGGAGCGCTACCTCGCGAAGAACGTGCACCCCGACATGTCGTTTCTCGAGATGCTCGACGTGGTGAACGACGACATCACTCGCGCGGGCAAGGACCCGATCGCCTTCGACTCCGATTGCCGCGAGGGCATCTGCGGCAGCTGCGGGCTGGTGATCGACGGCATCCCGCATGGACCGGACCCCGGTGCCACGACGTGTCAGGTGCACATGCGCCGCTTCAGGGACGGCGACACGATCACCATCGAGCCATTTCGGGCGAGGGCGTTTCCGGTCATCAAGGACCTGATGGTCGACCGAACTGCGTTTGACCGCATCATCGCGGCAGGCGGCTACGTGTCGATGAACGTCGGCGGCGCGCCCGACGGCAACACGTTGCCGATTCCGAAGGACGTCGCGGATCTGGCGATGGACAACGCGCAGTGCATCGGCTGCGGCGCGTGCGTGGCGGCGTGCAAGAACGCGGCGGCGCACCTCTTCACGTCGGCCAAGATCAGCCACCTGGGCCTGCTGCCGCAGGGCGAACCTGAACGGCTGCACCGGGCCGAGCGGATGGTGACGCGGATGGACGCCGAGGGCTTCGGCAGCTGCTCGAACGAAGGCGAGTGCGAGGCGGTGTGCCCCAAGGGCATCTCGATTGCGAGCATCGCCCGCATGAACCGCGACTTCCTGAAGGCGGCGCTTAGCCGGTAGTTCGCGGCATTCAGCCGACCGAGAATCGGACGGCTCGGTGGAGGGAACGTCCCGACAGATTGTCGAGGACGTGGATGTCGAGTTCGTAAGTGTCGGGCGGAAATGCCTCAAGGCGCAGCCCCTGCGTGACGGCCAGTTGGCGGCCCGCCTTGGCGTCGAACACTGGCGGCACATGGCCACGAGCCAGCCGCTGCGGCGGCAGTTCCCCGAAGAGGTCTCCAGTGCTGCCTGAGTGGACCCGGTACTGCACAGTCACATCCGGCACGTCCCGGTTGTCGACGGTCAAGTTGTAGACGAAGAACACCACCGACAGCACATCGCCGTGCTCGAAGGCGGAATCGGTGTCCGGGACAATCTCGGTGGACGCAAACGCGTACGGTCGCTCCGCTTGTTGTGACGCCGGCACGGGCGACGGGAGGACGTCGATTCGACTCGCGAGAATGACGCTGCTCATCGTCAGCTCGCGACCACCCAGGGCCGGCACGGTGAGTTCCCTCTTCAGCACAACGGCTCTCGGGGTCAAGCGCCCTCGAGATCCCGGGCGTTCTCGGATGGCCACGTACAGGTCGTAGTTGCCGGGGGCAAGGGTCAACGACCTTCGCACGAGTCGCTGGGCCCCATTCGACTGCGTGTGGGCGATGAAGAAGCCTTCGACCGACGGCTTGACTCGGCCGATCTCTGTGGCGGTGAGGCCAAGTCGAAAAGAGGCCTCCCCGACGGTAGGTTCACCGCTTGAGATCTGGTCGCTCCCCGGCGAACTCTCCGCGGTGTCCAGGCCGAGGCCGACACCCCGACCGCCGCCGGACTTCGCACCACGCGGCAGGACGCGGATGTACATCGCTATCGACTCGAACCCTTCCGCCACGTCGTCGAGCCTGGCAGTGAAGGGCAGGTAGACGCGACCGTCGCCCGCGCGCATGAAGTGTCCATCCCAGTTGATCCGAGCGTCGCCACCGCCAGGCTCGCCTCGCGCAACGCCGTCGACGAGTTGTCTCAGGTCCACCACTTCTGCACGTGGCACCCGGCCGACACTGCCCTTTCCCTGGCCGGAGACGCTGGCTCCGCCCAGGATGGCAAGGACCACGAGCAGGCGTGGGTTCATGTCGTGACTCGTTTCCAGACGAACAGGGTCTCCACCACCGGCGTGGTGAGTTCAGCGGCATCAACCCGCAGTACCCCGATTGCCCCCTGCCTCGTGGTGCCGTCAGCCAGCCGCTGGGGGTGTGCCACCAGCCGCGACATGCCGTTCAGTCGCCGGGCCACGTCATCGGAGGACTGAGCCTTGGACTGGCTGCTGAGATGGGTCAATACGACGTGGACGGACCACACGATGGTTCTCTTCATCCGCTGCGCCTTTCTTTGGATGCCAATGTACACGTCTATCCGACGCGCCGGGCTGATGCACTGCGGAGCCTTTCCACCCGACTCATGCAACCGGGCGGAGTCGCGCCACGGCCACGCCGCGGACGTAGAATCCTGCGATGCGCCATGTCCTGCTCACCGCCATCGGACTCACCGCACTCGTTGGTCCTCTCGCGCGGGTACCACAGCCCGCCGGCGACGGGTTCACGAAGGCCGAGAGCGCGATTCGTGCGGAGATGGAGAAGGCCGGAATTCCAGGCGCGGCCGTGGCCGTCGTGCTGGGTGACCGTGTGGTGTGGGCGAAGGGCTTCGGCGTGGCCAGCGCCGAGACCAACGCACCGGTCACGCCCGACACCCTCTTCCAGATCGGCTCGGTGACCAAGTCGTTCACCGCCGCGGCGATTCTCACCGCGGCGTCGGAAGGCCGGATCGCGCTCGACACGCCCGTGTCGACCTACGTGTCTGGACTCGCCGCCTGCGTGGGCGCCCCCACGCTCACGCAACTGCTGTCGCACACCGGCGGCCTGATCGACGAGCCCGACGAGTTCGGCCCGCAGGGCGAAGACGGGCTTGGCGCCTACCAGCGCTCGTGGACGAGCGAGTACTGCATGCTGCCGCCCGGCCGGGCGTTCTCGTATTCGAATTCCGGCTTCTCGCTCGCCGGACTCGCGCTGCAGGAAGTGGAGAAGAAGCCGTTCGCGGACGTGATGAAGGCGCGCGTGCTGACGCCGCTCGGTATGACGCGCACGACGTTCCGCCCGACGGAGGCCATGACGTGGCCGCTCGCGGTGGGCCACCGGAAGGGGAAAGACGGCAGGTTCGAGGTGGTGCGGCCGCTCGCAAATGACGCGCGGCTATGGCCCGCGGGCACGCTGTATTCAAGCGCGAACGAGATGGCGCGTTTCGTCGTGGCGCTTATGAACGACGGAAAGGTGGAAGGGAAGCAGGCGTTGCCGGCAGGAGTGGCCCGGCGAATGCGGACGGTGCGCGTCGCCATTCCCCCGACGAACCAGGAATATGGCTATGGTCTGTTCATCAGTCGCGGCCGAGTTGAGTTCGGCCACGGCGGCGCGATGACTGGCTATGCCGCGCAGCTCTCGATCCTCGACTCAGGCCTGACCGACCATCCTTCCCACCCGCAGCCGCAGATGGCCGTCGTTGTGCTCACAAATGGCGACGGCGTGAATCCGGCGCGGCTCGTCGAATCGGGAATGGTGATCGCAAACGCCGAGCGAACTCGCGTAACGGGACTCGAATGGATCACGGTCGCCGATGGCGGGCCCATACCAGAACGCCAACTGAGTACCGCCCAGGCCGTCCAGTTCGTCGGCACCTACAGAAATCCGCGCCGGTTCACCGTGGAGGTCGTGCGGAAGGACGGAGTGCTCATGCTGAGACGCTTCGGTCGCGACTTCCCGATGCGCGCCCTTGAATCGATCGAAGCGGGGGTCTCGGCGAAGGAACGAGCGTCGTTCGCTGTCGATCTCCCCGGCGGCGGCACCGAGGCGATTACGTTCGGCCTCGGCCCTGACGGCCGTGCCGACTACCTGCAAATGAACGTGTGGGCCCTGGCCCGCCTGCCCTAGGATTGACTAGCCGAGGCGACTCGGGAATATTCCGGACGGCGGCGAACATCAAACGCGTTATGACCCTATCCCGTTCGCACGTCAGATACTCCGCGGCGCTCGTCGTGGCCGCGCTCTGTGGCGCCTGCTCGAATGCGGGCACCCCCGTGTCTCCAACGGTCGCCGCCGCGCCTGTCGCGGCCGTGCCAGAGACCCCACCCCCGCCGCCACCCCCGCCCCCGCCGCCGGCACCGACGTCCGTTCGTTACCGCGTGGTGTTCGACGGCTTGTGGAGCCAGCAGACGCACCCGCAGGACTACCCTGGCAACCCGCACTTCTCGCCGCTCATTGGCGGCACCCATACGGCGGCGGTGCGCTTCTGGGCCGACGGTGGCATTGCCAGCGACGGCATCAAGCGGATGGCCGAGCAGGGCTTCACGTCGCCGCTCGACGCCCACATCAACGACGCCATCGCCGCGGGCACGGCTCGCGACCTGATTCGCGGTGACGGCATTCGTGTGTCGCCGGCGTCGACAGCCGTGGAGTTTGACGTCCACCAGTCGCATCCGCTGCTGACGCTGGTCTCGATGGTCGCGCCGAGTCCTGACTGGTTCGTCGGCACGGAGGGGCTGCCGCTGTTTGTCAACGGCCAGTGGGTCGACGCGCTGGTGCTCGAACTGCGCCCCTGGGACGCTGGGACCGATGCGGGACGCAGCTACGAGTCGCCGGACGAGCCGGTGAATCCGCGCCGTGCCATCGTCCCGCTCACGGGCTTCCCGGTGGCTACCGGCGGCGTCGTCGCGCCGATGGCGCGCGTCACCATCACCCGTTTGTGACCTTCGGTGGTTGCCGGCTCTCGAACGTCATGCGAGATGGCGGGCCGCGAGGTACGTGCGCTGTACGGCTGTCACGGCCAAGGCCGCGGCCCAGATCCACACGAGCCATGGCAGCAGGGCGGGGAAGACGGCCCACAGCACGTACATCGCGTTGGTCTCGCCCGCCTCGGTCAAGCCCGGGGTGAACTGGAACGTGCGGTCGGTGCCGCTCACGGGTCGTCCTTTGGCGCGGCTGGCGTCCGACAGTGCCAGCGTCGTGGTGATGACCAGGACGTATCCCGCCAGCACGCACAGCCATCCCAGCCACAGGGCCGGGGAAGTCACGGCGAACCCCACGACCATAGCGGTGTAAGCCGTCATGTCCAGCGTGATGTCCAAGTACCCGCCAAACGCGCTCGTCTGCCCGGCGTTGCGGGCCAGCACGCCGTCGAGTGCGTCGCCCAGGCGGCTCACGAGCCACACCGCGACGCCCAGGCGCGGCCATCCCGCCGCCACGACGGCCGCAGCCCCGAGGGCCAGACCGCATGCCAGAATCGTGATGTGATTGGGCGTCACGCCGCGTCGCGCCAGCGGCGCGGCCACCGCGGAGAGCAGCGGAGCGACGCGCGTGCGGAACGGCTCGTCGAACATGGGGTCTAGACGAAGGCGAACGGAGCAGTGATGGAGCCCCAGCTGGGCGTGGCAGACGCGATCGGGTTTCTGAGCCTGCTGGCCGTGCTGGCGGGATACAGCTGGCGTGTGAGCCGCCGCGACGAGACGTTCCTGCTGGCCGACCGCGCGGTGGGCTTCTTTCCCCTGCTGGCCACGCTCGTGATGACCGAGTTCAACACCAGCACGCTCCTGGCCTTTGCGGCCCTTGGTTACACCGCCGGTCCCATGGCTCTGGCCATGCCGCTCGTGTTCCTCGTTGGCCTCGGATTCTATACCGTCACGGTGTCGAGGGCCTGGAAGCGCTTCGATCGCCTGTCGGTGGCGGAGCTCTTTGCTGAGCGCTATTCACCGGCGCTCGGCCGCTTCGCCTCGGTGCTGCTGCTCCTGGCGATGGTCGGTTTCTCGGCCACCTACGTGAAGTCGCTCGGCCTCATCTTTCATCCGATCGTGCCGGGCATTGCGTCTCCGCTGCTGTCGCTGGTGCTCACCGCTGTGGTGCTCGGCGTGGTGCTGCCTGGCGGACTGGCCTCGCTCGTGCGCGGCGACGTGGCCAGCTTCGTCGTCACGCTCGTTGTGTTGCCAGCCCTACTGGTGATTGGCGTGATGCGCAGCCGGGCACTTGGCGGGTTGAGTACCGTGTTTCCACCCGACCAGCTGGTCGTGGCCCCGCTGGCGCAGTGGATGCACCCGGCCCTGCCGTTCTGGTTCGTGACGTCGCTCGCCGTGTTGACCTGCTTCACCTACATCGCGGCGCCGTGGTACGGGCAGAAGATCTTTGCCGCCAAGGATACGCGCACGGCGTTTGCGGCCGTGGGCACCTCGGCCGTGCTCGTGTGCGGGCTATACGGGGTCGTCGTGCTCGCGGCCGCGCATCTGCGCGTGGTGCAGCCGCATCTGGCCGACCCGCAGCTGGCGGTGCCCACGATGGTGGTCGAGTGGCTGCCTCCAATGGGGCGTGGGGTGGGTCTTGGCGTGCTGTTTGCCGCGGCCCTCACGACGCTCGGTGGCGTGTGGACCGCGATGGCCGCCATGGTTGCGGCTGATTTCGGCTGGCCCGCCGCCCGCACCATGCGCATTCAGCGCTGGCTGCTCGTGGGATTCGCGCTCGTGAGTTGGCTTGGCGCGGTGACCCTCGTCGACGACATCCTCAACCGCCTGATTCTGGCCAACGTGCCGGTGGCCGGGTTGGCGTTCGCGCTGCTGGCTGGCTTTCACTGGCGGGGGGCGACGACCGCAGGCGCGTGGGCCAGCACGCTCGTGGGTATTGCGTGGGGAGCGGGCGCCTTCATCATCGTAGGCGAAGCCGGCGGCTATACCTGGACCTGGGCCATGTACGGCGTGCCGCTGATCTTCGCGACCGGCATCCTCGTGTCGCTGGCCACCGCGCGGCGCGCGTCCACGCCGGGCGAGCCGGCGTAAGAGAGCGCTCAGTGGGTGAGGGAGGGCCGATCACGCGGGGCGCGCGCGGTCTCACCGGCCGGCCCGGCCGTCCGGCGCAAGTCCTCGTGTCCGTCGCTGGCCAGCGCGGATATCCTTGGTGCGCATGATCGACTCTCGTTGCGCCGTGTCCACGCTCTTCGTCGTGCTGTCGGCGGCGACCGGCGCGCGCGCTCAGGTACCAGGCGATTCGATCGCCACCGAGTTGACCACGCTGGCGGCAGGCCCTGAAGGTTACCGCGTGGCTCCGATTGGCCTCACCGCGGCAGGGCGCGGCGTGACGGCGCTCGAGCCGGGCGTGCCCGTGCTCGCCACCCAACCGCGCATCGTGCTGGTGGCAGGTCTCGACGGCGCCGCAGAGGGCACGCGAGTGGCGCTCGACCTGGCCGCGTGGCGCCTGACCGATGCGTCGCTCGTCCGGAATCGCCGGCGCTGGCAGGTGGCGGTGGTGCCGTGCGCCCTGCCCGATCGTTGCGATCCCGCGTCCGGCGCGGCGCCCAGCCCGGCCACCACCAGCAGTCCGGTCTTCCCGCCTGAGAAGGGCTTCTACGATGCGCCCGAGTTACGGGAAGCCCGCTACCTGTGGCGCTGGGTGACCATGCTCGCGCCCGACCTGGTGATTGAGGTGCGGCGCGGCCCGACGCTCGAGTGGCGCACCAACGACTTGGCGCGCGGGCGCCTGCCGGCGAGTGCCGCCGCGGCGTCCGACTCGCTCGCGGGGGCCCTTGGGACGGGCACGCCCTCCGGATTGGCGCCTGTGGCGGCGGTGCAGGTCAGTGGTCCCCCGGCAGAGGTGACGAGCGCGCTGCGCGAATTTCTCGACGGGCGCGCCACCCGGTCGCCCTCGCCCATGGGACGAGCGCTGCTCGTGCGTCAAGGGCGCTCTCCGCTTGCCCTGGCGCGGATGCTGGCCGCGCGCTATCCCGCCGCGCCGGCCATGAGCTACATTCCGGCGCTGTCGTGGAGCGGCGCGCTGCGCGTGTCGGCCATCACCGGCGACCCGCAGTACCGCGATCGTGCGGTCGCCCAGATGGCGCCATTTCTGTCGGGCGAGAAGCCAGCTATCGCCGAGCCGTTCTTGCTGACGAGTCTGGCGGGGCACCAGGCGTTCTTCGACCTCGCGGCACTCGAGGGCCATCCGCAGGCCGACGCCCTGGCTCGCACGGCCGCGGACGTCATCCTGGGCCAGAAGCCAGACGAGATCGTCCAGTTCGCCACGTCGTGGACCGACGACATGTTCATGGCCACCTCGGTGCTGGCGCGCGCCGCCAAACGCACTGGCGACTTGAGGTACGCCGACGCTGTAGCGCGCCTGCTGACGTCGTATGCGACGCGGCTCCAGCGCCAGGACCGCCTGTTCATGCACGCCGAGAGTGGCCCCCATGCCTGGGGTCGCGGCAACGGCTTCGCGGCCTTCGGCCTCATGGAGGCGCTGACGTATCTGCCGGCATCGTGGTCGGCTCGTCCGGAGGTGCTCGACAGCTTCCGCCGGCTGATGGCGGGCCTGCGCCGCTATCAGGCGCCCGACGGCTCCTGGCATCAGGTGATTGATGAACCCGGGACCTACCGCGAGTTCACCGCCACGGCCATGATCGTCGCGGCGATGGCGCGCGGCCTTCGGCTCGGGTGGCTCGACGGGAGCTTCGACGAAGTGGTGCAGCGGGGCTGGCGCGCCGTGCAGGCACGCGTGTCCGACACCGGCGACCTCGTGGATGTCTGTGCCGGGACGGGCGCGGGCCAGAACGCCACACGCGAGTACTATCGCAACCGGCCAGCCATCTTCGGGCCCGACGACCGCGGGGGGGCGATGGCCCTTACGGCCGCCCTTGAGATGCACGCGCTCGGCAGCGCGAAGTAGGAGACCCCATGCGCTACGCCCTGATCGTGACCTCCGTGCTGACATTGGCCGCGTGCACCGCGCAAGCGCCTTCGCAGACCACTGTGCCAGGCGCCACGACGCCCTCCACGTCCGCGTCTGATTCCGCCACGGACTTCCCGTCGCTGCAGGCGCTGCTCGATGCCGAGATGCCGAAGATTCCGGCCAAGTTCGGCATCTGGGTCAAGCACCTCACGACCGGCGAAGAGGGCAGCGTCAGCGCCGACGATACCTTCAACTCCGCGAGCGTGATCAAGATCCCGGTGGCCGTGCAGGCCCTCGAGATGGTCGATGCCGGAACGCTGAAGCTGAGCGATCGCACGACGCTGCGCGCCGAGGACGTTCGCGGCGGCTCAGGCGTGTTCCGCTTTCACGATCCTGGCCTGCAGCCGACACTGCGCGACATCATCCTGCAGATGGTCATCACGAGCGACAACACCGCTACCGACCTGATGATCGGCAAGGTGGGCGGCGTGGCCAGCGTGAACGCGTGGATCGCGAAGGCGGGCTACGCCGACGGCATGAGGCTCGTGCAGACCACGGGCGATCTCTTCAAAAAGTACGATGCGCTCACGCCGGCCGGTGATCGCAACGCCAAGACCAACAGCGATCACGGCTACTGGCTTGGCGAGCTCACGCCCCGCGCCACCGGACGCATGCTCGAAGCCATCGAACGGCGTACTCTGCCGTCGAAGGCCGGCGCCGACGAGCTGATTCGCATGATGCGCGCGCAGCTCTCCGGCGCACGCCGCCTGCCGCACTTCCTGACCGGCGTTCAGGTGGCCCACAAGACGGGCGACTTCGGCCCCGTGCTCGCCAACGACGTCGGCATCGTCTATGCGAAGTCGGGCCCGATCGTCGTGAGCTTCTTCCTGAACGCCATCACCGAGCCCTACGGCGAGGCCGAGGACCGGATGGGCCGGCTGACGCAGAAGGTGGTCGAGTACTTCGACCGGTAGACCCGGCTGCACGCGCGCGCGGGGCTGCCGCTACACTATCGCCATGCGACACGCCGCTTGCTGTGCTCTCGTACTGGCCGTCTCGACGGCGTCGTCCACGTTCGCGCAGACCCCCGAGCCCTTCTGGCCGGGCGCACAGTACGACCCGAGGATCCCCACGCTGCAACAGGTCGTCGGTCATGCGTCTGGCGACAAGGTGACCACACCCGAACAGATCGCCACCTACCTGCGCGCACTCGCGCAGGCCGCGCCCGACCGGACCCGGCTCACCGAGTATGCCGTGTCCTGGGAGGGCCGCTCGTTGTGGCTGTTCGTGGTGGGCAGCGCCGAACGTATCGCAAAGCTCGACCAGGTGAAAGCCGACATCAAGCGCCTGGCCGATCCACGTGGGCTCGCGCCAGCCGAGGCCGACCGCCTCGTGGCGTCGGCACCGGTCGTGGTGTGGCTCGTGCACGGCGTGCACGGGAACGAGATCAGCTCGGGCGATGCCGCGCTGCTCGAGGCGTATCACCTGCTGGCCGCCCGTGATGACGCCGGCGTGGACGCGGTGCTCAAGGACGCGCTCGTGCTGATTGATCCGATGCAGAATCCCGACGGGCGCGCGCGGTTCATCTTCCAGAATCTGCAGGGTCAGGCCGCCGACCCCGACCCCGCGCCCTACAACGCCGAGCACGACGAGCCGTGGCCGGGCGGACGGTCGAACCACTATCTGTTCGACATGAACCGCGACTGGTTCGCGCAGACGCAGCCCGAAACGCGTGGCCGCATCAGGGTGGCGCTCGAGTACTTTCCTCAGGTGAACGTCGACCTGCACGAGCAGGGCGGCAACAACAGCTACTACTTCGCGCCGCCGGCCGACCCGCTGAATCCCCATTACACGAAGGCGCAGATTGCTGGGTTCGACCTGTTTGGTCGCGCGAATGCCGCACGCTTCGACGAGCGCGGCTGGGCGTACTACATCCGCGAGGTCTACGACGGCTTCTATCCCGGGTACGGCGACAGCTGGCCCATGCTGCACGGCTCAATCGGCATGACCTACGAACAGGCGTCCGCGCGCGCGCTGTCGTTTGCACGCACCGACGGCACGATCCTGACGTTTCGCGACGGCGTGATGCACCACTTCAACGCCGCCATCACCACCGCCGTCACGGCCGCCAGGAACCGCGAGCGGCTGGTGCGCGACTTCCTCGAATATCGCCGCAGCGCGGTCATGGAAGGCGAGAAGGGCGCCGTGCGCGAGTACGTGCTGGTGCCCGGCCACGATCCGTCGCGCGCCGACGCGCTGGCCCGCAACCTCGCCACCCAAGGCATCGACGTGCGCCGCACCGAGGCACCGGTGACCATCGGCACGCGCACGATTCCCCCCGGCGCGTATCTGGTGTCGCACGCGCAGCCGGCCGGGCGTCTGGTGCGCAACCTGCTCGACCCCGACACCAAGCAGGACGCGGCGTTCATCGCGCGGCAAGAAGAGCGGCGGCAGCGGCGTCAGCCGGATCAGATCTACGACATCACCGGCTGGAGCCTGCCGCTCGTGTACGACGTCGAGGTCGTGACGAGCGCGGCGGTCATCACCGCCGCGGCCACGCCCCTGTCGGCGTCGTATGTCGCGGCACCGGTGAGGCGCACGCTGTCGGCAGGCTCGGTGGGGTATCTCGTGCCGTGGGGCTCGGCCGCGGCCGCGCTCACCGCGGAGGCCGTGCGGCAGGGGCTGCGCGTGCACAGCGTGGGCGGTCCGTTTACGCTCGGCGGACGCACGTATTCCATTGGCACCGCGCTCGTGCGCGCGGCCGGAAATCCTGCGGACTTGCACGCGCGCATGACGGCGCTGGCCACCACGCACGGCGCTGAGGTGGTGCCCATCGACTCGGCCTACGTGGAGTCGGGCACGTCGCTTGGCAGCAGCCAGAACGGCTTCATCAAGTTACCGCGAGTCCTGCTCGCCTGGGATGCGCCCACGTCCACGCTCTCGGCCGGGTGGACGCGCTATGTCCTCGAACGCCGTTACGGCCAGGCGGTCACGGCCGTGCGCACTGCCTCGCTCAGCCGCGTGGATTTCTCGGACTACGACGTCGTCGTGCTGCCGTCTGGCAACTACACCGGCCAGATCGCCGAGCCCGTCCTTGCTCGCATGAAGGATTGGATTCGCCTGGGCGGCACGCTCATCACGCTCGCCGATGCGACGCGCTGGGCCACGAGCGCTGGCGTGGGCCTGCTCGACACGTTTGCCTTGCTGAAAGACGGTCGTCCAGACACGCCGGCCACCACCGGCCCGGCGCCTGCGAACGGGGCGCCTGCAAACGGCACGAGCGCATCCGTGGCACCCGCGCCTGCTGCGCCCCAGGGCGCCTCCGCCTCGCGCCCTGAGACCCGAGCCACGAACTCCGGCTTCGACTACGACAAGGCCATCCAGCCCGACCGAGAACGTCCTGATGCGCAGCCAGGCGCCTTGCTGCGGGCCACGGTGGACACCGACCACTGGCTCAGTGCCGGCAGCGACGCCGCCACGCAGGTGGTAGTCGAGGGCTCGCGGGTGTTCGCGCCACTCAAGCTGAACGCCGGCCGCAACGTCGTCTACTACGCGTCGAAGGAGTCGCTCGTGGCCTCCGGCCTGATCTGGCCGGACGGGCAGGACCTGCTGGTGCGGAAGGCCTACCTGATGCACCAGCCTCTGGGCCAGGGCCACGTCATCGGCTTTGCCGAGGAAGCCACGTATCGGGGCTACACCGAGGCCACCATGCTGCTCTTCATGAACGCGGTGCTCCTGGGGCCCGCCTACTAGACTGCGCTTCACAGCGCCCAGAAAAGTCCCTCGGCTCAGCGTCGCGAGCACCCGTTTCTTTGCCCCGCTCAGCGGGGCGCGTCACGGTGTAGAGTAATCCCCGCTGCGGCGTATTCGCGGCAGGGAGATGCTCATGAAACTCGGTCTGTCGCTGGTGGCGTGCTCGGTGCTGGCCGGCGCGTCGTTTGTTGCCTTTTCCTACGGTCCGGCAGCGCCCGTGGCCGTGGCGGCCTCGGGACAGGCGGCCACGGCGGCTGCGGTGTATTACCCGCCGGCTGGCGCGTGGCAGAAGAAGTCGGCCGCCGAGCTGGGCATGGACCAGACGGCGCTTGACGCGGCGGTGCAGTTCGCGCAGACGCACGAGTCGAACCGCGAGATGGACTTCAGCGATCAGGAGCGCATCTTCGGGTCGCTGCTCGGCTCGGTGCCCAACATTCGCGCGCATACCAACGGCGTCGTCGTCTACAAGGGCTACCTGGTGGCCGAATTCGGCGATCCCACGTGGGCCGATCCCACCTACTCGGTGGCCAAGAGCATGATGTCCACCGTGGCCGCCATTGCCGTGCGTGACGGCAAGCTACCGAATCTCGACAGCACCGTGGGCAGCACCGTGAAGGACGGCGGCTACGACACGCCCCGCAATGCCCTCGTGACCTGGAAGATGCATCTGCAGCAGGAAACCGAGTGGGAAGGCGAGATGTTCGGCAAGAAGGACGACTTCGTCGGCACCAAGGCCTTCGGCGAAGGCGAGCGCAAGCCGCGCGAGCTGAAGCGCCCTGGCACGTTCTACGAATACAACGACGTGCGCATCAATCGCCTGGGTCTGTCGCTGCTCCGCACGTTCAAGCAGCCCGTGCCCGACGTCTTCCGCCGCGAGGTGATGGACGTCATCGGCGCGTCGAACACCTGGCGCTGGATTCCGTACCACAACAGCTACGTCGAGGTGGGCGGCAAGAAAATGGCGTCGGTCAGCGGCGGCACGCGGTGGGGCGGCGGAGTCTGGATCAACGCCGTCGACATGGCCCGCTTTGGCTATCTGTGGCTACGTGGCGGCAAGTGGGGCGACAAGCAGGTGCTGCCGACGGCCTACGTGAAGGCAGCCGTCGCGCCCAGCCAACATGGGCCCGACTACGGCTATCTGTGGTGGCTGAACACGCAGGGCAAGAACTACCCAGGCCTGCCGACCAGCGCCTACGGCGCTCGCGGCGCCGGCAGCAACACCATCACCATCCTGCCGGAGCAGGATCTGGTGGTCGTGTGGCGGTGGCACGCCGGAAACGAAGCGGAGTTTGTGAAGCGGGTGGCGGCGGCGATTAGACCGGCGACGATGGTGCGCTAGGCGCGGCGAAGCGTCCAGACGAGCTTGGTGCTGGTGGCACTCACCAATTCGCAGTCCGCGCGGCACGAGTTTGAGGGCATGCTCTGGGGTCCTTGGATTGGTCGTTCGTTCGACCAAGCATAGGCAAACGGTATGCCCTTCTCGGATCTGCCCACTTCTGAACGAATTTTCGCTGATTACCGGCGTCGAAGGCGGTTACGGTCACCACAAATTACACGGGCCCGTGGCGTCGAACTTTACACATTCGACACCAACGGGCCCGTTGGTCTTTACGTGCTGACGCGCTGACGCGCAGTCAGCAGCTCAGCAGGAGAGGCACTTGTGGTTGTTCCTGGCGCCCAGGCTCTCCAGATACTTGATGGCTTCCGGCCAGGGCTGGGTGCGCTGCACCGGGCCGTTGGCCATGTCCACGGTGGTCTGGCCTTCGCGGTTGACCACCAGCGGGTCGGCGCCCTTCGACACCAGATACTGCAGCATCTCCACGTCGCCTCGCGAGGCCGCGTGGTGCATGGCTGAGTTGCCCTCGTGGTCGCGAGCGTTCACGTCGGCGCTCGCCACTTCCACCAGATACTTCACCCCCGCCAACATCCCACCAGGTGCGAAGCGGTGCGAGTTGCCGGCGAAACCTTCCCCGTAGCCGACACCGGTCGACGCCAGCAGTGCCGGCACGCCGGGGCCCCCCACCGGTACGGCTGGCACGCCCGACACGTCGACGATCACCCGGCGGCCTGCGTCGCCGAATTCGCCGCGCTCGGGCGGCTTCACGGTGGGAATATTGGGGTCGGCGCCGTACGACACGAGCAGCTTCATGGCATCGACGTCGGCCCCGTAGGCCGCCCGCCAGAACGCCGTGGAGCCGGTTTCCTCGACGCCAGACTGGTCGAAGTTGTAGCTCGTGTACCAGACCTTCTTGTTGACCCTGGCGTTGGGATCGGCGCCCTTGTCGAGCAGGGCCTTCATGTACTCCAGGTAGCCGGTCTTCTGGTTCAGGTGCGCCCGCGGTTGCGGATAGCCGGCGCGCGGCGCCCACATCAGATTGATCGCCGCATACAGCGGCGTCACGCCGTTCTCTGCCGCCAGGTTGGGGTTTGCGCCTCGTGCGAGCAGAGCCGTGGCCAGGTCGAAGTGTCCGTTGATGCTGGCGGCCAGCAAGGCCGACACATCGTCGCCCTGCTTGCGCTGGTTCACGTCGACGCCGGCGTCGAGCAGCGCGGTAGCCACCTCGGCATACCCCTGGCGCGCCGCAAACAGCAGCGCCGTCATGCCGCCCTGCGTGTGCACCTGCTCGTTGATGAGATAGCCGCGATCGAGTCCGGGCTGCCGCGAGCGTTGCGCCGGGCGGGCTGGGGCCGCGGCCGCTCGTGCGGCTCCGGGCGCGGGCTCGGCCTTCGCGGCCAGATTCCGGCCATCGGGGTTCTGGCCGTTCGCGCTGAGCGCCATCAGGTCAACCGACTTGGTGGCCGCGTTCTTGTTGGCGCCGCTGGCCAGCAAGAGCTTCACGGCGTCGAGACGATTGGCGGCCGCCGCGAAGATCAGCGGCGTCTGCTCGCGGTCGCGCTCCTTGGCTTCGAGGTCGGCGCCGCCGTCGATGAGCGCCTTCACCGCAGCGGGGTCGCCTGACGCGGCTGCAAACATCAGCGGCGTGGCGCCGGTGCCGGTGCGCGCATCCACATCGGCACCGGCCTTGACCAGCATGGTCACGATGGCGCCGCTGCCGCGCTCCGCGGCCAGATGCAGCGGCGTGACCGCGCCGAACCGGGTGGTGGCGCGCACGTTGGCACCCGCCACGATGAGGGTGCTCGCCAGGTCTTCATGACCCTGACGCGCGGCCCAATGCAGGCCCGTCACTCCGTCGCCCTGCGCGGCGTTGACGTCCGCGCCGCTCTTGAGCAGCGATCGTACGGTGGCCACGTCGCCGGTCATCGCCGCCTCGGGCACCGTGCCCACGGCCGCGCCAACAGCCATCGAGAAGCACACGGCGCCAAGCGCGCCAGCGAGGAGTCCGCCAAGAAGTCGTCGTTGCATGTCCGGAATCTCCTACTGGGCCGCGGCCGTGGTGTCCTGCACGGCGTTCAGGTCGAGCGAGCCGGCGCTGTCGCCGAAGGATGGCACGTCGTCCATCCCAATTTTGTGGAGCGCGTCGAGGAAGGTATTGGCCATCGGCGTGCCGTCGGCGGCCTTGATGTGCAGGCCGCCCTTCAGCGTGCCGCCGGCGTGACCCGCAAAGAGCAAGGGTACGCGGCGATGGTTGTGCACGTTCGGGTCGCCCATTGGCGAACCGTAGACGATGAGCGTGTTGTCGAGCACGGTGCCGTCGCCTTCAGGCATGCGCTTCAGGCGCTCGATGAAGTACGGCAGCAGGCTCACGTGGTAGCGGTTGATCTTGGCGAAGTCGCGGATGCGGTCTTCGCGCGAGTTGTGATGCGAGGCGTTGTGGAAGCCAGTGGTCACGCCCGTTGACGGGAACACGCGGCCCGACACGTCGCGCGACATCTTGAACGAGAACACGCGGGTGATGTCGGAGCCGAAGGCCAGCGCCTGCAGGTCGAACATCAGCTTTACGTGTTCTTCGTACGAGTCGGGCACGCCCACCGGCGCGCCGGGCAGCTCCCGCTGCTCACCGCTCGAGTTGACCGATTCCACCTTCTGGATGCGACGCTCGATCTCGCGTATGTCCGACAGGTAGTCGTCGAGGCGCGCCTTGTCGACGCTGCCGATCTGCGCCTTCAACCGGTCGACCGAGCCCATCAACGTGTCGAGGATGCTGCGGTCTTCCTTGCGCCGCTGCGCCCGTTCTTCTTTCGTGGCGCCCACGCCGAAGAGCTGATCGAAGACCGTGCGCGGGTCGCGAATCATGGGCATCGGCGCGTCGGCCTTGCTCCAGCTGATCGAGTCCGTATAGACGCAGGAGTAGCCGTATTCACACCCGCCGGCCTGATCCACCGGCTCGATGCAGAGCTGCATCGAGGGAATCGGCGTGTCCTGGCCGTAGCGCCCGGCGTAGAGCTGGTCGAGCGAGATGCCCGCCCGTACGTCGGACCCCATCGTCTGCTTCGGATGCGCCTGGGTCAGGAACACGGCACTGGCGCGGAAGTGGTCGCCGCCGATTTCCGGCGTCGTGAACGCTTCCGCCATACGCAGGTCGGTGTTGCTTACGATGGTGATGTGCTGGCGGACTGAGTCGAGCGGCGAGAGCGCGCTTGGCGTCAGGTCGAACGCTTTCCCCGTGGCCGCAGGCGACCACATGTTCATCTTTGCCCCAAAGGCGGTGCTGCCGGCGGCACCGTGCACCATCTCGATGGCGGCGAGCCGCACTTTGCCTTTGGCGGCCGATTGCGCCGCGGCCGAGCTGGCCGGGAGCATGGCCTCGAGCAGCGGCAGAGCGGCGGTGACGCCGATCCCCTTCAAGACCGTGCGGCGTGAGAGGTGGCGCTTGGTAATCAGCATGGCGTCTCCAAGTATCCCTAGCTACTGTCGTGCGTCAGCGTCGGTCGAGGTGGTCGGGGCGGGACGGCTCATCCGGAAGGCCTGGCTCTTCACGATGCCCTGGACAAAGGTCGACACCCGGTAGTTCTGCTTCCCGGCGTCGCGGTTGATCGCGCGCACCGTGGGCATGTCGAAGGCCTCGACGTGACGGCCGAGCGCGTAGGTCATCAGGCTTTCGGTGAAGCTCGTGAGCAGCGAAGCCTTGTGCCGCAGCAGCGCCTGACGCAAGCCGTCGGCGCCCTCCATCTTCGTGCCGTCGTAGAGTTCGCCGGTCGAATCCACCGGCACGCCGTTGTCCTTGATGCGGTACTGCCCGGTGACGTCGAAGTTCTCGAGGGCCAGACCCAGCGGATCGATCACGCGGTGGCACGACATGCAGGCGGGATTGGACCGGTGCTGTTCCATGCGCTCGCGCACCGACAGCACCTTCCCGCCCTGCGACCCGGACGTGGCGTCGAGCGTCGGCACGTTGGGGGGCGGCGGGGGGGGCGGCGAGCCGAGCATCACCTGCATGATCCACTTGCCGCGCTGCACTGGCGACGTGCGGTCGGCTACCGACGTCATCATCAGGATGCTGCCTTGGGTGACTACGCCGCGGCGCGTCGGCGGCAGTGACACCCGACGGAAGGTGGTCCCGGTCACATTCGGCACGCCGTAGTGACGGGCGAGGCGTTCGTTCACGAACGTGTAGTCCGCATTGAGCAGGTCGAGCACGCTGCGGTCTTCGCGCACAAGACTGGCGAAGAAGAGCTCGGTCTCCCTGCGCATGGCGTCGGTGAGCGACTGATCCCACTGTGGATACAGGATGCCGTCGGGGCGGATCTTCTCGATGTCCTGCAGGCGCAACCACTGTGACCCGAAGCGTGTCGCGAGC
Source organism: Acidobacteriota bacterium (assembly GCA_031376505.1). Classification (GTDB taxonomy): domain Bacteria; phylum Acidobacteriota; class Vicinamibacteria; order Vicinamibacterales; family UBA2999; genus CADEFD01. The sequence continues at coordinate 26,871 of JANMDX010000202.1, forward strand.
GCGTCTGACTTGGGGTCGGCCAGCATCCGCGCGACTTGCTTCTCGAGCACGGCGGTGGTCTTGAGCGTGCCGCTCGTGGCGACCTTGATCAACTCGGCATCTGGCACCGTGCCCCAGATGAAGAACGAAAGCCGTGAGGCCAGTTCGATGTCGCCCACGCGGAACGCGGCGGTGGTCGGGGTGGCCGGCACGCCCTCGACGCGGAACAGGAAGCGCGGGTGCGCCAGGATACCCTGGACGGCCATGCGGATGCCGCCTTCGAAGTCGCCGCCCGTGCGACCCTGGTCGTAGAACTTCATCAGGTCCGCGAGGTCGGCGGTGCTCACCGGTCCGCGGAACGCCTGCGTGGCGAGGCGGCGCACGGTGTCGGTGGCACACGGCACTTCCTCGTTGGCGGCCGTGGGTCGGCACGCGAACACGCGCTTGCGGCTGGGCGTTTCCGAGATGCCGGTGACCTTCATGGGGCCGGCGATGACCAGGTCCTGAAGGTGCGGCATGGACGTGATGCCGAAGCCCGTGCCGATGCGCATGTCGACCAGCGTGTGGTCGATCGGCATCATCAGGTCATCGACCGGGCCCACGAAGCGGGGCACGAAGGCGGCCGAGACGCGCTGGGGGCCGGCCTTCAGATGAATGGCGGGGGTGTCGATGACGAAGCCCTTTTCGCCGGCGTCGCTCATGCTCGCCAGCACTTCCAGCACGGCCACCCGGTCGCCGTTCACCGAAATCTCGAGCAGTTCGTTGCTGCCGGAGGTGGCGATGCCGGTATTGCCAAACAGCTCGCCGCTGATCGTGCGCTGCAGCATCGCCTTGAAGATGTAGTCGCCGTCGGCCGGGAAGTGGTGCGTGACGGCGATGCCGCCACGCGAGCCAAACGGCGTGCCCTCCACGTAGGTCATCTGCGATTCGGTCTGCAGCACCCGGTAGGTGGCCGAGGTGGCTGACGCCTGCTTGTCGCCCAGGGCCATGCGGCTCACCTGTGACGCGGCGCGCAGGTAGCCATCGAGCAGCGTTGGCGAGAACGCTTGGGCCTGAGCGATGTTGTCGAAGCCGTGGGCCTGCGTGTCGGCCGGCAGATACGGTGTGACGTCGATGTCGAGGTCGAGCAGGTCCCTGACCGCGGCTTCGTACTCGGCGCGCGTGAGCCGCTGGAACGGCCGCCAGCCGGGATTGGGGTTGCTGGCCGCGAGTTCGTCCATGCGCGTCTCGAGCGCGCCGGTCAGCGCCTCGATGGCCGCCTCATCCGGCTTCCTGGCACCCGGCGGCGGCATCATGCCAGCGCGCAACTTCCGGATCATCTTCTCGATGACCTCGGGCTGTTCGTGCGCCTTCATGGCGTCGAAGCTGGCAAGCGAGAGTCCGCCGGCCTTGCCGCGTTCGCTGTGGCAGGTGGCGCAGTAGGTGGTGATGATGCGGGTCTGTTCGGCCGCCACCATGGCCGGCGCGACAGGGGCCGTGCGGACGGCCGCGGAACGCACGGCCGGCGTGGCGCGCGGCGCGGTGCGCGTCGCTGGCGTGCTTTGGGCGGCCGCGGCCGGTCCCTGCGCGTCGTGCGCAGCAAGGCCGAGTCCAAGCAGCGTCACACCAACTGACGCCATCAACAACTGTCTCATTGCCACCCTCGCCTTGGCCCCAGAGGACCCCGAGTGTTCGACCTGCGACCGAGGATATCCAGGCCGCACGTACCGCATATTATGCCGCAAGATCCGCACGCGGCGAGGCCCCGTGAGGTGCGCAGTTTTCGCGATTTGTCACCACTTGTCGCGGGGCCTGTCACCAAGACACTCGGAGACAGTCACGGGGCCCCTGTCAGGCCGGGCGACCGGTTAGAATTGAACGCGAACCGACGCGTTTCCCACGCGCCACGTCCCCACACGGATGCGCGTCCGGTTCCTGGAGGTACACGGAACATGAGGCACTTACGCACGGCCTGCGCATGGATGGTGATGACGGTGCTGCTGGCACCGGCCGCAGCCGTCGCGCAGACGACGACCGGCACGATTCTCGGCGAGGTCAAGGACTCCACGGGCGGTACCTTGCCCGGGGTGACGGTCACGGCGGTGAACCAGGCCAACGGCCTGACGCGCGAAGCGGTCACCGACGGTCTGGGCAGCTACCGGTTCGCGGCGATGCCGCCTGGCGTCTACACCGTCAAGGCGGCGCTTGCTGGCTTCAAGGAAGCCACGCGCGCCGACCTGCGGCTGGCCATCAATTCCCAGGTCTCGGCCCCGTTCACCCTCGAAGTGGGCGGGCTCGAAGAGACGATCACCGTCACTGAGCAGGCGCCGCTTGTGAACACGACCGAAAACGTCGTGCGCACGCTGGTCGACACGCAGCAGATTGCGAGTCTGCCGCTGAAGTCGCGGGATTTCATCGACCTGACATTGCTGGCACCAGGGGTCGTGACTGATCAGGGCTCGGCACAAAGCGGCCAGACCGACTCAATTTCTTTTGGCGGCATGAACGAGGGGTACAAGTCGATCTGGCTCGAAGGCGTAGATTTCAACGACGAGGTCACAGGCGGCGGCAGCTCGCTGTCGTCGGCGACGCGCATCGCGCTCGCGCAGGAAGCCATCCAAGAGTTTCAGGTGATGGCCAGCTCCTATTCGGCCGAGTTCGGCCGTTCGGCCTCGGGCGCCATCAACATCCTGACTAAGTCGGGTGGCAACCAGGTGCGCGGCGCCGGTTTCTACTTCCGTCGCGACGACGCGTTCGACAAACCGAACTTCTTCGCTGATACCGTGCCGCCGTTCAAGATCGAGCAGTACGGCGCCACGGTGGGCGGCCCCATCAAGCAGAACAAGCTCTTCTACTTCGCGTCGTGGGAACGCCGCGCCAACCAGCGTTCCGCCCAGGTCAACATCCCCGTGTCCATCCGCGATTTCGTCGCCAGCCTTGGCTATGACACGAAGACCGACGTGCCCATCACGACCGACGAGAACAATGTGTTTGGCAAGGTCACCTATTTGGCGTCGCAGAACCATTCGGTGAACGCCACCTACATGTACGACCACCGTGACCTGTTCGGCCAGCAGACCGGCGGCAATAGCGCCGGCGACCACGGCTACGACGACGCGCGCCGCGCCTGGTTCTTCGTGGGCAATCTCACGTCAGTGCTGTCGAGCAACCTCGTGAACGAACTGCGCGTCAGCGGGTCGCACCAGGCGCTCGACCGCGTGCTTCCCGCCGGGTCCACGTCGAAACCCGAGCTGCGCTTTCCGACGGTGCAGTTCGGGCGGGCCAGCAACATTCCCCAGAGCCGCACGCAGGACAACTACATCGTGACCAACGCCACGAGCCTGCACTTCGTCGCCAAAGGCGCCCACGACCTGAAGTTCGGTTTCGAGGCGAACATCGTGCCGACGACGAGCAAGATCAATCAGTCGTTCAATGGCCTGTTCGAGTTTCTGCAGGACCGGCCGGTCATCGCCGGAGACCCCACATCCCTGCCGTTCCGCTTCACCCAGGGGGTTGAACTGCGCGGCCAGCTGGCCGAAATCGCGCGCGACGTCAACATCTACTCCGCGTTCGTCAACAACCAATGGCAGCCGACGAGCAGACTCACCATCAACCTGGGCGTGCGCTACGACTGGCAGCTCTGGCGCGGCGATCTGAACGGTCAGGACATTCCCTCCGATGTCCCGATCGAGCAGTTCTGGGTGCGCCACATCACCGGCGACCTCATTGGCCAGAACTTCAAGCCCGTGCCGAACGACAAGAACAACCTCGCGCCGCGCCTGGGCGTGACCTGGGACCCGACCGGCAGCGGCAAGACCGTGGTCCGCGGCGGGTACGGCATTTACTACGACCAGGTGAACACGTCGACCCTGCGAACGGTCGTTGGTGGCTACCCCGGCTTCGTGGCCAGCCAGTTCGCCAACGACTCGCGGTCGGGGGCGCGCATCCCGAACGACTTCTTCCCCAACCTGCCCACGCAGTCGTTTCCCCCATCGGTCGGCGCCGCCTTCCGTGTGGCCAGCGATTCGGCGCAGTCGCCGTACACGCACCAGTTCACGGCCGGCACCACGCGCCAGCTCGGCCGGAACTACGCGGTGTCGTTCGACTATGTGCACATGCGCGGCGAGAGCTTCCCGCTGACGCGCAACGTCAACGCCCGACGCGCCGACAACACTTTCCCGATTCTTGCGTCTGGGCTTCGGCTGCTGCTGTACGACGACGCGGCGCCGATCCGCATCCATCAGGCGCAGTTCCGCATCCAGAAGCGCTTCGCCGATCGTCTCGGCTTCCTGGTTGGCTACACGCTCGGCAGCGCCAAGACCATTGCCGACAACGGCACGCCCTCGAATCACTACGATCTGATGGCCGACTGGGGCCCCACGTCGAATGACGTGCGCCATCGCCTCGTGGCCAATGCCATCTACCAACTGCCCTGGGACTTCAACGTTGGCGGCATTTTCACGGCCAACTCCGCGGCGCCTTACAACGTGACGCTCGGCACCGACGCCAATCGCGACGGCGACAACAACGACCGTCCGGTCGGCGAGGACTTCAATGCCGCTCGCGGCGACCGCTACTTCCAGGCCGACCTACGGATCTCGAAGAGAGTGACCCTAGGGCGAGTGTCTGGCGAGCTGCTGTGGGAGATGTTCAACGTGTTCAACACGGTGAACTTCAACAACTTCCAGGGCAATCAGTCATCGGCGCCGGGCCAGACCTCAACCGGGATCCCGACCGGCTTCGGACGTCCGCGCGGAGCGTTCGATCCGTTCCAGGCGCAGCTGGGGTTCAAGCTGACGTTCTGATCCACGACCTGCGCTCGCGCGGGGAAGCATCGAGCAAGGCCGGTAGCGACTGCTGCCGGCCTTGTGTGTTGTACGGCGCGGGTTCGAACCTTGGGGTGCGCCCGGCCGTCTAAGGCCGCATGGACGCCCTCCGGCACGACCTTCGTCTTGCGCTCCGGGGGCTCGTGCGGGCTCCGCTGGCCTCGGGCCTTGCCATTGTCTGCCTGGCGCTCGGCATCGGCGCCAACGCCTCGATGTTCGGCGTCGTCAACGGCCTGCTGCTCAATTCCCTGCCGTTTCGCGACGCCAAGCAGCTCGTGACGGTGTCGTCCACGCAACCGGCCGGCGGCGTGAATCGCGGCGGGACGTCGTTCCTTGATCTGACGGACTTCCAAGAACGTAGCCGGGCGTTCGAGACGCTTGCCGGCCTGGAATCGCGCAGCCTGACGTTCTCGGATACCGAAGAACCCGAGCGCGTCTCGGGTGCCGCGGTGAACTGGCGCCTGTTCTCGATGCTCGGCATCGCGCCCGCCCTCGGCCGCGACTTCGTGGCAGCCGACGATCGGGCCGGGGCCGTCAACGTCGTGCTGCTCAGCGACGAGCTGTGGCGGCGCCGCTACAACGCCGATCCCGCCGTCGTGGGCCGGCCGCTTACCATCAACGCGCAGCCCTACACGGTGATTGGCGTGTTGCCGCCGAAGGTGAAGTTCCCCTTCCTGCAGGTGGCGTGGATTCCGTTGGCGCCGCTGGCGCAGGCCGAACCGCGCCAGGCGCGCGACCTCGAAGTGTTTGCGCGCCTCGCGCCGGGCCGATCGGTCAGCGACGCTGTGCAGGAGCTGACCAGCGTGGCCGCCACCCTGGCGGCTGCGTATCCGGAGAACGCCGGCTGGAGCGTGCGGGTCGACGCGCTCAGCGAGTACTACATCAACGGCGAAGTGCGTCTCGTCACTCTGACCGCGATGGGCGCGGTCACCCTCGTGCTACTCATCGCCTGCGCGAATGTCGCGAATCTGCTGCTGGCCAGAGCCACCGCGCGCGCCCGCGAGATGTCCGTGCGCGCGGCGATCGGCGCCGGACGCGGCCGCATCGTGCGTCAGCTGCTCACCGAGAGCGTGCTCCTTGGCGTGGCCAGTGCGCCGCTCGGCGTGGCGCTGGCGTATGTGGGCATTCGCGCCCTGCGGGCGGGCGTTCCGGCCGACGACGTGCCATACCTGATCGACTTCCGGCTGGATGCCACGACCCTGCTGTACACCATCGCCGTGAGCGCGCTCACCGGCATCGTGTTCGGACTGGCGCCTGCGGCCCACGCCGCCAAAGGCGACCTGGCCTCCGCGCTGCGCGAGGGCGGTCGCACGGGGGAGGGCGGTGCCAGGAACCGCGCGCGTAACGCTTTGGTCGTAGCGGAGGTGGCGCTGTCGCTCGTGCTGCTCGTGGGAGCGGCACTCTTCGTGCGCAGCTTCCTGAACCTGCAGCGCGCCGATACGGGCTTCGACACCGCGCCCATCACAACCGCGCGGTTCTACATGCCCGGGGAACCGTATCGCGTGCCTGATGTGAAGGCCCGCCGCGTGGAAGACATCATCAGGCGCGTGGAGGCCCTGCCAGGCGTACGGTTTGCGGGCGCATCGAACCTGATTCCGCTCGACGGCGGCGGAGGCGTCAGCAAGCTGGAAGTGCCCGGCAAACGATACGAGGTGGGCAAGGAGCCGCGGCTCTTCTACGCTGCCGTGACGTCGCACTACCTGCAGACCCTGGGCGCGCCGCTGCTGCGCGGACGCACCTTCACCGATCAGGAAGGCCAGACCAGATCGGCTGTGGCCGTGATCAACGTCAGCATGGCGCGCACCCACTTTGGGGCGGCCGATGGCGCCGGGTCATCCGCGCTCGTGCCTGGGCGGCTTGCGGGCGCGCGCGAACTCGGCGCACTCGATCCGGTGGGGCAGCGCTTCCACCTGGTCGACGACCCGACCAGCGCCTGGTTCACGGTGATCGGCGTCGTGCCTGACGTGATGATCGAAGAGCTTGGCGACCGTGAGGTGACGCCGACGGCGTTTGTCCCGTATCCCTATCAAGAGATGCCGAACACGGGACTGATCGTGCGCGCATCGGGCGACGCCAGCGCGCTGACGCCGCAGATCCGCGCGGCGATTCGCGCATCCGACCCCACGCTGCCGGTGTTTGCCGCCGCGTCCATGGACACGATTCGCAAGCAAGGCTTCTGGCAGTACCAGCTCTTCGGCCAGATGTTCGGTACCTTCGGCGTGTTGGCACTCGTGCTCGCGGTGGTGGGCGTCTACGGGGTGCTGTCCTACAGCGTGAGCCAGCGCACCCAGGAGTTCGGCGTGCGGATGGCGCTAGGCGCCGAACCCGGGCATGTGCGCCGCATGATGATCGGCCAGGGCCTGCGTCTGGCCGGGTGGGGCATCGCGATCGGACTCGTAGGCGCGCTTGGCATCACGCGGCTGATTTCGAGCTTGCTCTACAACGTGACTGCCACCGACCCGGTGAGCTTCGGGGTCGTGGCCACGTTGATGCTGGTGGTAGCGGCGACGGCGGCGTACCTGCCGGCGCGAAGGGCTACGAAGGTGGACCCGATGGTGGCGCTCAGGGCGGAGTAGGCCCGGCAAGGTCGCCGCCCTGGGTGGCGCGACGAGCGGCCGTCACGCGCAGTTGGCGACGAACTCTGCCCGTGAGTTGTCTGAATGCCGCCCGACGCTTCGATTGCGCGGAATGAGCCGGCATGCCTCACATGCTGAGGTGCGAGAGTGAGGCGTGGTCTTCCACTCGGCCCGCCCCGGCCGGCGCCGTGCATCTCGTCATCAGATTCCGACGCGGAAGAGAGCGTCATCCTCGACGCCGCCGACTTCAGATGATTCGGTTCTTGGGAGTCGACGCAGTCAAGGTCGGTGCCGCAGGGGCTCGCAATGCCCGCGCGCGGTCGATGCGTTTCTTCTGTTCGTGGTTGTAGTGAACCTTGAGGCCCATCCGCCACTGACCGCGACTCGAGAATCCCTGGGTCGGGTCGTCCCCGAGCAGTCGCTCCACCGCGATGCTGAACACCTTGTTCGGGTCGAGAGCCACCGCAACGCCGACCTGCCCGAACGGGTGATCACGGTCTGAGCCAGCGAAGTCGGTTTGCACGTCCCGTCGATAGGCGAAACTGCCAGAGAAGACCAGTCGGTCGGCGAGCACTGGCGCCGGAGTCACATTGATTTGTGCAGCGAGCATGGCCCGTATGCGCTGACCTTTGGCTTCGGCCGTCGCGGCGGAGATGATGCGTTCAAACTCGAGCCCGACTTGGGGAGCGATCTCAGCGCGCCTGCCGAGCAGTACCGCGGTGGTGCCGTCGCTCTCAGGCCGATTCTGCTCATACGTTGCGTATGCATCGGCCTCTATTGCCTTGGTGTGAGCTTCGCCGTTTCGCTTGTAGCCCCCGGTGCCCTTGACGCGCGTGAACCGAAAGACTCTTCCAGGGTCCTTCGACCCAGTCCGAAGCTCTACCTGACCCCCTCCGAAGAATACGTTCTGGCGTGCGCCGAGCGCAGAGTTGTAGTTGTACTGGGTTGCGGCACCAACGCGGAACTTCGGGTTTGTTCCGTCGGTGTCGCGCGTGAACCTTGCGGCGACAGCCACGAGACTCTCCACGCGACCGTCGTCAGGCACTGTGACTGACGCGAACGCCGGCTCGTTGGCAGTGTTCTTGTCGCGCAACGACTGCGTGATGGAGATGCGCTCGTTCAAGCCCCCGACTAAGCCAGTTGGCTGAGCGTCGCATGGTGAGAGGCTGTACGCCAGGAACAGGGTGGTTGCGAGCAAGCGGTATCGATGCATGGTCTATGGGACGGACAGCCGAGATTAATTCCACTGACTTCTGTTCGTCCAGGTGTGTCGGCTGCCAAGAAGGGCTGTGACGGTCCGTCTATGTTGTCTGACCCCGCCCAGCCCCGATCCTCCGGGGGGAGGTCGGCCCTGCACCCCGGAGCGCATCGCTCCAAGGGCAGGCACGGCCGGGCGGGGTCACTCGTGTCCGCCGGCCACGTGCACCGATCCGCCGTTCTTTCGCTTGAGTTAGCCGGGCTGTCGACCCATAATCCGGCCACCCTGCGGACCCCCGGTGCCACAGTCCCCCGATTTCTACACGACGCACGCGGCGACCATCGAGTCGGCACTGGCGCAGGCCAGCCGCTCGCATCGACTTGTGCCTGATGCCGCCGACGAGTTCTGCTCGTGGGCGCGGGTGCGTCTGCTCGACCACGATCAGGCGATCCTGCGCAAGTTCCAGGAGCGCAGCTCGCTGCGTACGTTCCTCGTCACCGTGGTGCAGCGTCTGTATCTGGACTGGCGCAACGCCGAATGGGGCAAATGGCGGCCCACGGCGGAAGCGCGCCGTCAGGGACCGGTGGCGATCGAGCTGGAGCGGCTCGTGCTGCGCGATCAGCTCAGCTACGACGAAGCGGTGCATACGCTTGCGGCCCGTGGTGCGGCCACGCACGAAGAGTGCGAGCACGCCTGGGTGCAACTGCCGCGACGTCCCCGACGCAAGCGCGTGGACGAGCAAGCGGTGGTCACGCTGGCCAGTACGTCGTCTGCGTCTAACCTCGTGGACGATGACGAATCGCGCGCCGAGGCCACGGCCATGTGTGAAGCGCTGGCGCGGGCGCTGACCGCGCTGCCGGCCGCTGATCGGTTGATCCTGCAACTGCGCTACTGGAGCGGACACACGGTGGCGCGCATCGCCGTGCTGACCGGCGCGGACCAGAAGGCGCTTTACCGCCGGTTCGACAAGCTGGCGGGAGACTTGCGGCGAAGCCTCGAAGCCGAGGGGCTGAGCGGCCATGCGCTGGCAGCCGTTACGGGGCGTTTCAGCGACACCAACGACGAAGAATCGGCGGAACTGGCTGAGGTGTCGGGGGAAAACCAATCGGCGCGTCCGTCAACCCTCACAAGCACCGGGGGAGAGCATGCCTGAGCAACCCGGGGCCGGACGTCTCGATGCCGAAACCCTCGCGGCCTATGTGGATGGCCTACTCCCCCCGGAGGAACGCGCGAAGGTGGACGCGGAGATCGCTGCCGACCCTGAAAGTTATGAGTGGTTGGTGAGCACCATCAGCGCGGTGGAGGACGACAGCATCGAAGGCGCGGGTGAAGTGCCAGTGCGCCCCGTGTCGTCTGAGCGCGGGCCGACGCCGACGCCAGCATCGACTCACGCGCCGACGCCTGTCCACGGGACCACCCCGAGTCCGGGACCAGGGGCCCACGGCGGCACCGACGTTCCGGCCAAAGTGCTGCCGTTTTATCGTCGGCGTGCGGTGATGGCCGGTGTGGGGGTGCTGGTGGCCACCGCGGCGTCGCTGCTCCTTGTGATGCAACTGCAGCCGGAGTGGTATCAGCGATGGCGTGGGCCGCAGGTGGATCCGCGGTTCGCCAAGCTCGTAGAGGCTGTGGGGGAGGAGCGCTACATCGAGGCGCGGCTCACTGGCGGGTTCAAGTACGGGCCGCTAAGGCAGGTGATGCGCGGGCCGAATGACCTGTCGAAGCAGAATCTGCAGTTGCTGGCCGCGGCGGGGGAGTTGCAGAAAGCGGCGGAGAAGGATCCGAGCTCGGAGAACCTGCACGCGTGGGGGGTGGCGCAGGTTCTCTCGGGAAAGTACGACTTGGCGACCGCGGTTCTGGAACAATCCACCAGGGTCGGTCCAACGGGCGAGGCCTTCGCTGACCTTGCCGCCGCTTATCTTGCGCGAGCTCAGGCGTTGGGCCGGACAGACGACCCGTCGCTCGCCTTGTCCAGCGCCGACCACGCTCTGGCAATCTCACCCAATTTAGCGGAGGCAATGTTCAACCGGGCGCTCGCCCTGGAAACGGTGGGGAGGCCGATTGAGGCTGGGATCGAGTGGGAGCGATTCTTGGCCGAGAATTCCGACCCGTGGTGGTTCACTGAAGCCACCAGGCGACTACTAACAATACGTCGTCGCTACCCGGCTGGAGCTAGGCGGTGAGCTACACACTTCTGAGGGCCGCTTGTTGTCTAGCATTGCTCGCCGGATCAGTGAGTCATGCGAGGCGCTACGGCCCCGAGGCAGCGGCAACGATGGCTTGGAGAGTCGTTGCCGGGACCGCCCTTCATTCTGGTCGGATCGTGGGTTGCTTCTCTGCGCTTGCCGATCCCAGTCTCGCGAGCAGGACTCCGAACTCGGATTGGGCGCTCTCTGCTGCCGCCAGGGTAGTGGCGAGCGCGAGTGGCGGAGACCCAGTCGCGGTGAGGAGAGCCGCGGTAGCGCTTTCTCTCTATGGGCAGGACTTGAAAGCGCTTTCGATGCTGACTGCTTCAGAAGCGCGATCTCCATCTGCCGCAACGCTGAACGACATTGCCGCGGTCGAACTACAGGCGGCGAATGCCGAGCCACAGACAGTCTCTACGCTCGTGGACGCCGTCGATGCAGCCGTTCGGGCCGTTCTGATGGGGCGAGGCGAACGTGCCGTGGGCTTCAATCTCGTTTTGGCTCTTCGCGGCCTAGGCGTGCCGCAACCTCCAGAAGGGTCTGTCTTGCGTCCCACGTTCGAATCATGTCTAGCCGGCCCGATGTCCAGCGGCGCTGCCGTTGTCGTTGGAGACGCGCAAAAGACGATTGATCGTTCTACCAGGTTCATCGAACGTGAACTCCTGCCGAGGTGGGCCGAAGCATCGAGATCCGGCGGCGAGGGAGCCTCGCGTGTGGCCGCTGCTGAGGCACTCAAGGCGGCCAACGAACTTGGGCGAATTGCACAAGATCGCTTCGTCCCGGCGCTCGCGGTTCAACTGAGCGAACAGTCCAGTCATCGAACCACTATGGACCGGCTCAATGCATGGAACGCCTATGTCGAGGCACTCACGCTTGCGGATGAGGAGCTCGACGGCCGTGCGGCCGTGCGACTTCGGGAAGCGAGGACCTTGGCCTCAGGTGCATCGGGACCGCTGGACGCGGCCATTCAACTTGAATACGCCGCGGTCCTTCGCCGAGAGGGTCAATCCCTCACCGCCAGGTCGGTCCTGATTGGGCTGCTGGGGAATCCCGAGACTCTCTCCTTCTTGCGTATTCGCGGTCGCGCGAACTGGCAGCTCGGGTTGTTGCTTGAGGAAGCAGGATTGTTTGGCGCAGCTCTGGGACCCTACCGCGCAGCGGAGTCAATACTGGCTACCGCAGCCGACCTCGAAGGGCTCGCACTGGTGAAGATGAGGCTCGCTAGGTTCCACGCCCAACTATCGGAGTTTACAACGGCGTGGCGATATGGTTCCCAAGCCCTTCAACTCGCACCGTTTGCGTCTCGCGTTCGACGAGACGCCATTGCTAGAGGAGCGGCTGCCATGGCGAGTGCACAAGGCCTCGACGCGGCAGCTCTAGCGTTTCAAGACACTCCTCTGATGGAAGCCCGTCAGGCCGCATCGCAAAGCGGCTTGGCCTTTCTTCTTTCGGACCGTGCCCGACAACTCCATCGCCTCGGATTCACTGCCCAGGCAGTCGACGCGCTCGCGGAGGCCGAATCGCACGAGGGGATGATCGAGAGCACCGGCGTGGCTGAGATGGCTCGGGCCATCCGCCTCCGGGCTGAGGCGGGCATGGCAGAGGAGTCAGACCCGACGAGAGCCGTCTACCTGCTTGGCGAGGTATCGGAAATCTACCGCACTCGTGGCGACGATTTCGCCACCGCGGAGGTCGAGCTTCTTCGAGCCCGCGCGCTTAGACGTCTAGGGCGCCTACGGGCGGCATTGGATTCACTCGATGCAGGCACCAGCGCACTGATTCGCAAGACGCGTTCGATCGCGTCCAGCACGTCTAGAGCCCGGGTGGCCGCCGCTGCGTGGCCCCTATATCGGGAATTGGCCGACATCAGGCTGCAGTTGAGCGGCCCGCGGGCCGCCTTCGATGCCCTTGAGCAAGGAAGGAGATTCGGCGTTGCCTCTCCGGCGCCGGCCACAATTGGGATCGCACCAGGTGTAGCAGCGGTTGGTTACGTCGTGCTGCCGGCAGGCGCCTTTGGAATCGTCCGCGTGCTCAGCAAGGAGCGGGTATTCCAGCTAGACTGGGGCACAGGCCGACTTATCGAAGCAATCTCGCGGTTAACTGACAATAGCTTATCGCTATCAGACCCAGAAGCCAATCGGATAAGACGTGAGTTGTTCGACGTACTACTGGGGCCCATCGAGCAAGAGTTGCGGGTCTGCACGCGCCTCGTGGTTGTTCCAGACACCGCGCTCGAACGCCTTCCATTTGCTGCGCTACTGCGTCCATCTGGAGAAGCCGTCGTGGCGACACACACGGTGTCGTTGTCAACCGAGTTGGCGCCCTCGCGACGGGTTTTTTCTCGGTTCTCGGCGCCGAAGCGCATCTTGTCGATTGGCGTGTCTGAGGGAGGAGAGACTTTGCCGCCGCTTCCACTCTCTATTCCGGAGGCGACAACAGTTGCGTCCTTGTACTCAAAGCCGACAACGTTGCTGGGTGGCGACGGTACCCGGGATGCCTTTATTTCGGCACTCAGTGGCGCGGAGGTAGTTCATTTTGCTGGACATGCCGTCCACAATCCGCACGATCCCACTCTGTCGCGCCTAATACTTAGCCCAAGCGCTCGCGACGAGCTTGGCGCCGTTTTCGAAAGCGACATCGCTTACTTAAACGGCTCAGCGGCTCGGCTGGTAGTTCTCGCAGCCTGCAGCACTGCTGTATCCGTCGAATCGTCCGGAGCGGCGGCATTCGGTCTCTCGCGCGCGTTCCTGCGAGCAGGATCGGAATTCGTCATTGGTACGCTCGCACCGGTGCCGGATCGGGCAGTGAGCGAAGTGTTCGTCGAGATTCATCGCGGAATCGTCAAGGGGTTATTGCCAGACGAGGCTCTTCGCATTGCGCAGCTGGCGGCGGCCCGGTCAGGGCTAGGGTGGCGGCAGTGGGGCCGAATCGTAGTGATTCGCGAGGGCACGGTTAGCGTGCGTTCGACGAGGGGTGGCGACAACTGATAGTCCGATTTCTGAGGAGATCTAAGTCGATGGCTAACGCATTTACACTCTACGCTCAGGGCTTCTTCGTGTATCCGTACGCTCAGTCCGGCACTGGCGCTCCAAGGTGCAGTACCTTCGGTGCCCCATTCGTTCAAGGCCATCAGCTGGTGGTGGCCGTCGTCCGGGATCAGCGGCAAGCCGCAAAACCTGCGAATTGGAGAGTGTGGCGTCTAAGGCGTCGCTCCGAACTCATGCTGACCGGAAAGAACGGCAATCGTCAGCTTGACCCGCTACCCGCCAAGGTCATCTTTACCCGCTTCGGTAAGGGCGGCGAACCGACGAACGGGTTCGACGGACTCGACATGATTCCCGACGCCAAATTCCTGATGACGCCAGCGAAATTGACCAAGGACTGGCTTGGCGGGGTCAGGGCGTCACTAACCTGCGTCGGAGGTGAGCTGACCGCGATCCCGGACCTCCATACGCATTTTTCGGTATCGACACTGTCGTCGGGCCGCAAGCAGGTGCTGTCAAATCTTGCGAGGTATCGTGTGCCAGAACTCACAAAGGGTTCCCTGACGATCGACGGGCTAGTCGTGCCGATTACAAACGATTCGATCTGCGTGATTTTTAACCTGGTCCGCCGTTCGGCGAATGGTGATGTAGAGGTGTATCGCAGAGGACTGGATCACCATGCAGCCCTGGCGCGACTTTGTGAAATCGCTCCAACTCTGACGCTAATTAGCCCGATGGAGCGTGAAGCAAGAGCACCCCAAAAAAACGATAGCATCGCGGAGTTCATCGATGTTGTCCAGCCCGCGCGGCAGGCGGCGGGTTTCGAGTCGAGGGACAAGAACGCAGAGCCAGGTTACTCCAGTTGCCACGGCCGAGTGATCCGGGTAACAGGCTAGGCTGATGCGTCAGATAGCGACGTTGTTGGTCTTGGCGTTGGTTGTTGCGGCGAACTATGTGTGGCATTTGCCAAGCCCGGCGGACGACACAGAAGTTGCCGAGACCAAGCAATTGTTTAATCCTGACCCCAAATGCGCCGACAAAGATGTCGACGTAGTCGCTGTTGGGGTGCGGGGCTTGGAGCTCAAGGAAGTGCAGATGACAACCGAGTCGCTCCTCAAAAGCGCCAACGCCACGTTCGCTGCTAGCAACGTCACACTCGAACTCGTCCTCAGTGGTGTGTCGATCCTGAAGGACGACCCAGCTCAGGAAATGCGCAATGATGTCATTGCGCTTGCGGAGGGTACGAAATTCAAGGAAGCAATAGACCTGAGGTCGCAGAAGAAGGCCGACATCGTGTTGTTGCTCGGTCCTTGGAAGGACAAGTGTGGCTGGGCGTACACCAATGCATCGGCCGAAACGGCAGTCGCAGCAGTTGCGATGGAGTGTGGACAGCCGATTGGCGACTACAGGGCGGCTCATGAATTTGGGCACCTCGCTGGGTCGGCCCATGCCGGTGCGAAAGAATGTATGGCCGCCGACAAGGGCGAGGCCTGCGCGCCATACGCAGACGGAAGAGGTTTCGTATTCCCAGGCGCCGCCTGGGGCACCATAATGCGAGGCGACGGCGGCAACGTGATACCCCGATGGTCTGACAAGTCGTCGATTTACCAGGAGCTTAAGGCGAACCTCGGTGACAAGAGCGCGGACAACGTTAGCCTTCTCAAGAGACGCGGCCCTGTTCTTGCTGGTTTTGTCTGCCGAAATGGTGCATGAGAAACCGGAACGCGTCATTCCTGGTCTTTGTTTGGCCAACGAGAGCCCGAGTACATCGGTCGCACGAGAGGCCGCCCTGGATGGGCACATCGGTAGTGTCGTGAGGTTGGTAGGAAAAAATGGAGAGCGCGTCATCATCCGACGCAGTTCAACGACGAGCTGTGCACCCGCTTGGCGGCGGGTGCCGAAGGATGACGCCATGCGGGACTCTAGTACCGTTCAAGGATCAGGGTCCGCAACCGGTCTTCCTGCCCGGCCAAGATCGGCGTGCGCCAGGGCGTGTGGTGCAAGAGAAAACCCTTTAGCGGCATCGTGCTGTCGCAAGAATTCGGGCGCGTTCACGCGCCACCCGCAGATCCTCGCTGACGCCGGTCACCCCTGCCGGCCGACCGTTTGGCGGCGGCGAATACCGCAAAGTGGGGCTGGACCACAACGCTACACGCGCGCAGCCTGGACATCCCTTTGGCGTCGCCATAACGGTACGCGACGCGCTCGGAATATCGACGTGACCGTGGGCGTAGGCGAAGGGTGCGGGGCCGATGTGGGTGCCGGCTTCGTGTGCAGCACCCATCAGATGGCCCACCTCGTGGGCGAGGGTATAGCTCTCAAGGCAGCCTTCTTCCATCACTACGTACGATCTGTCGAACGTCGGCGCGAGCGCGCCACTGTAGCCGCACGGCCGCATCTGCGGGTCGGCGGGAGTGGACTCGCGCAGAACGACCACCACGATGTCGGCGCGCTTCGCATCACGTCGCTGGCGCAGGATAGCGCTGGACGCGGCGGCCGTGAAATCTGCACCCAAGTCGCGTTCCTGGTAGGCGAACCCTTCGAAACTGTCGACGTAGTTGAGGCGTCCCGATAGCCCACTGCCGATGAACACATCGTTCGCCCTCGCGACGGAGTGCTTGAGGCGGTCGGCCGTGACCACCGGCGCCACCTTCGGTGTGACCACGAAGAAGACGTCAATCGTCTCGCCCTGGTCGGCTGGACACGACGCGCCGATCGGCGGGGCAGACTCTGCGACCATCTTGGCGATATTCTCCTCGACGCCAAATATCGTCGCGTCTCCCCGTTCCAATCTCCCTCGCCCCCTGGCTCCACGTCCACGTCCTGTACCGGGTTCCGGCGGCTCGGGGTGATCCGGTCGCTCTGGCCCCTGCTGGCGGATCACCTGCAGGTTGTCCGGACCCGGACTGAGCAGGAACGTCGCATCTGGCAGCACGACACTGCCCGTGATACCCGTCGGCAAGACAGTGAGCGTCACCGCACCGCCACCCTCAACTGTGCCGCGCCACGTCAGGTCGTCGTCGGTGCGGCGCTCTACGCTGGTCTGCTGAAACACGATCCGTCGTTGTCCGAGTAGCTCAAGTGATAGGCGTTGACCGAGCGTTCCGCGCCAAGTTGCAAGGGACGCCGACCCGGTCGCGGCGGACACGCCTAGGAAGTACCGACCGACCTCGGTCGGCCTGGGCTCGGTGATGCGAAACGCGCCAGCGGCCACGCCCGTGAGGAGTGGCTCAAGCGCCGCCTGTTGTGCTGCGGTCAAGCGTTCAAGGGCCACACTCTCGCTCGGTACGAGCGATGGCGCTTCGGCCGTCAGCACTTCAAATGCGTCGCTACTCATCGTGCGCGAGCGGGCCATGAACGCGGGCATCTCGGTGCGCGGGATGCCCCAGACCTCCGTGTTCGAGGCGTTGAACTCCGCGACCACGCGGGCATTGGCCTGCCGGGCGGACTGGCGCAACCGGGCAGCATCTGGACTGCTCGTGTTGATGACGAGTGGATCTTCCATTGACCGAGGAGAAGAGCAGGCCCCGACGACCGCCAGCGCTACCAGTACAAATCCCCTGCGCGTTGCCACAGTCATTCCTTGCTGAAGAGACTCAGTGACGACAACGAAAGACTGACCGAGCAATACACGCCACTGTCCCACGCGTTCTTCGTCTTGATGCCGTCCTTGTCGACCACCACCGAGGCACCGTCAGTCTGGCCGTCCAGAGCCTTGATGCGGGCGGTCACAATGCCTGCACCCAGACGCAGACCGCTTCCAACAGATAGGCCGAGACCGATGAACCAGGCAGGCCGGTCCGTCTTCAGCGACGATCCGAACTGCAGGGTGGGCCTCGACCGTCGGCGAGCGTTGGCCTGGGAGAACGCATAGTTGCCGATGAGCGCTGGCACGGCCGCGAATTTGTCGTCGCTCGTCTTGGTGACGAGCTTCTGATCTTTGTTGTCGGGACTCGCCACGGCCGCGAAGCTTGGCGAACTGATGTTCGTCGTGATGATGCCGACCGCCACTCCCAACAACGCGGCTTGCGGTGCGGCGACCTTGAAGTCGGTTGCGATCTCCTTCGGCGTTGTTGTCGCCACGTCGTCAGCGAAGAGTCCATTGCGGCTGATCTTGATCGGATAGGTGGCGATCTTGTCCCAGGCAGCCGCTCGGACCACGTCGGGCAGGGCGATCGAGTTGCGGAGGGCGACCATGGTGCCCGCCGCGCAGCCCGCGGTGCAGAACGGCCGCAGCGCCAGATGCAGCGACCCTATGGTCTTTATGGCCCTTCCGTGAGTCGCGAGGCCCTTTTCAGCCGCTGTGATCAGGTCGTCTGTGACTGGATTGCTGCTGTCGGCCTGGCTAGCCGTTGGCCGGGGCGTCGGACCGCGCCGGCTGGCGACAGCGGCGTCCAGAGCCGTGCGCAGGTTCGTGAACAGAGTGTCCAGCGAGTTGATGGTCGTTGCCGGGACCACGATATTGGTGGTCGCGTCTGTCTCCAGGCGTTGCGCCGCGCAAACCAGGGCATCACGTTCCGCGTCGAGCTTCCGGAGCCCATCGAGGAGATTGTCCAGGCCGACTTCCAGATCGTTTCGCCGGGGCGTTCCGGCCGCCGGGTCCGACGCGTTGCTGATGCCGACACGAATCAAACCGCCGGCAGCGGTCAGCAGGGACTGCAGATCCTTGATGCCCTCGATGGGCTCCACTGTGATCTCGCCGACGTTTCCTGTGTAGGTCAGCGGATTGATGTTGGCTACAGATACGGAAATCTTCACGGTCTTGGCGACGAACACGGTCGGGCGGCCGTTGATGTCGAAGTCCACGTAGTCCCTGCAATCCTGGCCGCTCACGGTCCACCCGCCAGTGCTAGCGTTGAACGAGAGGGACAGGTCGGTGCAGGCGTCGGCGCGGGACGGCAAGCCAACGGTCACCAGGGCTGCCATCAGCAGGATACCGAACAGAAGGCGCGAGTTCATGAGTTCAATCCTCCAAATCGTGTAGACGGACGCCGGGCGGATCTTCGCACGGGACGCCGATAGCGACGTTGCCAGAGTTCGTTGATGCCGAAGAAGGTCATGCCGCCCCAAGCCAGCGAGTCTCCGGGCCCGGTCGGGGCCGAGTGCGGCCTCTCCGTATGTGAGCAGCAGCATGTCCGGGTAGTGGTGTCCCCCGCAGCCGCAGCACGGCTCCGCGTTCGAATGCAGGTGCTGGTATCGATGCGATGCCAGGGCTGGCGCCAGCTCCGCTCAGGCGTCGGTCGGATGCGGGCGCTGTGGCTGATCGCGGTCGCTCATGGTGTCTGACGTTGAGACGGACGCCACCGCGGAGTTCCGGCCATCAGCGAGGACGCACACGCTGGCCCTCGCGTCCAGCAGCCAGGTCGGAATTCAACGCCTGCGTCCGTCTCAACCCGCAGCAGCGGGAGCCTCCCGCTCAGGAGGGTCCCGTGGGAAATCGAACACTCAGCGCTCGTCTCGTTAGTCGCGTCGCGTCGCTCATGCTGGCATTTGTGTGCAGCATCAACCTCGCGTCTGCGCAGCCCGGATGGACACCGCCAGTCGACCTTGGCACTTCTGGGTTGGCTCCAAACGTGGCCACCGATGCGTCAGGCAACGCCGTTGCGGTGTGGCGCGAAACCGGCGGCAATCGGGCGTCGTCGTTTTCGATAGCGACAGGCACTTGGGCCGCGCCGGTAGCGTTGTCTGTTGCCGGCGACCAGGTTGAATCCCCATCGGTCGCGATGAACGCGTCGGGGCTTGCGATTGCGGTCTGGATCAAATCGAACGGCCTCTTTCCGAACCCCCCACCCATCCTTCAGGCGGCGTTCTATTCGAGCCAGACCACGCAATGGACGGCCCCGCAGCCAGTCCCCACCGCCAGCTTCGGGTCGGTACTGGGCGTAGGTATCGACGCTGGTGGCAACGCCATCGTGGTCAATGGAATTGGCCTCTACTACGGGGTTCGGTACAGTGCCGCGACGTCTACGTGGGGAGCTCCCGTTATCCTCCCCTTCGGGAGTACGAGCAGTCCGCCGGTCGTCCACACGACCTTCAGCAGCAACGGCGATGCCGTGGCGACATTCAACGGCGCATCGGCGTCAGGCATAGCCGCCATGCGCTACGACGCGGCGTCGAACGCGTGGCAACCAACTCCCGGTCTTGCCACCAATAGCGCCAACAGCTTCGCGGCGATGCTGTCCGTCGCTTCGAACGCGGCCGGTCAGGTGCTCGCTGTGTGGTTGCGCGTCACTGGCGGCGTCTACACGGTGGAGTCTCGCCTGTTCACTAACGGCGCGTGGGCGCCTGTCGTCATTGGCCCCACGGTGACGCCGAGGGGCGCGCAGGGCCGGGTCGGCCTTGGCGATGGGGTGGGCTTGCTCGTCGCGTACGAGTCCAGCACTCGGATGGTGCAGAGCGCACGCTTCGACGTGTCAAGTAACACGTGGAGTGCGCTGACGGACGTCGGGTCGGCAGGCGCGGGTCGGTCGACGACTGGAGCGAGCACCCTCGTGCCGATGAGCATCGCCATCACGCCCACCGGCAACGCAGTGGCGCTGTGGGATACCCTCATGAGCGGCGTCACCTCAGTGACCGCCGCGAACTACGCCGCAGGCAGCGGTACCTGGGGCACGGCCATCGACCTGGCCAGCGGAGCGGTGCCGCGAGTGGTCATCGCACCCAACGGCAACGCCGTTGCGGCATGGGCTGGCAGCGCGGGCGTCCAAGTGGCCCGCTACGTGGCACCGCCGGTGGGCTCGCCGACGCCAGTGCTTGCTCCCGCCGTTGTGAATCGCCCGAACCTGACCCTGTCGTGGACGGCGCCCACGATCGGTCCGGCCCCCACCAGCTACACCGTCGTGGCAAGCCTTACGGCTGGTGGCCCGGTGGTGGCCTCGGTGCCAGTCGGCACGCAGCTGTCGCTGACGGGACCCGTGCCCGACGGCACCTACTACGTGCGCGTGATTGCCGACGTCAGCGGCACCGCTGTGTCCTCGAACGAGATCCGCGTGGACGTGGTGGCACCCGTCGTGCCAAGCGCTCCTCAGAGCGTGAGCGCTATTGTGAGCGGTAGCGTGGTGACGTTCGCCTGGCAAGCGCCAGCCACGACGGGTGGCGCGCCCATCACGGACTACCTGCTCGAAGCGGGCAATGCACCCGGACTCGCCAACTTGGGAACGCTGCCGATGGGCAACGTGACGTCGCTCATCACGCCGCCTGTTCCCGATGGTAGCTACTACGTGCGTCTGCGGGCTCGCAATGCCGCCGGCCTGGGCGCTGCCTCCCCCGACGTGCGCGTGGTCGTTGGTCCACCTCCCCCAAGCGCGCCGACCCTCACGGGTGCGGGCAGCGCGGGGGGCACCGTGACGCTGAGTTGGTCCGTGCCGGCGTCTGGCGCCGTGCCGACCGGGTATCGGCTGCAGGCTGGCTCGCAGCCTGGCGCCAGCAACATCGGCGTGCTCGACGTGCCCGCTACGACTGTGGCGTTCACGGCGCCCGGCGCGCCCTCCGGTACCTACTACGTGCGGGTTGTTGCTCTGAGCGCGCTCGGCCTGGGCGACGTGTCCAATGAAGTGACGATCGTCGTCCCCTGACGTCCCACCGTCCGAGACCGACATGGAAAGGACTCATTTATGATTCTCGCGACAGCGGGGCAGCGGCATCGCGCCTTCGGACTCTGTGTGTTTACGTTGGCAATGGCTGCGCGCGCAGCGCAGGCGCAACTGCCACCCACCGACGACACGTTCATTCAAGCGACGAACACCACGAACAACGGCACGGCGGGGGCATTGAATCTGCGCCAGTCGAATGCCCGTCGGCCTCTGCTGCGGTTCGACGTGTCGAGCCTGCCCGCTGGCACTACGGGCACGAGCCTGGCTCGGGCGAGTGTGCGGCTGTTCGTCAACCGAGTCACGACACCGGGCACCTTCGACGTGGTTCGCGTCACCACTCCATGGGCCGAGGGCGTAGTGACTGGGAGCACGGCACCAGCATTCGGCGCGCTGGTGACGCCTGCCGTGCCCATCGCAAGTACCGCGACGAACGATTTCGTGGAGTTCGACGTGACCGAGGCGGTGCGAGACTGGCTGAACGGTGTCTCGAACAACGGACTCGCGCTCATGCCGAATCTGCCGGCGATTGACGTGGGCTTCGACAGCAAGGAGACGACGCACGAGCCAGAGTTGCAGGTGTTCCTGAACGGCCCTGCCGGCCCGCAGGGGCCCGTAGGCCTGCCAGGTCTACCGGGACCTCAGGGCGTTCCAGGCATTCCCGGAGCCCAGGGAATCACTGGCCCTCAAGGCGTGTCCGGGCCGATCGGACCGTCCGGGCCTCAGGGACCCGACGGACCCGAAGGACCGGCCGGGCCGGGCGTGTCGTTGCCCTACGCGAACGGCGGCAGCTTTACTCAGCCTGCATTCCAGATCTCGAACGCCAGTGGCGCAGTGGCCATTCGAGGCAACAGCCCGACGGGCTACGGCGTTCACGGCACGGGGGCCGCAGGCGTCATCGGCGAGGGCAGCAGCGGTAGCAG
This sequence comes from Acidobacteriota bacterium, assembly GCA_031376505.1. Taxonomy (GTDB): domain Bacteria; phylum Acidobacteriota; class Vicinamibacteria; order Vicinamibacterales; family UBA2999; genus CADEFD01. Next base: position 49,108 of record JANMDX010000202.1, read on the forward strand.
CGGCATCTTGGGGACGGGGTTTGCCGGCGTAGTGGCTACGGGCACCGCCGCTTCCTACGGCGTGGTCGCCTCCGGAGGTATCGCGCCGATCCGGTTGGTGCCTTCCGCGACCGCCGGACCGCCAACCTCGGGATCACATGCGGCGGGCGAACTCTACGTGGACAGCGCGGGTGCGCTCTTCTATTTCAACGGCTCGGCGTGGGTCACGGGAACGGGGACACCCGGGCCTCAAGGGCCGCAGGGTCCTTCAGGTCCACAGGGGACGGCCGGCGCCAACGGGGCAACCGGTGCGGATGGGTCCGCTGGATCTCAGGGCGCACCAGGGCCGGCCGGTCCGGTCGGCCCCGCGGGTCCGGCGGGTTCGGTCGCGGCCTTCAACACCGGCAACGGCAACACCGTGCCCCTGAACCTTGGTGATTGCTGCGAACAGCAGTTCACGACGCTCGACGCCCTGTCGTTGCTGCCTGGCTCGTACGTGATCAACGCCGTCGTCTTGGCGAACGTTGGAACGCCGGGCGGTGGCGTGCAGTGCAAGCTGCGGAGCCCCAGCGCGCTCCGCTATGGCCACATCTCGTCCTCTGGCATCCTCGACAGCGTGACCATACCGGTGACCGCCTCGGTGACACTGGCGGCATCCACGAACGTCTCCGTCGTGTGCTGGATGTATGGCTCGGGCTCGGTCTTCGCTCAGAGGGTGTCGCTGACTGCGATCCAAGTGCAGACGCTCACGAATCCTTCGATCGTGGTGCAGTAGGGCAGACACAACGCCGGGATGGGCATGACCCGTTCCGGCGCTTCACCCCGTGCGCCCGCGCACCTGGCAACGAGTCCGACGGGCCGGCTCGATTGCCTCGCTGCACACGCGGAAACACCAGCTCCTGTCCGCCTCACGGACATGGTTGCTCCGTCGCCCGCCGTCGAACTCACCGCCGCCGTCAACGCGTGCGTCACGGTGGCTCGCGTGCCGCACCACGCGCCAGGTGACGCCGTGCAGCGGGCGGCCTCCATCAGCCGGCCGCCTGATGCTGGCACTCGCCGCCGGCGAGTCGGCCGGCTGGTCACTTGACGCACTGCGCGACGCGGTGGTCCCGGCCCGCGCGGTTCACGCGTCGTCGCCGCTCGGACATCGCCTTCAGGCGTAGCCACGTGGCTACCAAGGCGATTTCGAGATGGTCGAATACATCCACCATCGGCGAAACCGCGCGACGCCTGGGACGTTCGTCCACGGCATCGAGCAGGTCGCCCTCGACAGCCCCATTGCCGAGCAGCATCGCAGCAAGGTGCACCTGCAGGCGCAGGCCATTCTTGGCGCGGCGTTGTTGCACCGGGAGCGACTTGGTGGCGCCCGCGTGCTCGTACTCGCCTCGGGTGGCGCGGCCCACGTGCGCATGGTCGAGCCCGAACTCGCGGCCCGCGGAACCCACGTGGTGCTCGTGGACCAGGACGCGGATGCCCTCGCGCTAACGGGAGCGCAACTACCGCGGCTTGCGCTAAGGCTGACGACGGTGTGGCGCAACGCGATCCGCGGCCTCGTCGCCGTTTGCGCGCACGGCCCCTTCGACATCGTAGTCGCGGGTGGCCTCGTCGATTACCTGCCCGATGCGATGATCGTGCGCGTTCTGCAGCAAGCGCACCAGCAACCTGCTCACGCCCCTTCGGGCAGTGCCTGTGTTCAACCTCGCGCTCGAGAAACCGTATCGACAGTGAATCGAGTGCCTGGCCGACTCGCGCTTGCTTCACCGGAGCGCCACTGATCTGCGCCGCCTGTGTGTCGAGGCCGGCTACGCGGCTGAAGATGTGGCCGTGACGCGAGACGCCACGGGCTTGGCGCTGATCGTGCGATGCGCGGCGCGACATGACAAGCGGCTCGGTTCGCGACTTGCTCGACGGAGGCATGCCGTCATGGAAGTGCCAGCGACAGGCGCATCTGGGCTTCGACGGCTGTCAATTCAGCGGTCGGGATCTCCCCGATCTTCCGGATGATTCATGTCCTGCTTGATCGTGCGGATGATGCCAGTCACGCTAGACGGCAGGGGTGGGCCCGCCTCCTTCCACCGTTCGAGCCGGTAGTCCCCGACCAACGCGCGCCCGGGCGTTGCTTCATGTCCTTCTCGTCGGCGAACACGAACGTGACAAGGACGACGTCGCCGCGACTACAGGTCGTCATAGATCGCGTCGGCCGTGTTGTGCCAGAGCCGACCGAGCACCGGATCCGTCTGCTCCGTGAGAGCATCGCCGACGTCGAGGTGCCGGAGATCCCAGGATTTCGTCGACAGTAGTCAGTTCGGGCCACGGGAGGGCCCGCGCCGATGTCCAAGTCCACGCCCGTAGGTCGCGTCCAGGCGCCAAATGCACGGAACCTGCCGGCTCAGTCCGTCTAAACGGGCATGAGCCGTCACGAGATTGCCACTGTCCTCGACACCGCCATGGCCGCCTTCACCAACGGCCGCGCCGACATCGCCCTGCCCATGGCGTTCGTGGGTCTGAACCTGGCCCGCAAAGCCCTTCCCGATGCGGACTGGCGCCAGGCCATCCAACAAGCCGTCGCACCGCATCCGCTGCGGGCCGCCGTGCTCGAAGACCCCATGATTCGGCGGGCCCTCGACAAGCCGCGCGGCTACGCTGGCGACGCGGTGCTGCTCGACTACATGTATCGGCTGCGCCCTGACGACTTCGCGGATGTAGCGCCCTGCGGCCTGCTGGTGCACCAGTTCCTGGTCGAAGGGCCGGCGCCAAGCGCCGTGCGGCATCGGCTCGGTGTGCTCGCGGATGCACTGCAGCGGGTCGGTCAACGGCCCGAGGGTCCCGGACGGGCCCTGGCCGTGGCGTGCGGGCATCTTCGCGAACTGGCGCAGGTGCCACCCGACGCGTGGCCCCGGGAGATCGTGGCCCTGGACCAGGACCACGACAGTCTCGCCGTCGTCGAGGCGACGTATCCCGATCCTCGTCTCACTGCTCGACGCGGAACCGTGCGCGATGTGCTCGCAAGGCGCATCGGCGCCGAGCCTTTTGACTTGGTCTATGCTGCCGGCCTCTTCGACTATCTCGAGCAGCCGGTGGCCGCCGCGTTGACGGCGCGCATGTTCGATCTGGTGGCACCCGGTGGTCGGTTGTTGCTAGCCAACTTCACGCCAGAGACGCCAGACATCGGTTTCATGGAAGCGATGTCGGAGTGGCACCTCATCTACCGCACCGAGGCCGACATGTGGACGTTGATCGACGGGGTGGCGCCGCAGGCGGGGGCGCGGACCTGGCGCGATCCCAGTGGCTGCATCGTGTACCTGGAAGTCGAGCGGAGTCGCTGAACCACCACCACCGCACGACGGACGCCTTCGACCAAGGTGCGCCCAAACCCGGCTCGTGGTCGCCGCCATGAGGCCTCGTGGCGGCCGCGATGGCAGTGCCCTGAACTCACCACCAAGCCAGGGCGTTGCTTCACGCCTTCTACCGGATCTACGTCAACACCAATCCCAATGACGCGTGCCCCAGATGTGTGCCCGAAGCGCGTTTGCCAGGAGAGAGCCTGGTCCGGAACCGCCTGACGGCCACGTCAACTGCGGGGAAACGCGACGGAGCGTCCGTCTCACCTCCCGCGGCACGCTGCGAGGACGCAGCTCGATTGCTGCACAGGAGGATTGACATGATCGGACGAACGATTCGCAATCAAACGGCCCTGGCGCTGCTGATTGCGCTGTCGGTAGCCGCCGCCGCCTACGCGCAGACACCGGTCCTGACGCCGTCCACGTTGACTGTGACCCCCGGCGGCAGTGTGTCGGCCACCGTCACTGGAGCCGCGGGTCGTCAGTACGCAGTGATCGGGAGCACTACCAGCTCGGGTTTCGCCTACGGTGGCGTGAACCTGGCGGTTGGCCCAGATGTGGTTGTGCTGGCGTCCGGCGTACTCAACGCGGGTGGCACGGCATCGGTCGCCTTCACGCCGCCCTTCCAGGGCAACACCCCCGCTCGCTACTTCACTCAGGCGGTCACGTCGACCTCGCCGAACTTCGTGCCGCTTACGGCTGGGGCATCAGTGGTGCTTCAGAACGCGGCGGTCGTCGGCTCACTACCCATCGTGGCCATCGGTAACCCAAACGGCACGCTGCAGTTCGGGTCCCAGGGAGTCAGCATCTCGAGAAACGGCCCTGGTTCCTATCGAATCAACTACGCGGGCCTGGTGACGGCCCCGTTTGTGCCATTGATCACGCCGATTGGGGCTCGAATCCTCGGTAGTTTCTATAGCGCCACGGGCATCGATCTCACCTTGGACGTCGACGCGTTCTTCACGGTGCTGGTGTTCCCGGTGCGGCCATGATCGCACCCCGGCGCCGCGGCTCGCCGTGACGGTCGCCTTGAGTGTGCCGATCGCTTCCGCTCCGCCTCAGTTCCCTGCCGTGTCGCCACGCCAGCTCAGGGCGGAGTAGGAGGAACCGGGACGGGGAGGATCCGTCCCGGCGTGTCGCTAGCGCCGGCGCTCATGCGGCGCCAGCGCAGGGGCATCTGCTGCCCGTCAACGGATGTCGCTATCGCGCCGGCGCGTCACCTGATCCCACACCGTGGCGGCACCGCCGCCGAGCAGACCGCCGACAACGGCGCCCTTGCCGCCCTTGACCAACCCGCCCAGTACCGCGCCCGCTGCCGTGGACCCGCCGATGATCGCGACGCTCTTCTTCACGGAGCGCTCCGGGCGCGCGTCGCGCGTCTCATAGGCGACCGGTCGCGAGCGCGGACGATAGACCTCCACGGGTTCGGTGATGACCGCCGGACGCGCGTAGGGGCGGTCGCTGGTGTTGGCCACGCGCACCACATCCGGGGCGCTGATGGCCGCGAGTGCAGAGGCTGTGCGCGAGGCGTCGGCCACAGGTCGAGGGTCGCTCACGCACACCACGTTCGGCGTTGCGCCGTCTCGTGACGCCCGCACCAATGCGCGTTGACCCGGTTCGCATTCCACTTCGACCGCAGACGCGAGGGCCGGCGCGTCTTTCGCGCCAGGCGCTGCCAGCGCGCCCGGCGTGTCAGCGAACGTTGCGGTCTCGGCGCTTGACGCCTTTAGCGCGCTGCCCGCGTAGAACGACGCAACGATTCCCGCAGTGCCCAGTGCTCCTACGACCCATCCTGGTAAGTGACGCATGGCCAAGTCCTCCTGGTCGAGATACGTATCAAGGACCGTGCCGACATGTCTCACGACAAAAACGTGCGAAATCAGCAGACTTGTCGCCGGTTCCGATGCGCGAATGGCGGGGCAGCCGGTTGCGGGAGGGCAGGGAGCGTCCGGAAAGGAGCACACCTCCGCCTATAATCGCGACGTGGTTCTGTCGCGCGTCGCGCTCGTGTTCGTGGCCCTGCTTGCGCTCGCGCCGTCACTTCGCGCGGTGGACGAGCTGGCCGTCAGCTATCGCGCCGGTCTCGTGCAGCCCGGTGACGTGCTGCACGTGGCCGTCACCGCGCCACCTGGCGTCACGTCAGTGTCGGGCACATGGCACGAGCGTCTCGCGCCATTTGTGCGCGACGCGGATGGCGTGTGGCGTGGGTTATTGGGCGTTGATGTGGCCGCTGACGCTGGTCCCAAGACGCTGCTTCTGACGGGTGTGCGGTCCGGAGCCGTGTCCCTCTCGTTGACCCACACGGTCACGGTGTCGCCAAAGACCGTGAGCACGCGGCGAATCACCGTGAATCCGAAGTTCGTAAACCCGCCCAAGAGCGCGCTGCCGCGGATCGAACGCGAGACTGAGCTGCTGAACGCGCTGTTTCGTAAGGCGCCGTCGGAGCGGATGTGGACGCTTGATGCCGCTCGTCCTGTCGAAGGCGTGGCGGTGAGCGGATTCGGCGTGCGCAGTATTCTGAACGGCCAGCCCCGCGGTCCTCACAACGGCCTGGATCTGGCGGCCGGTACCGGCACGCCCATCTATGCGCCGACGCCCGGCGTCGTCGTGTTCGCGCGCGAGTTCTACTTCTCGGGCAACACCGTGATCGTGGACCATGGTCATGGCCTGTTTTCGACGATGGCGCACCTCTCTGCATTCGACGTGAAAGAGGGCGAGCGCGTCAGCAAGGGCGCGCTGCTCGGCAAGGTGGGCGCGACCGGTCGCGTCACGGGCCCGCACCTGCACTGGGCCGTGCGTTTGCATGGCGACCGTGTGGATCCGCTGAAGCTGCTCGAGGCGCTGGCGCCGAAGAGGTAACAACGCGCGGGTGACGACCGCTTACTTCGCGCCGTCCATCCCCTTGAGCGTGGCCGTTGATGGCTCGCGCTGCCGATGCAGGTCGGCCGACACGCGCTCGGCCTGTCGCCATGCGCGCAGCACGTTCAGGCCGATCACCTTCTTCACGTCGTCGTCGGAATAGCCACGTTTCAGCAGCTCGGCCGTAAGTGCCGGATATGTCGAGACGTCCTCGAGGCCCTGCACTACTTCGGTGATGCCGTCGAAGTCGCCGCCCAGGCCGATGTGATCGATGCCGGCTACTCTGCGAATGTGGTCGATGTGGTCGGCGACCTGCGCGATGGTCGCGCGCGGCGCGGGGCTGGCCGTACGCCACGTGGCGATGGCTTTATTCGCGCCGGCCTCGTCGTTCGGCATGGCCTGCCGCAAGCGGGTCTGTTCGTCGGACGCGCGCTTCTCGTAGGCCACTACCGCGGCCGAGGTGAACCCGGGTACGAAGCTGACCATGACCACGCCGCCGTTCTTCGGCATCTGGCGCAGGATGTCGTCGGGCACGTTGCGCGGCACGTCCGCGATCGCGCGGGCCGACGAGTGGGAGAAGATTACCGGCGCCGCGGCCACGCGCAGCGCGTCTTCCATGGTGCCGGGCGACACGTGGCTCAGGTCCACGAGCATGCCCAGCCAGTTCATCTCACGCACCAGCTCTTCGCCGAACTTCGTGAGGCCGCCGTGCTCGGGCGCAGCCGCCGCGGCATCCGCCCACGGCGTGTTGTTGTTGTGGGTCAGCGTCATGTAGCGCGCGCCCAGGGCAAACATCATCCGCAGCGTTGCCAGCGAGCTGTCGATCGAGTGACCGCCCTCCATGCCGATCATGGAGGCCATGCGACCCTTCTTGAACACGCGCTCCACGTCGTCGGCGGTGAGGGCCAGCTCGAACGTCTCGGGCCAGCGCTTCAGCATGCGGTGCACGACATCGATCTGCTCGAGCGTGGCGGTGACGGCCTCGGGCGCCGGCATCGTGGACGGCACGTAGACCGACCAGAACTGTCCACCGACGCCGCCCGATCTCAGCCGCGGGATGTCGGTCATGAGCGCCGGCGCGCTCTTGGTGATGTCGGCCACGGCGAAATCGCGGCCCGGGTCGAGGCCGCGCAGCGCCCACGGGTAGTCGTTGTGGCCGTCGATGAGCGGCACCTGCGCGTGCAGGGCTTTGGCGCGCGTCAGCAGGTCTTGCTGGGCGGACAGAGGGTCTGAGGTCATGAACAGGGCAGCCACGGCGGCCGCGCACAAGAGAGTCAGGGCGGAACGCATGCCGCGATTGTAGCGGGGTCTGACCCCTCCGGCATGGTTCCTGCGCAGGTTCTATGCCACATGGGTCAGACCCCTCACAGCTCCCTCACAGCTTTACAGCTTCAAGAGGGTCTCGCGTAGCACTTTTGACTGCAGGCGGCTGACTGCCAGTTCCTGGCCGTTCGACAGCGTGACCTGATACGTGCCTCCGGGCATGGGACTGACGCGCTGAATAAGGTCGAGCGCGGCCAGCGTGCCGCGGCCGAGCCGCACGAAGCGCCGCGGGTCGAGGCGCGACTCGAGCACGTGGAGGCGGTACGAGATGGTGTACCGCTCGGTCGAGACCGTGGTGATGTGAAGCAGCTCGCCGTCGGCGACGATCGAGGCAATCTGCCGCACTGGCAGAATCACCACCTCGTCGCGCCAGCGCACCGGAATCCGCTCCAGATACTGGCGCCGCGTGGCGGCGTCGTAGGCGGTGACCGCGGCGGCCACCGTCCGGATCTTTTCGGTCGTGCCGCTGCTGGTGCGGGTGCGCGCGCGGTCGAGTGTGGCCCGCAGGCGGTCTTTCTCGACAGGTTTCAGCAGGTAGTCCACCGCGTTCAGCTCGAAGGCCTGCACCGCGAATTCGTCAAACGCCGTGACGAAGGCGACGGCCGGCAGCGCTCCAGCCGAGACCAACCGCGCGGCGTCGAGGCCACCAAGTTCCGGCATCTGCAGATCGAGCAGCGCCAGGTCGGGCCGGAGCCGTTCGATGAGCTCCACCGCCTCTTTGCCGTTCGAGGCTTCGCCCACCAGCGCCACGTCGGGCCAGCAGGCCAGGAGATTGGCGAGGAACTTGCGCGCGGGGCGCTCGTCGTCGGCGATCAGCACTTTCAGCGGGGTCATGCGGGTCATCCAATCGCGCGGTGAGCAGTGCCGTTGTCGACGGCCGTCCGCGCGACGGCGACCGGCAGGCGCACTTCCGCGGTGGTGACGCCGTTCACGGCCGAGAGCGACAGCGACGCGTGGTCACCGAAGTGACCGGTCAGCCGGCGTTCCACGTTGCTCAGGCCCACGCGCGTCGCGCTGGCGTCGGGATCGCTCGTAAGCGGCGCACCTGTATTCGACACCGACACCACCAGCGTCTGGCGCACGCCCTCGACCTGCAGGCGCGCCCGCACCTGCACCTCGCCGCCCTGCACCGCCGGGGCCACGCCGTGCTTGATCGCGTTTTCCACCAGCGGCTGCACGAGCAGGCACGGGATTGACAGTCCGCGCAGGGCTGCAGGCACATCGACGTGCACGCGCAGCCGTTCTTCGAAGCGCTCGCGCTCGATGTCGAGGTAGTGCTCGACGAGTTCAATCTCGCGGCCGAGCGTAGTCATCTCGCCTTCAGACCGCAAGACGCTGCGCAGCAGTGACGTGAGGCGCAGCAGCGTCGTGAGTGCGCGCGGCGGCGCCGCTTCGATCAGGTAGCCGATCGTGGTGAGCGCGTTGAACAGGAAGTGCGGGTTGATTTGCGCGCGTAAAGCCCGCAGCTCGGCCTCGGCGGCCAGCCGCTCGATCTCCTCTTCGCGCAGTTGCTGGCCGAAGCGTTCGAGCGTGAGCCGAAGGGCGTCAATACGCCGCGCGGCAGCCAGCGCCGCAGCGTCGAGAAAGGCGCGATCGTCCGAGAGCAGGCGGCGGCCTCCGACGAGGTCGCCGATCCGCAGCACGAAGCCCGGTGCCTCGGTGGTGGGCAATTCAACTTCGGTGGTGACACGGGCCTCGATCGGTGCAGCATCCGGCGGCGCGGCATCCGGGCCGTTGAACCACCACACGCGCCGCGCGTTCATGGCCGTGGCCACAACCGTGGCCGTGCGGTCGAGCACGGCGTCAACGGAGTCGCAGGCCTGCAGTGTGGCGCCCAAATCGGCGCGGAGCTGCGTGTAGTTCTGGCGGCGCAGCAGCGCCGTGTCGACAAAACGCGACACGGCATACCGCAGCGACGGATAGAGCATCGCCGTCAGCACCCAGCAGGCCAGCAGCAGCGGCACGGCGAGCGGTCCCTGGGGCAGGCGCGAGAGCCCTGAGTAGCAGGCCATAGCGATGGCCACGACGGCCAGCAGCGTGAGCGCACGCTTCAGGAACAGGTCGGCGAGTGCGAAGCGGTACTCCTGGTAGAGAATGGCGAACGCGAGCGGCAGCACGGCGTGATGGCCCACGAGTTCCGCCAGCCAGCCGCCGGCTTCGTCGTGGAAGTGTCCGAGGTGGTTGGCCGACACGGCAAACAGCGCCAGCGCCAACATCCAGAGCGCGCGGCGCCCGTTGGTCTGGGCGCGCGTCAGTATCGCCAGGGGCAGTGCGATGGCGCCAAACGCGACGGTGAGCGTCGTGAATGCCAGCGCCGAGGGTCGCGCGTCGCCGGAGGCCAGCGTACGGAACTGCAACACGGTGGCCGCCGCGCTGCACGCGTACGCCAAGACAATCACGAACCGGCCACGGCGCATGTCGCGGGCCACCGAGTGGACGACCACCGCGGCCAACGTGGCCAGGGCGGCAAACGAGACGGCGCTCAGCCAGGATTCCGGCTCGCTGCGTCCCGCGCGGTTCAGTAGATAGTCGCCGAGCTCGCCCAGATTCCAGACCAGGCCGAGCAGGGCGGTGAAGAGCGGTAGCGCATCGCTACGGTCGGCCGTGGCTCGGGCCTGCACCACCAGCGTCAGCAACATCGCACACAGCGCCGCGCCGGTAATGAACCCGACGACGTTCAGCAACTCCGCGGCGTTTGGTGCCCCCACGTGGGAATTGTAGACCCCGAGTGCCGCGGCGGTTCCCGGGCCGTCTCACAAACGGCGGTTGACGCCCAATGAGCCGCCGGCTGCGCCCGGTGACTGGTTCATGTCTTCACGTGTCACGGGGCCTGTCACCGAGACATTTTGACCGTGTGGCAGAAACTGCCATGAGTGCAATAATGCGCCATTCTCTAGGGCGCGTCGGCCACCAAGCCCGGTATGTCGCCCTGGTCTTGGAGGTCTGAATGACACGCTCAGGAATACTCTGGCTCGCGGCCACCGGCTGCGCCGTCACGCTCGCGGCCGCCGTACCGCAGGCCGGGCAACGCCCGGCTCCGGCGCCGGTGGCCAAGCCAGCTACGCCGACGGCACCGGCCACGGCGATCCAAGTCGATTCGCGAGTAGCCAAATTGAAGGATCAAGTGCTGGCCGACGTGTCGTCGCAGGCGATGTTCGACCTTGGGCAGGTGATGAACGACCAGGTCTTCAGTTATGGCGAGCTCGGCTTCCAGGAGTTCGAAACACAGAAATATCTGACCGGCGTGTTGAAGGACAACGGCTTCAGCATCGAATCCGGCGTGGCGGGCATTCCCACGGCGTGGGTCGCGAAGTGGGGCTCGGGCAAGCCGGTGATCGCGCTCGGGTCGGATGTGGACTGCATCCCGCAGGCGTCGCAGAAGCCGGGTGTTGCGTTCCGCGATCAGATCGTGGACGGTGCGCCCGGCCACGGCGAGGGCCATAACTCCGGCACGCCCCTCAACATCGTGGCCGCGCTGGCCGTGAAGCGCATCATGGAGCGCGAGAAGCTGTCCGGCACCATCCTGATCTGGCCCGGCGTGGCCGAAGAGCAGCTCGGCACCAAGGCCTACTACGTGCGCTCGGGCCTGTTCAAGGACGTGGACCTCGTGATGTACAACCACGTCGGTTCCAACCTGTCCACCGGTTGGGGCGACAGCGGCGGCAACGGCCTCATTTCGGTGGAGTACATGTTCGAAGGCGAGACGGCACACAGCGCCGGCGCGCCCTGGCGCGGCAAGAGCGCGCTCGACGCTGTGGAGCTGATGAACGTCGGCTGGAACTACCGCCGCGAGCATCTGCGCCTGCAGCAGCGATCGCACTACGTCGTCACCAACGGCGGTGACCAGCCCAACGTCGTGCCGCGCAACGCGAGCGTCTGGTACTACTTCCGCGAGACCACCTACGAAGGCATCAAGAACCTGTGGGACATCGCCGACAAGATGGCCCAGGGCGCTACGCTCATGACGAACACTACGGTCACGTCGCGGGTACTCGGTTCTGCTTGGCCGTCGCACATGAACCGCACGATGGCCGAAACGATGCACGCCAACATCAAGCAGGTGGGCCTGCCGACGTGGTCCGAGGCGGATCTCACCTTGGCGACGGCCACGCAGAAAGAGCTGAAGGTCCCGGTCGTGGGCCTCGTGACGGAAATGCGCGACCTGCGCGGCGCCGAACAGATCCCCGACGACGACAAGCGCGGCGGGGGATCAGACGACATTGGCGACATCTCGTGGACTGTGCCCACCGTGTCATTGTCGTATCCTGCGAACTTCCAAGCGGGCCCCGGCCACAACTGGGCCAACGCCATCCCGATGGCCACGCCCATTGCCCACAAGGGCGTGAACTACGGCGCGCGCGCGCAGGCGATGACACTCCTCGAGTTCATGTTGCGTCCCGAGCTCGTATCGCACGCCAAGGACTACTACACGAACGTGCAGACCAAGGGCAAGAAGTACACGCCGCTCATCCGGCCCGGCGACCAGCCAGCGATTCACCTGAACAAAGGGATCATGGACCGCTACCGCGCGGACATGAAGAAGTACTACTTCGATCAGACCAAGTACAAGACCTACCTGGATCAGATGAAAGCGCAGTTTGGCTACTCGTATCCGACGGTGCGCACGGCGGCCACGAGCCAGCAGCCGTAAGCCGCTGCCCGCCGTGCGGTCGCGGCGCTCGCGAGCGTCGAACGTCCCGGGGGGAATCAGGGGAACCGGCTGCCAAAGTCGGTGCCGTCATCGTTGATACTTGCGCTCGCGCCCACCCATGGCGCCGGAAGTGCTCGACGAGATCGAGCGAGCGTCGCTGGAGATGCGCGCTCTGCCCGCAAGAATCTCCGAGACCGAGAAGGACGCGGCAACGCCGCGTCGGAAGCCACCACTGTCGAAGTCGAGCGGCGCGAAGGCTCGTCAACCGCGTGAGCGTCGATGGGGGCAGTACTGCTCGACACGAGTATTCTCGTTGCCGACCAACGTGGCGCCCTCGATATGGCAGGACACGTCGCCGAATTACAATGAACGGCGTATGGCCCGACCTGTCCCTACTCATGGTCCTCCTCCCCTAACGTCGCGCCTCGGGGCCTTTGTTGCCGAGCAGCACCCTGCGCTCGTGCGGGCCGTGCTCGAGGTGTTCGTCGCGGCCGGAGGCGCCAAGGTGAAGCCGCGCGACAAGACCGGCCTCGAGGCGCTGCGCCCGGTGTTCCGGCGGGAACTGGCGAGCCGCCTGTACAAAGAGGTGTCAGGCGGCGAGACACTCGACGAGACCACCCCGGGCGTGTCGGCCATCCGGCGGCTCGAACAAGCGCGCGCGCAGGTGCTCGACGCCTGCGACGGCTGGCTGCAACGCGAAGCGATCGCGGCCTCGCTCACACACGACGAGCGCAAAGAGATCCTGCGCGGTATGTGCCTCACCCGCGCGGTCGACAACCGGCTGAAGCAGCTCTTCATGGGCGGGGAAGTGCGCTGGGGCGTGAAGGCCTTCCCGGGAAAGGGCTTCCGTTCGCTCGGTCAAGAGGCCATCTACGCCGGAGGCCTCCGGTTGAAGCGCGGCCCGACGTTCCGCGGCGCCGACGGCGCCTGGAACGGCGACGTCATTGCGCCGATGATTCGCGACCTCGGCATCACGCTCGCCATG
>JANMDX010000215.1:0-17622 GCA_031376505.1 Acidobacteriota bacterium
CGATCGAATAGCGCTCCACCGGCTTGCCGCCGCCGGGGTTCACGAACACCAGAATCGTGCGCCGACGTGACGAGTAGGTGGTCACCGGCGACATCGAGCGGAAGACCGGGTCGTCGTTGTACTCGCGCGACACGACAATCCACATGTCGATGGCGGTGCGCGTCATTAGTTCCGGCAGCACCGTGTCGAACCGCTTCACGATCCAGCCGCGCTGAATCGGCGCCTGCTCACGGTGGGTCAGGACGCGCTGGGCCGGATCGGGATACGGCCCCTGGGCGGCCAGTGGCGCCGTCGCCATCAGACCGAGCGCAAGCAGAGCCGCGCGCACGGCGACGCGGGGGGAGCGGGCAGACGAATGAGCCATGCCGGCCAGTGTAGATCAGCCGGCCTCGGCCCTTGGCGGCGCCGCCCATAGGGTGCCCGTGAGCTGCGCACCGAGCGCCCCTGAACGGGCGTTCGCCCTGGGCACTCCTGCACGGCCTGGCACGGCCGGGTGGTTCTTTTTCCGGCCTGTCCGATAAGATCACCACGAGGTCGTTCCCCCGCCTCGAGGACGGCCCCATGTTCCAGTCACTGATGTACTGGCGGCGCGTGTCTCTCGACGCGTGTGCGCTCGCGAGTCTCGTAGCCGCCTGCTCGGCCACTTCCGTTCGCGCGGCCACGCTGCCCGTCGGCTTTTCCGAAGCCCTCGTCGCGTCGGGACTCTCGAGCCCGACCGCCATGCAGTTTGCCCCCGACGGCCGGCTGTTTGTGTGTCAGCAAACCGGTGCGCTCAGAGTCATCAAGAACGGCGCGCTGCTGGCGCCCTCGTTTGTCTCGCTCACCGTCGATCCCAGCGGCGAGCGGGGGCTGCTCGGCGTGGCCTTCGATCCCAATTTTGCGACGAATCAGTACGTCTACGTCTACTACACCGTGCCCGGCGGCGGCGTGACGGTGCACAACCGCATCAGCCGGTTCACGGCCACGGGCGACGTCGCGCTGCCGGGCAGTGAGGTCATCGTCGTGGACCTCGACAACCTCAGTAGTGCGACCAACCACAACGGGGGCGCCATCGACTTCGGTCCCGACGGCAAGCTGTACGTGGCGGTGGGCGACAACGCCAACTCGGGGTTTTCCCAGTCGCTCTCGAGCCGTCACGGCAAGATGTTGCGGCTCAATCCTGACGGGACGATCCCGTCGGACAACCCCACGAGCTTTTCGGGCATCACCGGCACGACGAGCGGCCTCAACCGCGCGATCTGGGCCGTCGGCCTGCGGAACCCCTTTACCTTCGCGTTGAATCCTGGCGGGTCGCCCGCCCTGCTGATCAATGACGTCGGCCAGAGCAATTGGGAAGAGGTGAATGCCGGGGCCGCCGGCGCCAACTTCGGCTGGCCAACCACCGAAGGCGACTTCAATCCGGCCACCTATCCCAACTTCACGCGCCCACGGTATACCTATCCGCACAGCGGCGGCACGACGACGGGGTGCGCCATCACGGGCGGCGCTTTCTACAATCCCGCGACCCCGACGTTCCCCGTCGAGTATCAGAACACCTACTTGTTCGCGGACTACTGCTCGGGCTGGATCAAACGCGTCGATCCCTCGCAGGTGCTGCCGCATCCCATGCTCACGGCGCCGCTGAACTTTGCCTCGGGCATCAACTCACCCGTGGACCTCAAGGTGGGCAGCGACGGCGCGCTGTACTACCTCGCCCGCGGCGCAGGCGCGATCTACCGCGTGCAGTTCGGCAACACGACGGCGTCGATTGCGACCCAGCCGGCAAGTCGCACGGTGTCGCCGGGGCAGTCCGCCAGCTTCACCGTGGTGGCCGGCGGCACCGCGCCCTTCACCTATCGCTGGCAGCGCAACACCGTCGACATCCCAGGTGCGGCTGGCGCCGGCGCCACCTTTACCCTGCCGTCGGCCAGTCTCAGTGACAGCGGCGCGCGTTTTCGCGTGAACGTGTCGAACAGTGTCGGCAACGTCTTCAGCAATGAGGCCATGCTCACCGTAACGGCCAACGTGCCGCCGGTGGCCGCCATCACGGCGCCCGCCACCAGCCTGCTCTATGCCGGCGGCATGACGCTGTCCTTCGCCGGCACGGGCACCGACCCCGACGGCCCGTCCACGATCCTGCCCGCGACCGCCTTCAGCTGGCGGGTGGATTTCCACCACGACACGCACTCGCATCCCTTCCTGCCGACGACCACCGGCGTGACCAGCGGCAGCTTCGTCGTGCCGACCACCGGCGAGACCTCGGCCAACGTGTGGTATCGCATCCACCTCACCGTCACCGATGCCGTCGGCCTCACCCACAGCGTGCAGCGCGACGTGTTCCCGCGCACGGTCCGGCTGACGCTGGCCACGAGCCCGAGCGGTCTGCAACTGCGGCTCGACGGCCAGCCGGTCGCGGCGCCCACGTCGTTTGACAGCGTCGTGGGCATGGTGCGCACCATTGAAGCGCCCGCACAGTCCGCCTCGGGTACGACCTACGCCTTTGCCGGTTGGTCGGACGCTGGGGCGCCGGGTCGCGCCATCGTCACGCCGTTCGGCAACGCCACCTATGCCGCGACGTTCCAGACCACGAGTGTGACCGCGCTGCCGTCGGCGCCCGGGGGGTTGACCGCGGTGGCCAATGGCGGCACGCTGCGCCTGTCGTGGAATCGCGCAGCAGGCGCGCAGTCGTATCGCCTGGAGGCCGGCACCTCTACTGGGTTGGTCGACCTCTTCAACGGCGATGTTGGCAACGTGACGTCGCTCGAGGGCCTCGTGCCGCCACGCACCTACTTCGTGCGCGTGCGCGCGGCCAACACGGTGGGCCTGAGCGCGCCGTCGACACAGGTCAGCCTCACGGTGTCGAGCTCAGCGGCGTGCGCCGCGGCGCCGCCGGTGCCCGCCAGCATCCTGGCGCAGAGCGGCGGTCTGCTCGTGGCGTTGTCGTGGCCGGCCTCGCCCGCGGCCACGTCCTACCTGCTCGAGGCCGGCACGGCCAGCGGCGCCACCGACATCGGCACCGCCGTCGTGGGCAACGTCACAACGTATCAGGGCGTGGGCGTGCCCGGTGCCTACGTCGTGCGAGTGCGCGCCGCCAACGCGTGCGGCGTGAGCACGCCGTCCCCGGAGATGGCGGTCACGCTCGCGTGCAATGCACAGGCGGTCGTGCCGGCGGGCCTGGCCGTGACGACGGCCGGCGGGGTCGCAACCTTCACGTGGTTGCCGCCGCTTGGCGCCACCGGCTACCGCATGCAGGTGGGCTCTACGCCTGGCGCCGCGAATCTGGCCAACGTGGCGATTGGTGCGGCCACGACCTTGCCCGTGAGCCTGGCGGGCGTGCCAGCCGGCACCTACTACATGCGGGTCACGGCCGACAGTGCGTGCGGCGTCGGCGCACCGTCCAACGAGGTGGTGGTCACGGTGCCCTGACCGGCGCGCGTGTCCAGTATGCTGGCACAGCCGTGCCGTCCCTGCTGCTGAGGCTGCCGCCAGCACTTCGATACGCGACGACCGCCCTGTGCCTGACGTGCGTGGTCGCGGCGAGACCAGTCCGCCTCGCCGCGCGCGAGCAGGTCGTGGCCGTGACCGGCATCATCGAGGGCATCATCACCGATGCCCGCACGGGCGTGCCACTGGCCGACGTCTTCGTGCAGGTGTCCGACACGGGGGCGCGCGTGGTGTCGGACGAGGTGGGGCGATTCGCGTTCGAAGCGATTCCTCCGGGCACGCACACGCTGCTTGTGTCCGTGGTGGGCTACGGACTCGTGCGCCGCGAGGTGGAGGTCGCCGCTGGGGCGCGCCTCCTGCTGGCGATTCCGATGGCCGAAGGCGCCACCACCTACACCGAGGCGGTGACGGTCGTCGCCAGTCCGTTTCGCGACGCGGAAAGCGGCATCGCGAGCCAATCGGTGCTGGGCAGTCGTGATCTGATGGCCCTTCGCGGCGTGCTGGCCGACGACCCGTTTCGCGCCGTGCAGACGCTGCCAGGCGTCGCCACAGGCGACGACTATCGATCCGACTTCGCGGTGCGCGCGCTGGGTCCCGCCTACCTCGGCGTGTCGCTCGACGGCGTGGACAGCGCGTTGCTGTTCCACACGATTCGCGGCCTCGACGACACCGCGTCGCTGGCCCTCATCAACAGCGACGTGCTCGACTCGGTGTCGCTGCTGGCTGGCGCGCGGCCGCAGCTGCTCGGTGCGCACCTGGGCGCGCAGGTCGCCTTCGCCACCCGCGATGGATCGCGTGACCGGTTCGCGGCGCGCGGACTGGTCAGCGCCACTGCGGCCACCGCCGTGGCCGAGGGACCGATCGGCCGGTCGCGTCGTGGCAGCTGGCTGTTGGCGGCGCGCCAGAGCTATCTCGACTGGCTGGTGCGCGCGGTGAGTGACGAGTCGTCGGCCTTCGGCTTCACCGACACGCAGGCACAGCTCGTGTGGGATCTGACGCCCGCGCAGACGCTGCGGGCCTCGGCCGTGGCCGGCCGGTCGCTGCTGCGCGAGGATCAACCGAGTCCGAGCGTCAACTCGCTCGACACCGGCGCCAGCAAGACCCTGCTCACGAACCTGCGGTGGCGGTGGCAGGCCAGGCCGGCACTCGTCGCGCAGCAGCAGCTCTACGCCGTGTTTGCGCGCTACGACAACCGCGTGCGCGATGGCCGCCGGCGCGAAGAGGGCACCGACCGCGACGTCACCTGGCGCGGCACGGCCGACTGGACGGTCACCCCCGCACACGTGCTGTCGGTGGGCGCCCAGGTGCAGTCGCTTGCCGCGCGCCGCGTGGACCGGCGCTTCACGGCCACCACGAGTGCCCTCAATTTCTCGGTGTCGAAGCGCGGCACCGCCGAGGCGCTCTGGATCCAGGACCGATGGATGCCGTGGCCCCGGGTCACGCTCACGCCGGGGCTGCGGGTCGACCGCTTCGCGGCAGCCAGGGGCACCGCCGGGGCAGGCTGGCTGCTGGCGGAGGTGGCCGTCGCGCGCGCCCTCCGCGTGCGGTCCGGCGCCGCGCGGTTCACTCAGGGACCGCAGCTCGACCAGGCCGCACGGGTGTCGCGCGGCACGGTGCTTGGTGTGCAACGGGCCGAGGCGTTCGACCTGGGACTGGAGCAGCGGGTCGGCGAGCGGTGGCGCGTGAATCTGTCAGGGTATCGGCGTCTCGAGCGCGACCGCCTGCGCCTCGGCGAGTCCGAGCCGCGCGTGGTCGGGGCCGGCGTGGTCGTGCCGGCTGCCACCGGCTGGGCCAACGCACTCGACGGACGTGCGCGCGGACTCGAACTCACGGTGGAACGCCGATCGACCAACGGGCTGTCGGGCTGGCTCGCGTATGCCTGGGGCACGCACACCGAGACGGTCGCGGCCACCGGCGAGACGTTCCCGGGTGACTACGACCAGCGCCACACACTCAACGCGTATGGCATCTTCCGCTGGTCCGGACGGACCAGCCTGTCGGCGCGCGCGCGCCTGGGGTCGAACTTTCCGTTACCGGGCTATTTCGAGTACGTGGACGGCGACACGTATCGCCTGGGCACTGCGCGCAACACCGAGCGTCTGCCGCAGTACTCCAGGGTGGACGTGCGCGCCGACCGGACGTTCACGCGCCAGACCCGGCGCCTGACGCTCTTTGTCGAGGTGGTCAACGTCCTGAATCGCACCAACGTTGGTCTGGCCGATCCGGGCATCAACGTGCGCTCGCGGGTTGTGAGCGGCCTGGTGGAGACGCTGTTTCCACTGCTGCCGTCCGCGGGCCTGCTCATCGAGTTCTGACTCGGTGGCAGGAGTGCTGCTAGCCTTGGAAGCACGAGCATGACGTGGGTGGCACTCTTTGCGGTGGTCCTTGGGTTCACGCTGGGACCCGCCGCGTCTGACGACCCAGTTCAGGGACGATGCGCCGACGGGCGCACGTGGACGACGGCGGCCGTGGCCCGGGGCCAGATGCTGGGACTGCTGAATCAGGCGCGGGCCGAGGCTGCGCGCCCGCCGCTGACGCGCGTGGAGGTGCTCGACCGCATGGCAATGGCGCACGCCGCCGACATGGCCTGCCGGAACTACTTCGATCACGTGAATCCCGAGCGGCAGAAGTTGCAGGACCGTCTCTCTCGCGTCAACCCCGGGTCGCGCTTTGCATGGCATCGTCTGGCCGAGGTGATCGGCACGAGCCAGACGCCGCCACGTCAGCTCGAGCGGTGGCTCGACAGCCGCTCGCACCGCCGCGCCGTGCTCGAAGAGGAGTACGACCGCGTGGGCGTCGGCCTGGTGCGCATCGCCGGGTCGCGCTACGGCACCTACTGGGCTGTCGAGTTCGCAGCCGACGGCCGGTAGGCCCCGTTGCGCCCGGTCGCTCGCAACGACCTACGAGGGGGGCCGGGCGGCAGCCGCCAGATCCGCCATCGTCACCACCGCGCCGTGCAGCGGCACGATCCGATCCACGTTCAACTTCAGCCGCTCCACGTGCCCGAGCAGGTTCGCGGCATACGGGTGATACGCGCCGCCTGGGCTGAACGCGTCCACCTCGATGAGCAGGCGCTCCTTCGGCAGGTACGCCATGAGCATCGTGTCGCTGTGGAGATTCCCGGCCACGTGATACAGCGCGAGTGACCGGGTGCCGTCGGTGATGGTGCGCGTGTCGGTCACTGCCTCGACCACGACCGGCCGTGGTGCGGCGGCGAGCGCGTCGGGTGTGCGTGAGAACGGCCGCGCCGCGATCTCCATCACGAAGGCTTCGTTGCCGGCGTGCGTGACCACCGTGAGCCCCTCGGCAATCGCCGCGCGGAGCCCGGTCGAGTGATCGAAGTGGTGATGCGTCATCACCAGGTGCGTGAGCGGCGTATTGGGTCTCAGGTCGCGTGCCCTGGCAATGACCGCGCGCGAACGCGCCTCGCTCTGCGGCGCCTCGATCAGCACCAGGCGATCAGCGAAGGCCACGACCACGCTGTGGTGTGAACCGCCGTTGAGGAGCCATACGTCCGGCGCGAGCCCTTGCACGAGGACGTTCTGCACCGCGGGTCCGGGCGCGGTCATGTCGGCAATCCCAGGCGGCGCCTCGATGGTCTCGGTGCCCGCGCGATGCGTCACCTGGTACTCGCCAGTCGTGAAGTCGTCCACCTTCGTGACGAAGCGGGTGGGCAGCCGCAGACCGCCGGCACTCTCCACGTAGTCGGCAAAGGTCGTCGTGAGCCGCACGTCGCCGAGGTTGATGTGCGTGCCGGGCGACTCGATGCGCACGGGCCGCGCATCGGCGTCGACCACGAGCGTGATGGGACCAGCGGCAGTCTCGACGTCGAGGGCGCGCTCGGCGCCGTTCACGCGCATGGGCGAGAGCCGCGCGCCGTCCTGGAGGGCGACCGCCACGAGCGCAAGGGGATGATGCAGTCGCTCGGCGCGCCGGTCGGCAGCGGTCGCACTCGACGCGCGCATGGGTGCGCCGTTCGCGCCCAGGTTGTAGGCCATGTCGCGATCCAGCCCCTGCACCTGCGTTTGGGCCTGCGGTCCCTGGAAGTAGGCGAAGTTGGGCGTGCGCGTGAGCGTGGTGCGCATCCGCACCGCGTTGAGATCGACCGCGCGCCGGTAGGCCGAGACGGTGAAGGTCTGATCGGCCAGGCCCGGCCGCAGGTCCTGACCCAGGTTCCACTGCCGGCCCGTGCCCTCGAGCACCATCACGCCGGCGTGCCCCACGCGGTCGGTGCCGCCGAGCGCCTCGGCGGCGTCGTGCACCAGCTGTCGCTCTGGAGTGAGTCGCGTGCAGGCCGCCGCGCACATGAACAGGCTGATGGCGAGGCCGAGACGACGAGCGCGCTGTGACATGGACGGAACCTCCTGCTGCGCCAGTGAGGATACCTCCGACCGGGCACCCCTCGCCGGTCAGTCCGGCCCGAGCGTGTGCAGCGGACCCAGGCGCCACAGTTCTGGCCATGCCCGGCTGATGCCCGCCACCACGGCAATCACGCCGATGCCGCCGCCGACCACCGACGCCACCGGACCGAAGAGCGCCGCGGTGGCGCCACTTTCGAACGCCCCGAACTCGTTGGAGAAGCCGACGAAGACCGACTTGATGGCCGATACCCGGCCGCGCAGCTCGTCAGGCGTGATGATCTGCTCGAGCGTCAGGCGAATCACGACGCTGATGGAGTCGCATACACCGGTGGCGAACAGGCACGCGAGCGAGAGGAAGAAGTCCCGCGAGAGCCCCAGGCCAATGGTCGCCACGCCGTACCCCGTCACCGCCGCAAGCAGCACGCGTCCTGGGTGCTGCAAGGGTGGCAGCCGGGTTTGCACCAAGGCCATCAGCATCGCGCCCACGGCCGGCGCCGCGCGCAGCCAGCCAAGTCCCACCGGGCCCACCTGCAGGACGTCCCTGGCGAAGATCGGCAGCAATGCCGTGGCGCCGCCGAGCAGCACCGCGAAGAGGTCGAGCGTAATGGCCGCCAGATACACCGGCGAGCTGCGTACGAAGCGGAAGCCGTCGAACACGCCCTGCCAGCCGGCCTGTGCCGCCGAGGTCATCGGCCGGACCTCGGGCAGCCGCAGGAGCTGTGACACGAACAGCAGCTGTCCGCCCGCCGCCACCATGAGCGGCGCAGTGGCCACGCCCGTCGTGCCGATGAGCGCGCCGGCCAGTGCCGGCCCCGTGACGGCTGCCAACTGGAAGGTGGAGGCGATCCAGGCATTGGCGTTGGC
This sequence comes from Acidobacteriota bacterium, assembly GCA_031376505.1. GTDB lineage: Bacteria > Acidobacteriota > Vicinamibacteria > Vicinamibacterales > UBA2999 > CADEFD01. Next base: position 8,649 of record JANMDX010000215.1, read on the forward strand.
GAACTCGGCCGGCGTGAGCAGCTGCGGCAGAATGGTGGCCGCTGCCGGCATGGCGAAGGCCCGCGCCGCGCCAATCATCGCCAGCAGCAGGTAGAAAGTGGTGACGTCGGCCCCTCGCGCCGACGCGTATGCCAGGCCCAGCGTGGCGGCGGCAATGCCCGTATGGGCCAAGGCGGCCACGCGGCGGCGAGGAAAGCGGTCGGCCACCGTGCCAGTCACGGGAATCAGCAGAAAGACCGGTAACAGCTCGACCGCGCCCACGAGGCCGAGCGCCCACGCGCTCGATGTGCGCTCGTAGAGATGCCAGCCCACCGACACCGAGAGCATCTGCAGGCCCAGGACGGCGCCGAATCGCCCGAGTGCGAACCGCCGCACGATTGGATTGCGCAGGGCGGCATAGGCGTCGAGAGGAGCAGACGTCATGCGGAGCACCGTCTATCTTAGTGGCCCGCTGCGCGCCGCCCAACGCGTCCGCCAGTCAGGCACCGATTTGCCGTCCGGGCGGCGGTTCCGCAACCGCCTTCCGTCGTTGACTACGCCGTGATTGGGCTGAATACTGCCTCGATCGTCCGTCCCGCTGGAGTGTTGAATGCGCCGTGTTGTGACCACCGCTGGAGTTCTGGCCGTATTGCTCGTCCGCCCGTCCACACAGACTATTCCCCAGGACACGGGCGCGGCCGGCGCGTGGCAGAAGATCCAGAAAGCGCGGACCACGGCCAGCGTGATGCACACGACCGCGCATCCTGATGACGAGCACGGCGGCGTCATCACCCGGCTCAGTCGCAAGGACGGCGCGCGGCTCGCGTTGATGACGCTCAATCGCGGCGAGTCCGGCGACAACGCGATCGGCTCGCAGCTGTTCGACGGGCTTGGGCTCATCCGCACGGAGGAACTGCGGGTTGCGGATCGCTATTACGGCGTAGACGAGCAGTACTTCACCACGGTCGTGGACTATGGCTTCTCGAAGCGGCTCGAGGAGGCCTTCGAGAAGTGGGGCAAGGAGGCGGTGCTGCGCGACGTGGTGCGGGTGATCCGCATGAGCCGTCCGTTCGTGCTGCTCTCGCGCTTTCAGGGCAACGAGCGGGATGGCCACGGCAACCACCAGGCCGCAGGGCTCATCACGCAGCTGGCCTTTCAGGCGGCCGGCGATCCGGACATGTTCCCCGAACAGATCGCGGAGGGGCTGCGGCCGTGGCAGCCCTTCAAGGTCTACATCGGCGGGGTGCGCGAGAACGAAAACTGGACGGTGCGGATCGATAGCGGCGAGTACAGCCCGCTGCTCGGCGACGCGTACGACAACCTCGCGCGCTTGGGACTGAGCTTTCAGCGATCGCAGAACAGCGGCCGCGTCACGGCGGGTGCGGGTGCCAACTACGGCTACTACACGCGCGTGGGCTCGCGCATCGGCGGCGCGCCCAGGGAAAACTCGATCTTCGACGGCATCCATACGGCGTACTCGGGGCTCTTCACGGTGCTCGGCCGGCGCGCGCCCGAAGGCGTAGTCGATCAACTGGCGCGCGTCGATGGCGCGCTCGGCCGCGCGGCTACCGACTTCAAGATGAGCGACCCGTCGGCCGCGGCGCCGGGGCTGGCCGGCGCCCTCAATCTGATCCGCGACGCGATGACCAAGAGCGCGGGCGAAGACGAGGCGCTCTTCGTGCTGCGCATCAAGGAGCAGCAGATCCAGGACGCGCTCAATGCGTGCCTCGGACTCGAGCTCGTCGCCACGGCGCAGCCTGCCGGGCAGCCCGAGCCCACCGGCCCGATGGCGGCGTTTGCCGCACCGCCAACGATGACGGCGCCCGTGCCTGGGCAGACGTTCGAGGTGCGCGCGCGTTTGGCCAACCGCGGCGCCACCGCGCTGGCACTCGCCGGCATCACGATCGAGACCGCGGCTGGGTGGCAGGCGGCGCCCGTCGCCGACGCGCCGGCGTTGCCGACCTCGCTGGCCGCGGCACAGGTGGCCGGCGTCCGTTTCAGCGTGGCCGTGGCCTCCGATGCGCCCATCAGCACGAGGCCCTACTTCACCCGCAACGGGCTGCAGGAGAGCCGCTACACGCTTGCCGACCCCGCGTCGTTTGGCCGCGCCGCCTCGCTGGCGCCGCTTGTGGCCGTGGCGCGCTACACGTTCGACGGCGTGCCCGTAACGCTGCGCGAGGTAGTGAAGCGACGCGAGGCCAAGCTGCCCTACGGCGACGTGCTGCGCGAGGTGCGCAGCGTGCCGCGCCTGGGCGTGACGGTGTCGCCGCCTGCGGCGGTCGTGCCGCGCTCGAGCACGACCAAGCGCGTGGAACTGCAGGTGGATGTGGTGCACAACGCGGAGTCGGCCAGCACGGGCGCGGTGACGCTGGCGATGCCCGCCGGCTGGACCTCCACGCCCGCCGAGCATCCGTTTGCGTTCGCGCGCGCCGGTGAACGCGCCAGCTTTCGCTTCACCGTCCAAGCCACCACCATCGACGCCAAGCCCTACACGCTGACCGCGGTGGCCACGAGCGCCGGGCAGACGTATCGCGAGGGCTACGAGCTCATCGACGAGCGCGATCTCGAGCTGCGCTACCTGTATCGGCCGTCCATCGTGGAGGTGCGTGGCATCGACGTCACCGTGCTGCCCAACCTGAAGGTGGGCTACGTGATGGGCGTGGGCGACCAGGTGCCGCTCGGCCTGCAGCAGCTCGGCGCGCAGGTCACATTGCTTGGCGAGCCGGAACTCGCCTCAGGCGACCTGTCGCAGTACGACGCCATCATGACCGGCACGCGTGCCTACGCCGTGCGCGAGGATTTGAAGACCTACAACACGCGCCTGCTCGACTACGTGAAGGCCGGCGGCAACATGATCGTGCTCTACAACACCGCCGAGCTCGTGCCGTCGCGCTACGCGCCGTTCACCGCCGAGAATCCCCGCAACTCCGAGGAAGTGTCGGAAGAGGACTCACCGGTCGAGATCCTGGCGCCCACGCACCAGGCCTTCCGGTGGCCGAACGCCATCACCAAGGCCGACTTCGACAGCTGGGTGGAGCAGCGCGGCTCGAAGTTCTTCAGCACGTGGGACACGGCCTACACGCCGATGCTCGCCACGTTCGACAAGGGCCAGGCGCCGCAGCGGGGTGGATGGCTCACGGCCGCGCACGGCAAGGGCACCTACACGTACTTTGCCTACGCCCTGCACCGTCAGCTGCCGTACGGCGTACCCGGCGCGTACCGCATCGCGGCGAACCTGCTGGCACTCGGCAAACGCCCACCGGCCGGCCGTTAGCCGACCAGGGCGCGCAGCCGGTCGAAGTCGATCGCCGACCGCTGTCCGTCCAGCTCGGTGGGACGATGGTCCCTGCCCGACACGAAGGCCATCGGCAGCGCCTCGCCGATGGGCAGGACGCCCACGAGTACCCGCGAACGGGGTAGCTGGATGAGGCGCAAACCTGTGGACGGGAAACACCCGGTGCGTCGCAGGCGTGTCAGGTAGTCGCCTCTGAGGACGATCACCTCGCTGCCGCTGCCGCTGCCGCCGCCGCCGGTCGCGTCACCGTCGGTTGCGTCGCGGTCGAGGCGCAGATAGAAGGCGGGAGGCTCGCCCACGATGCCCACGGCCTCGGTCACCCGCACGGTCCGGTCGTCGACTTCGTCGTCGAGCAGGTCGTCGTCAATGCGCCGGCGAGTGCCCAGGAAGCCGCCAATCGACGTGTAGAGCGCGCCGGCACAGGCCAGACCGAACGCGCCGACTCCCACCAGGCCCGCCCAGCGGCCCGGGTCGTCGACGTCTGCCAGCCAGAGCACCAGATACAGGGGCAGGCCCGCCACTACCACGGCGGGCACCGCGGCCAGCACGCCGTTGACGGGCGCCAGGGCCACGTCGCCCCAGGGAAATCGCGGCATGGCGCACCGGCGCTCGGCCGGGGTCATGTGCCGGCGCACCACGCCGCAACGCCAGGCGGTTACCTGCTGGTCATCACCTGGTGCCATAATGTGAGGAACTACGAATCAGTGTGTAGAGACGGCGAGTTGCCGTCAATGTGATTCACTCATCCTTCGAAGGAAGATCCCGTGGCTGCAAAGAAGACCGCTCAACCGAAGACCCCGACGACCACCATGCCCGCACAGACCGCGACGCCCGCGAAGACCGCCAATCTGGCTGCGCCGCCGAAGGCTGCCAGGGCCGCAAAGGCCGCGATGCCCGCCACGATGGCTGCGCCGCCGAAGGCCGCCAAAGCCGCGGCGCCTACCAACGTCGCGCCGCCCACCCAGCCTTCAAGCCGCCGCGCCGCCGTGTCCGCGCCGCCGAACGGCAGTGCCTCGGCTCCGCCGGCCGTCGTGCCGCCGGTGGCGGCTGCCCCCGAGCGGCCGCGAGCCACGGTGACCCACGAGGACATCCGGGTCCGCGCCTACTACCTGGCGCTCGAACACGGCGGCAAGGGCGGCAATCTCGACTTCTGGTTGCTGGCTGAGCACGAGCTCCGCACGCGCGCCACGACCGGCGACTAGCCCTCGACCGGCACCGACCAGCAATAGGCACAGACTTTCCCGCGCACCCGTGCGCGTCAGGCGCTGGCTTGCCCGTGGACTCACACTGAGTCGGCGTCTCGGCCCCGCGCGAAGATCGCGTACGCCATCACGCCCGCCAGCAGGAACGCGAACGCGAAGACGATGCCGTCGCGCGGGCCGGTGAAGAAGATGAAGAGCCACAGGCCGCCAGACAGCACGGCCGGCCATGGGTAGAGCGGCATCGTGAACGGCTGTCTGATGTCGGGGCGGTAGCGGCGCAGCAGCACCACGGCGGCGCACTGCCAGATGAACTGCAGCAGCACCTGCACCTGCACGAGCCAGCTCACGATCTGGCCGAGCGAGAAGAAGCAGAACGGAATCGACACGAGGGCAATCGTGGCGAGCGACACGTCCGGGAAGTGCTTGGTGGGATGGACGTGCTGGAAGATCCGGAAGAAGTTGCCGTCTTTGGCTGCCGCGTACGGAATGCGCGAGTAGCCTAGAATCAGCGCGTAGAGCGACGAGGCCGCGACAAACAGGATCAAGCCGGTCATCACGATGCCGGCCAGACGTCCCGAGGCGGGGTCCGAAAACGTGCGCTGGATGAAGAGCGACGCTATTGTCCGCGACTCCTTCACCTCGGTCCACGGAATCATGCCGACGATCACGGTGGTCATCAGCATGTAGACCGCGGCCACGAGCAACGTGGCCATCACGATCGACCGCGGGATCGTGCGCGTCGGGTCCTTCACCTCGTCGCCGAGATTGCAGATCTGGTTATAGCCGCCGTAGCTGTACATCGCCAGGATGGCCGAGGCGCCGATGCTCTGGAACAGCCGGCTGTCGAATGCGTACGCTTCGGGCGGGAAGTCGAACGCCTGCGCTGGCGAGAAACTGAACAGGCCGGCCACGATCACCCAGGTCACCGTGGCCAGCACCACGACCAGCATCACCACGGCGAGCCGGCCAATGCCGCTGATGTGGCGCCAGAGCAGCGCCGTGATGGCCAGGCATGACCCGGCCGCTACCAGGTTGTGGGTGAGCGGCGTCATCGTCGTCCACAGGAACTGCAGGTAGTCGGCAAATCCCACGGCGCCGCTGGCGACCGATAGCGGTGCAACGAGCAGCGTCTGGAAGATGAACAGGAACGACATCAGCCGCCCGAGGCCGAACGGCTGAAAGGCCTCGCGCAGGTAGTTGTAGCCGCCGCCGCTGCCAGGAATCGCTGCCCCCAACTGCGCGTAAACCATGCCGTCGGCGAGCGCGAGGACGAGTCCCGCGAGCCAGGCGTAGATCACGTGGGGCCCGTTCATGGCGGCCACCATGAACGGGATGGTCAGGAACGGCCCCACGCCCACCATGCTGATCACGTTAGTGGCGGTGGCCTGCAGCAGGCCCATCGCGCGGTCGAGCGATGGCGGGGGCGGCGCGCTAGTGGACGACATGGGCACCTCGTCGGCGGGTGCGGCCGTCCTGCGTCTCACGCGGGCCGGGTGCGCCAGTCGCGCCTCGGTGCCGGTGCCGGGCCATCGACGGCACCAGCCTCATGCGAGCAGCAACGCGTCCACCAGCTGTTCTGCCAGGGGCCGGGAATGCACCAGGGGGTTCAGCGCCAGTGCGTCCACGAGATCGTCGTGGACGCCGCTCATGGCCGCGGTCACGGTGGCGCGCTCGTACGCCTTCACGCACGCGATGAGTGCGCGCGCGTGATTCGGTACCGTGGCCACGGGCCGCGCGTGCGGACCCTCGGCATCCACCACGCACGGCGTCTCGATGACGTCCTCGTCCTCGAGGAACGGCAGAACGCCGCGATTGGGCACGTCGAGCGGAATGACCGCGCCGGTGTTGCCAGCAATCGCCGAGATGGTCATGAGCGCGATCTTGTCGTAGCCGCTCAGCTCAGCCCAGTCGGGCTTGATGCGCGGGGTCGTGCTGCCGGATTCGAGCTGCATGTAACTGGCATCACGCGCGGCGAGGTACTGCTGGTAGCGCGCCACGGGATCGACGGCGCCGGCCGCGAGATCCGTGAAGAACTGGTCGGTCAGTGCCGACACGACCTGCCCGCGGCTCGTGCCCGCCTTCCGCAGATGCGCAAGCGCCACCTCAGGACGGTAGTAGTAGTAGAGGTACTCGGTGGGTAGCAGGCGCAGCGCACGCAGTCGCTCGCGTTCGAAGAGCGGCGTGCGGTACGCGGCCTCGAGTCGTGCGTCGTCGTCCCACAGACGCGCCATCTGCGGCTCGCCCTGGAAGTACACCTCGCGCAGCCAGCCCAGGTGATTCAGGCCAAAGTAGTCGTAATCACAGGCGGCGGGTGGGAGCCCGAGCGCGTGGGCGGCGTCTTCGTAGGTTTCGGTGGGTGTGTCGCAGATGCCGATGATGCGCGCGTCGGAGTGCTGATGCACGGCCTGCGACACCACACTCACGGGATTGCTGAAGTTCACGAACCACGCCTTCGGCGCGAGTCGCGAGGCGAGCTGGCCGTATGCCACCATCGGGGGAATCGTGCGCACGGCCATGGCGAAACCGGCCGGTCCCACCGTTTCCTGGCCCACCACGCCGAGCGCGATACACGTGGCTTCGTCTGTTGCACGCTGACGGGTGCCGCCCACGCGAATGCTCGTGATCACGAAGTCCGCGCCCTCGATGCAGGCATCGGCCGACGTTTGCGCCGTGACCCGCACGCCGTGCGCCATACGGGATGCGAGACCTGCAATCACCGCGAGGCGCGGCTGGTCGAGGTCGTACAGGTCGATCTGGTCGATCGTGAGCGTGGAACGCGCGAACCCGCCCACGAGCAGCGGCACGCGCACACCGGCGCCGCCGATGATGGCCAGCTTCACGACGTCTTCCGAGGCGCGCTGGTCGTGCGCCGAGCACGTGGGGACGCCGCGATTGGGGAACCCGAGGCGCGTGGGGACGCCGTGGTAACTGGAGAGGCCGTGGCGCGCGCTGGTGCGTTTGCGCCCGCGAGTGTCGTGCCCTTTGTGGCGCGCCCGGATCCCCCAGGCGCGGCTCGCGGGGGCGCGGGTCGCAGACCGCGGCGGGCCGTGGGTCTGAGCAGCGCGGGCAACTTTGCCGCCATGGGCAGCGCGTCGAGGCCCCCGGGCGCGCGAGTGGAGGCGGCACCCACGGCGTTGCCCGTGGCCAGGCAGTGCGCCGGTGGGCCGCCGCGCAGCCACGCCGCCAGAAAGCCCGCGTTGAACGCGTCGCCCGCGCCGGTCGTGTCCACGACGTCCACGCGGGGTGCGGGCATCACCACGTCGCCGTCGGCGCGCAGCCAGCGGCTGCCAAGCGAGCCGAGCTTCACGATGACGGCGGTCTTCAGCTCGCGCAGCACGGGATACGCCTCGTCGATCGCATTCATGTGGGCATAGAGCGGCGCCTCGAGCTCGTTCACGAACACGAAGTCGAGCGCGCCCATCAGCACGGGCAGCTCCTCGCGGTCGGCCAGCGCCTCGCTCCAGCCGAAGTCCCACGACACGGTCACGCCGGTGCGGCGCAGGCGCGTCACCACGCGAGTCCAGGCGGCGAGATCGACAGGGCAGAGCGCCAGGTGCACGTGCGTGGCGCGCGCGCCTGCCAGGGCCGCAATCAGCCGCGGTTCGAGCTTCGCGTTGACGCCGTTGTAGGTGACAAACGAGCGATCGGCGCCGGTCGAGAGCGCCGCGCTGATGGCATGAGGCTCGCCTGCGCGCTTCAGATTGTGCACGCGCACGTGCTCGCGGCGGAGCCGGCCAACTGCGTCGTCGCTGAGCGCGCTGGCGATGGCGGTGGTGATGCCCAGCCGCGCAGCCGCCACGGCGGTGATCACCGCGCCCCCGCCGATGGTGGCGTGGAAAGCATCCGTCTTCACCTCTTCCCCGGGGCCGGGTAGGCGTTCCAGGCCCACGAAGACGAGGTCTTCGAACGCCTCGCCGGCGGTGAGCAGCGTGGGAATAGCCACGCGGGATTCTATCCCGCCATGTCACCGCATGTAACAGGGCCTGTCACCGTTACATCTCCCGGCATTGCAGATTCTGCAACGTGCCCGTGGCCGTGCGGCGGCCAGGTCTCTGCGCGCGGGAGGTTATTCGGGGAGGGCTTACCGGCCCGGCTGCACCACGCGCAGGCCGTGCGCGCGGGCGGCGTCGGCGAGGCGCGCGTCGTAGGTGACCATCTGTACGTCGCCGCTGCCCGGCGTGAGCGCCGACGCGAGGTGGATCGCGTCGAGCGTCCGCATGCCCGGCGGCGCGAGCCGTGCCGCCAGACGCAGGACGTCCGGCGTGACCTTGTGGAGGACGATGCCGTCCATCGCCTCCACTTCATCGAAATCCGGCAGGTAGCGGCGGACGGCCCGTCCGACCTCAGCGATCGACAACTCGCTAGCCTCGACGTGAGTGCGCGTGTCGAGGAAGTCGATGAGCGCCTGTGACTCTGGCTCATGCAGAACGAGTTTCACGATGGCGGAGGCGTCGAGAAACGTGGTCGGCATCAGAGGCGCTCCTCGCGGAGCTCGTCG
>JANMDX010000221.1:0-1849 GCA_031376505.1 Acidobacteriota bacterium
CGGGGTCGGCAAAGCGCGGCGCATGATACGCGGCCCGCCAGTACGCCGTGGTCCCCGGCTTGCGCAGGTGCACGCGTCGCTCGGCCTCTTGCGGCGGCTCCACCGTGGTGGCCCGCCGCGCCGGCGTGCCTGGCGATATCCTGCCAAAGGCCGCCTCCACCCGGGCGAGCACGTCGGCCGTATCCACGTCGCCAACGACGACCAGCGTGGCGTTGTTGGGCACGTAGAACCGGCGGTAGTGCCCGTAGAGATCCTCGCGGGTGATCGTGTGCAGGTCGCCGAGCCAGCCGATGGTGGGATGCCGATACGGATGCGCCTTGAACGCCGTCGCCGTCATTTCGGTGTCGAGCCGTTGCTCGGGGTCGTTGTCGCCGCCCTGCAGCTCCGAGATGATCACCGTCCGCTCCGACTCGCAATCGGCGGGCTCGTAGAGGCAGCTCGCCATCCGCTCGGCTTCGATGAAAAGCATCCGGTCGAGCGCGTCGGCGGTGGCCGTCTCGAGATAGGTGGTCTGATCGATCCAGGTGTAGCCGTTCCAGCTGCCGCCGAACTGCTCGATGATGCCCTTCACCTGGTCGCGGGGGATGTTGGTCGTCCCCTTGAAGTTCATGTGCTCGACCCAGTGCGACACGCCGGTGACGCCGGGACCCTCGTCTCGCGATCCCACCTTGTACCAGCACCACACCGACGCCAGGGGCGCGGTGTGCACCTCCTGCACCAATACCGTCAAGCCATTGGCGAGGACCGTCTCGTGCACCATCCCTCCACTGTACAATGGTCGAATGCCGGACTCATCTCGCAGATGGGCCGAAGCACCGAGGGCGGCGAGGCGCCCCGAGGGCAAAGCGCGACGACCGAGAATATTGGCGATATGTGAGGGAGGAGCAACGCAGCCCTCGGGGATGGATCGCCGGCCGAATGCCGGCCGATCTGCGGGATGAGTTCGTCTATGGCCGAGTGGAAAGACACGTGTAACTTGCCGCGCACGGCCTTCTCGATGAAGGCCAACCTGCAGGTGGCCGAGCCGGAAACGGTAGCCCGCTGGGACGCGATGGACCTCTATGGGCAGATTCGTCACGCGCGCAAGGGCGCGCCAACGTATCTGCTGCACGACGGCCCGCCCTACGCCAACGGCGAGATTCACATTGGCACAGCGCTCAACAAGATTCTGAAGGACTTCGTCGTCAAGTCCCACAACATGCTGGGGTACGACGCGCCCTACCTGCCCGGATGGGATTGCCACGGCCTGCCCATCGAGCTCAAGGTCGATCGCGAGCTGGGGCCGAAGAAGCGCGAGATGTCGGTGGCCGACTTCCGCCGCGAATGCCGGAAGTACGCCGAGAAGTACGTTGGCATCCAGCGCGAGGGCTTCAAACGCCTGGGCGTCGTTGGCAAGTGGGACGACCCGTATCTGACGATGGCGTTTCGCTACCAGGCGGCCATCGTACGGGCGCTTGGCGCGTTTGTGGCCAAGGACATGGTCTACAAGGGCAAGAAGCCCGTGCACTGGTGCACGCACTGCCGCACGGCGCTCGCGGAAGCCGAGGTCGAGTACGAGCCGCACGTGTCGCCTTCGATCACGGTCGAGTTCCCGCTGAGCGAGGCGAGCCGCGCCCAGGTCGAGGCGCGCATCCCGGCCCTGGCCGGACGATCGGTGTCGGTGCTCATCTGGACGACCACGCCCTGGACCATCCCGTCGAATCTGGCGATCGCCTTCCATCCCGACTTCGAGTACGGCGCCTACGACATGAACGGCACGGCGGTCATCGTGGCCAAGGGGCTCGCGGCGTCGGTGGCTACCAAGACAGGGCGCTCGTTCGACACGCTGCTGGCCACCTTCCCGGGCGCC
>JANMDX010000257.1:0-11315 GCA_031376505.1 Acidobacteriota bacterium
ACCTCCACCTCCACCTCCACCTCCACCTCCGCCTCCGCCTCCGCCCCCGGGGCCGGTGACGAGCCCGTCGCCCATGGCGCCGGCCGGATTGATCTCGAAGAAGTAGCCGGTGCGCCCGTCGAGATACGTGTCGAAGCCCCACAGGAAGCGGTCGTCACCGCCGAAGGACTGGTCACGTTGCATCTGGTTGGCCAGCATGCGATTGGGCTCGGAGTCGAAGCAGGTGACGCCGAGAATGATGCGGGTGCTGTCGACCACGACGCGCACTTCGGTGCGCTCGGTGGCGGGTTCGCCGGGCCGCGGATCCCGTTGCTTGAAGTCGGTGGCGGGAACGGCCCGGGCCCAGGCGCCTTCATCCAGCACGCCGTCGATGGCCATCGTCTCGCCCTCGGCCAGGCGCGCCGCTGCAATCGTCGGCGTCGCAGCGCTCGCGTCTGGTGTGGCTGGTTGTGCGCGCAATGCGGCCGCGGTCAGCACCAGCGCGACCACGAGCGCGCAGGCACCCGATCGACGTCTCACGGCTCACTCCCACGGCACGAAAGGGCGGACTGGCCCTGAGCGACGCGACTCAGATGATACTCCGGCCCACGCGGCCCCTGGTGTCACGTCATGCAATCGGCTGTGCGGGCGTGGCACACTCGGACGGAAGCTGTCGCTTCCACCGAAAGGACCACGTGTCATGGCGTCAAACACCATCGAGATCTCTCCCCGGGCCGGACGAGGCGTCGGGATCGTATTGTTGCTGGCCCTTGTGGCCGCCACCGCGTCGTGCGGTTTTCGCACCATCGACACCGGGCACGTCGGGGTGACGACGCTGTTTGGCAAGCTCACGGGCGAACAACTGCCCGAAGGCCTCCATCTCGTGAATCCGCTCAAGCGCGTGGAGGCGATGTCGGTCCGCACGCAGGAGATCAAGGAGCATGCGGATGTGCCGTCGAGCGAGGGCCTCATCATCGGCCTCGAGACATCGCTCCTGTATCGCCTCGAGCCTGAACGAGCGGGGGAAGTGTTCCAGACGATCGGTCCTCGTTATGTCGAGGTCGTCGTCATCCCGAATCTTCGCTCGGTGATACGCGCAGTCACCGCCGCCCACACCGCCAATGCGCTCTACAGCGAAGGCCGCGAGGGTGTGGCGCAGCAGATGTTGAACCAGCTGAAGCCGATTCTCGAGGCGCGCGGCGTGATGGTCGAGAACGTCTTGCTGCGGGATATCAAACTGCCCGACACCCTGCGCGATGCCATTGAGGCCAAGCAGCAGGCCGACCAGCAGTCACAGCAGATGCAGTTCGTGCTGCAGCGCGAGCGCCAGGAGGCCGACCGGAAGCGCATCGAGGCGCAGGGCGTGGCGGACTTCCAGCGCATCGTGTCCACAGGCATCAGCGATCAACTGCTGCAGTGGAAGGGCATCGAGGCCACCGAAAAGCTGGTCAACAGCCCCAACAGCAAGATCGTGGTCATCGGCAATCCGAAGAACGGACTCCCGCTGATCTTGGGGCAGTAACTGCCCCGTTGGCATCAATTTCGCCATCCACAGTGCCAGGCCCCGTTACAAGTCGTTACCACTTGACGCGGACGCGGTAGCGGACTCGGGCTTCGCCGCTGGCGGCGACCGGGGCCGTGAAGCGCGCGGCCCAGGCTTCGGTTTTGGTCCACGTGTGGGTGGACGAGATCATCGTCCAGTCGCCGCCGATGGGCTCGTTGAGCGCCACAGAGACGGCCGTGTCCTTGTGGTTGCGCACCGTGACCTCGTAAGCAAATTCGTAGGTGTTGCCGCCAAGGTCCTGGAAGTCGGTCTGCTTGCGCTCGCACACCACATCGAAGGCCGAGCCAATCTGCACCGACACGGTCTCGTCTTTCGGCGTGTGGTCGATGCGGTCTTCGCCGACGTACTGGACGCTGCCGTTGGGGTCGGTCTGGTAGACCCGCACGGTGCCGGCTGGCAGGGGCATGCCGAGGCTCGACGAGGCGGCGTTCTTGAAGTCGTAGAACACCTTCACGGTGTCCTTGATCGGCGTGCCGGGGTGCTGCCGGTTGCGGTAGTAGAACTGCTGGCCGTCCACGACGAAGCGTTTGGTCACAGGCACGCCCTGGCCATGCAGCAACGCCAGCTGCTTGGTTTCGGCGTGGTGAATCGAGGTGCGGCGGGCGAGCGAGTAGAGGTGGTACTCCGAGAACGCCTGCTGCGTCATCTCTTGCCGCGATTCGGCTAGTTTCATGGCATCGGCCACGAAGTTTGCGCGGCCCAGATCGCCTTCGACCTTGTGCAGGTCGCCAGCAATCAGCTGCAGCTTCGCGTTCGTGAAGGCCGTGCCGGAGTTGTTCTGCAGCGTCACCCAGCCGTCGAGATCGCCGCTACCGCCGCGGGCATCGAGCGTGAGCACGTAGTCGCTGTTCCACTTGATGTCGGCCGCCAGATACGCCGCCTCGATCTTCTGCGCACGCGGGCCCGTGTTGTCGAGCGACCACACGAGCGTGGGCCGGCTGTAGAGCGTGTCTGGCAGCTCGGGAAACCGGAAGTGGTCGGCGCCGATGCCGGTGACGATCTCGCTGCCGATGCGCCACACCGGACCGTTGTTGAGCGCGAGCAGCGTGGCCTTGACCTCGGTCGTGCGGGTGGCGCCGGCCTCCATCGTGGTGCGCACGAGCGTCACCTCCTTGCCGACGTACTTCTGCAGCAGCTTCTGCGGATCGAGCAAGTCGTACTCGTAGTTCTGTTCGAGCACGGGCAGCAGGCCCGGATGCGAGAGCGACCGCAGATGCACCGTGGCCGGATTCACCGTGGCGGCGATGTCCTCGAACCGCAGATGCAGTTCGCCGGCCGGCAGCATCACGTTGCGCACATCGCGCACGAGCGCCAGGCCGCCGTTGTAGACGGTGAGGCCGATGTCCACCTGGTCGCCCGTGCCACTCGACAGGGTCGACGGCTCGACCGCAGCGTGTGCGGCGGGCCGCGCGCCCGTGAGAGAAAGGCCGGCCATCGCCAGCGTGACAGTCAGTGCAGTAGCAGGAACGACGAATCGCGGTGCGCTCACGGATGCCTCCAGACGGAACGGGTGTCTGGAGTGTGAACGCGGCCGCCGGCGGGACTTGCACCACGGGACACTCGTGTCCCGAATCTCCTGCTCGGGCTGCTAGGGCAAGCGGCGCCAGGTAGCGCCGCCGTCAGACGTGGCGAACCGCACGCCGGCCGACGTGGTCACCACGGCGTTGCGTGCGTCGGTCGACGACACAGCCGTCAGCCGGGCGGACGTCGGCGAAGTGGTGCGTGCCCAGGTCGCACCCTGGTCGACCGAGCGCTCGACGACGCCGTCGCGCACCCGCCAGACCATCGGCTGCGCTGCCTTTGACGCCGTCATGCCCAGGGCGTTGGAGGCTCCCGAGGTAGCGGCGTTTGCGACCGCGTCCACCTCTGCAGGTGCCGCGCGGCCCCCGCCAGCGCGGCCGCTGCGCCCGCTGTCTGCCGACGCAGCCCGCGTCGTCGCGGCCGGTGGTGGCGGCGCCGGGGCTGAGGGTGCGGCCGCCTCCTGTCGCTCGCGCTGGAGCATGAGGGACTCGGCCGCCCCGGCTCGCGCTTCCAAACGGTCGGCCATCGCGGCTTGCTCCGAGCTGGAAGGCGCCGGCTCATTGACCCGGGCCAGCTCGCGTGTGGACGTGCTCGGCGATGGCGCAATCGCTCCCCCCGAAGCCACGGGCTGCGCGGCCGTCTCAGGCACGTCCCGCCTCTTTGCCTCGATCAACGGCTCCCGCGTCGCGGCTGACGCAGGTGCGTCGGCCGCGGCGGACGGCGCACTCGCGGTCACGTCGGCCACCGGCGCCGTCGCCGATGCCGGCTGCTCGACGGGCCGGCGTCCGATCCACACTGCCACGGCCAGCACAGCCGTGGCCGAGGCCAGCGGTACCATCCACCGCCAGCCGGCCCACCAGGGGAGGAGGGCCACGGTGTTGCCGGTCTCCTCGAGCCCTCCCCGCTCGGGCGCGCTGCGCACGAACGCCGCAAGCGTGGCCTGGCATCGGCCGCAATCCGCCACGTGCGCCTCGACTGGCCCGTGCTCGTCGCTCGACAGGTTCTGCTCCGCATACAGGGCCAGCACCTCGGCTTCCGGGCAGTCTTTGGCCGACACGGCGCCGGCCGCGCGCATCACCGCGGCGACGAGCGGGTCGGCATGCGGATCCGGGGCGCTGTTCTTGGGCGCGTTCATGACGTCTTCTTTCCTTTGAACGGCGGCGCGCCGGGCTCTTGCGGCGCCGGCACGGCCAGCGCGTCCGCCAGCACGCCGTCCCAGGCCTGCCGCGACACGGCCACCCAGTCATCGATGTCGCTGACCGACAGCCCGCGGGCGATCAGCGCTCCCTCGAGGTCGGTGCGCAGCGCCTTGCGCGCGCGCTCCAGCTTGCGGCTGGCCGTGGCCTCGCTTTCGCCGAACAGCCGGCCCGCCTGCGCCAGCGTGAGACCGTGCGCGTAGTAGTACGCCAGGCGGACGCGGTCGGCCGGCGCCAGCGCTACGAGCGCGGCCGCCAGGGCCTCGGCCGCGACCCGCATCGTGCCGGCACGCATGGGCTGCTCGACGGGCGGCGTGGGCAGGACGGCATCGGCGGCATGCGCTGGATCGTCGAGCGAGGTCATCCGGCGCTGCGCGCGCACGAGGTCCACGTGGCGTTGCGCCAGCACGCTGCGCAGCCACGTCGAAAGCTTCGCGCGGCCGTGGTAGTAGCGGAAGAGCGACCGGCGCACGCCGTCCTTCTCCGAGAGTCCGAAGAGATCCGCGTAGAGCGAATCGGCGAGCTCGCGTCCCGTGGCTTCGTCGGTCATCGCACGCGCGGCACGATACAGTTCCGGGCGATACGTGCGCACGAAGTGATCCCAGGCGGCGTCAACGCCCTCGGCGCACGCCAGCGCCAGGGCCAGATCGCGCCCGTGCACGGCGGCCACTATCGCATCGGGACGCTCCCCGCGTGAGGGCGACCCGCGCACCAGCTTCGCCATGGCACGGCGCACCGCGTCTGCGAACACCTCGCGCGACACCCCCCAGCGTGCGGCTTCCGCGTCGGCAAA
This sequence comes from Acidobacteriota bacterium, assembly GCA_031376505.1. Lineage (GTDB taxonomy): Bacteria > Acidobacteriota > Vicinamibacteria > Vicinamibacterales > UBA2999 > CADEFD01. The sequence continues at coordinate 5,054 of JANMDX010000257.1, forward strand.
CAGCCGGTCAATCGCGGCGTCGGACACGAGTGGCGGCGGGGCCATGCCGCTCATGCGCGGGTCGTCCGTGCCGTCGCCCATCGCGCGGGATCGCACCAGGCAGTCATGCGCGTGTGGCTCAGCGGCGCGCCCGACCGGCGTCGCTCGTGCCCGCGGAGGGACGACGGGTCAGCAGCGTGTCGACCGTGAAGTCGAACATCGTCTGCCGCATGTGCTTCACAAGCAGTGGGTCGGTCACCCCGTGTCGCGATTTCTCGTAGAGCATCAGGCGGAAGGGCTTGCCGGCCTTCTGCAACTCGTAGGTGAACTGCATGGTGTTCTGCAGGTGCACGTTGTCGTCGATCACGCCGTGCAGCAGCAGCAGCTCCCCGTGCAGGTCTCTGGCAGCCTTGAGCACCGACGACGTGTCGTACCCCTCGGGATTGTTCTGCGGCATGAGCATCATCCGCTCTGTGTAGATGCTGTCGTAGAGTCGCCAGTCGGTCACGTTGCCGCCACCGATGCCCATGGCGAAGCTCTTGGAGTGGGTGAGCGCGTAGGTCGTCATGAAGCCGCCGTAGCTCCAGCCGTCGAGCCCGAAGGTGCCGTTGGCCCACGGCTGCTGGCGCAGATACGTCAGCCCATCTTCGATGTCGGCCAGTTCCTGCACGCCCAGTTGCTTGTACGACGTCCAGGCCGATTGGACGCCTTTGCCGCTGGCCGAGCGGTTGTCGCAGATCCAGACCGCAATGCCGCGGTCCGCCAGCATCTGGTAGTACATGTTGATGGCGCCGCCCCAGCGATCGGCGACGCTCGGCGCATAGGGCCCTGCGTAGGTGAACTGCATCACGGGCACTTTGCGCACGGCCGATGCGCTGGCGGGGCGATACAGCACGGCTTCCATCGTGAAGCCGTCGCGGGTCTTCACCTGCAGGAACTCTGGCTTTACCATCCGCACCTGCGCCAACGCGGCGATGCGGCTCTCGTGCACCGTGCGCACGGCCGTGCCATCGGCCCGATGCACCGTCACGGTCGGTGGCGTGCGCAGGTCGCTCCACGTGTCGAGGTACTGGACCAGACCCGGACTGAAGTTCGCCGTATGCGTGCCGGCCGCCTGCGACAGGCGCGTCAGGCCGGTGCCATCCAGCGTGATGCGGTAGATGTCGCCGCCGATGTAGCTGTGCTCGGTGCCAGAGAAGTACGCGAAGGTGTTGCTCTCGTCCATGCCGTGGAACCTGCGCACGTCCCACGCGCCGGCCGTGATCTGTCGGATCAGCGCCCCGTCCGCCTGGTAGTGATACAGGTGTTTCCAGCCCGTGCGCTCGCTCATCCACAGGAACGAACCGTCCTCGAGCCACAGCGGCGCGCCGTTCTCGCTGACCCAGGCCTTGGTCGTCTCGCGCAGCAGCGTCTTCACCTCAGTGCCACCGAGCGTGGCCGTGTTCAGATCGAGCCAGGTCTGCTCGCGGTTCTGCACCTGATACACGACGCGCGTGCTGTCGGGCAGCCAGCTCACGTTCACGATCAGATACTGCAGCGGCGCGTAGCGATCGACGTCAACCCAGGCCGGTGTGCCGCCCGCGGCGCTGACGACGGCCAGTTTCACCCCGGGATTCGGGTCGCCCGGCTTCGGGTAGTCCCACGTGTCGACGGTGAGCCGGCGCGGGATGTGATCCACCACCGTGAACTCAGGCACCGGCGTCTCGTCGAGCTGCAGGAACGCGAGGTGCTGGGAGTTGGGACTCCACCAGTAGGCGCGGTAGTTGCCGCGGCCGTAGATCTCTTCCTGATAGATCCAATCGAGTTTGCCGTTCAGCAGTTGCGGGCCGCCGCCGGTCGTGAGCCGTCGCTCGCGGCGGTGATCGACATCGACCACATACAGATCATGCCCGCGCAGGAAGGCCACCACCTCGCCGCTGGGGCTGAAGGTGAACTCCTCTTCCTCCTCCACGGTGGAGGTGAGGCGCTGCGCGCGGCCCGGGCCGTCGAGGGGAATGAAGTAAAGGTCGTTCTCGAGGGTCACCACCGCGGCGGTGCGGTCTTGGTTCATCTCGAGGCTGCGGCTGTTGAGCGCGCGCCCGACCACGGCGGATTCAAGGCCCAGATCCTGGGCGGCGCGGTCGCTTACGGCCTTCAGGTCGAAGAGCGCAACCGCCGTGCCGGTGGCTGCCTCGATCTTCTGCCACGCCACCCCGCCCGCCTCGGTCTTGGGCCAGACGTAATGCGTGTCGGACGCCCAGGTCATGCCCGACGGGGCGCCGCCCGAGAAGTCGATGCGCGTGGTGGGATCGTAGAGGTCGTCGAGGGTGAGCGCCCGCGGCGTCTGGGCCCAGGCGGGGGAGGCCGTCACCACCAGACCGACGACGATCGCTACGCCCACACGCATGCTTTGCTCCTCGAGGGGAACGCGGCGACCCGGGCCGCAGACCGCGAGCTTAGCAGGCAGCGCCACACATGGGTAGTTATCAGGTCTGCTAAAGTCGCCCCACATGGCATCGACACTGACGTTTCAAGGGGCCGCCCGCACGGTCACCGGCTCTCGGTATATGGTCGAGTCCCAAGGACACCGCGTGCTCGTCGATTGCGGGATGTTCCAGGGCCTGAAAGAGCTGCGGCTGCGCAACTGGGCTGACCCGCCGGTGCCTCCGGCGTCGATCGACTCGGTGGTGCTCACGCACGCCCATCTCGACCACGTCGGAATGCTGCCCCGGCTCGTGGCGCAGGGGTTCAAGGGCCGCATTTTCTGCACACCCGGCACTCAGGACCTGTGTTCTTTGGTGCTCCCCGACGCGGGTCGGCTGCAAGAAGAAGAGGCCGAGCGCTCCAACCGGAAGGGCTACACGAAGCACCACCCTGCCAAGCCCCTGTTCACGGAAGACGATGCGGTCGTGACCCTGTCGCGCCTGCAGCCCGTTGGGTATGAACGACCCATTCCCGTGGGTAGTAGTGGTCTGCAGGTGGAGTTCATACCCACGGGACACCTGCTCGGCGCGGCCTACGTCCGGATGCGCCGGGTGGACGGCACCGGCGGCACGGTGCTCTTTGGCGGCGACCTGGGGCGCTACAACCGCCCCATTCTTCCGGATCCCTCGGCCGGCTCGGCCACCGACGTGCTGCTCGTGGAATCCACCTATGGCGACCGTCTGCACCCGGCCGGTGACGAGACCGCCCGCCTGGCGACGCTGATCAACGAAACGGCCGAGAAGCGCGGGAAGCTCATCATCCCGTCGTTTGCGATCGGACGCGTCGAGGAGGTGCTCTACGCCATCAAACAGCTCGAGGACGCCGGCAAAGTGCAGGCGCTGCCGGTATATGTGGACAGCCCCATGGCGCTGCACGCGCTGAAGTTCTACGAACGGCGTGCGCACGAGCTGGACGACGACATCGGCCACCGCCGGGGCGAGGTGTCGGCGTTTTGCACCAAGCGGTTCACTCCCGTGGTCAGCGCCCAGGAATCGCGCGACGTGGTGGAGCGGTCTGGTCCCTACATCGTGATTTCGGCCAGCGGCATGGCCACCGGAGGGCGAGTTCTGCACCACCTGGCCAACGGCTTGGCGGATCCCAGAAACACGGTGCTCTTTGTCGGTTTCCAGGCCGCCGGGACACGGGGCCGTCAGCTGATCGAAGGCGCCCAGGAGACGAAGATGTTCGGGCAGTTCGTTCCTGTACACGCACGGATCGAGAAGCTGAACGGGATGTCAGCGCACGCCGATGCGAGCGAAATCGTGAAGTGGCTGCGTACGTTCCCCAAGGCGCCGGGCATGACCTACCTGGTACACGGCGAGCCGTCCGCTCAAGACACGCTGAAGGCCCGCATTGAGTCCGAGTTGGCCTGGAACGTGCAAATACCCCGGCTCGGGGATCGTGTGCCGGTCCCGCTGTAAGCCACGTGAACCCGTTCCTTCCATCCACTGAGACGCCGTTGAGCACCCTGGTTCCCAGCACGACGACCCGCCCCTACCTGCTCGAACGGGTCGACGAAGCCGCCCTCGTGCAGCTCTACGCCGATGGCTTTGACGCCCTGCCGTCAGGCCAGAAGGTGCTCCTCTGGCACCTCTACCAGGCGGCCCTGGCCGGGCGCGACATTTACTACGACCAGCGCTACCGCTACAACCTCGAGATGCGCGACTTCCTCGAGACGCTGGTGCGGCACGACGCGGCGTTGCCGGCCGACGTGGCCCGCGAGGTGTGGCGCTACACGAAGCTCTTCTGGATCAACTCGGGTGGCTACAACAACCTGACGGCCCGCAAGTTCGTAATGATGCTGTCGCCCGAGGGGCTCGTGGCGGCCGCGCAGGCGGTGGCCGCTGCCGGCGGAGTGTTCCGCCCGAGCGCCGACGAGTCGGTGGACGACCTGGCCCGGCGTCTGTCGCCGCTCTTCCTCGATCCGTCGTTCGAGCCGATGGTGACCAACAAGACGCCCGGGGCTGGCGGCGATCTGCTGCGCGATAGCGCCAACAACATGTATCTCGGCGTGAGCGTGGCCGACCTCGACGGCTTCGTCGAGCAGTATCCGCTCACCTCGCGGCTCGTGAAGCGCGACGGCCGGCTCGAGGAAGAGGTCTACCGCATCGGTGGCCTCTACAGCGAGTACCTCGAGCGCATCGTCGCGCACCTGCAGGCGGCGATTCCCTGCGCCACGCCGGGCCTGGCCGGCGCGCTGACGGCGCTCATCCAGTGGTACCGCACCGGCGAGGAATCCGATCGCACGGCATTTGACGTGGCGTGGGTGCAGGCCACCGATTCGCCCATCGACACCATGAACGGCTTCACCGAGGTCTACATGGACGCGCGCGGCATCAAGGGCGCGTGGGAAGGCATCGTCTACTACGTCAATCACGAGAAGACGGCCCGCATCCGGGCGCTGGCCGAGAACGCCCAGTGGTTCGAGGACCGCATGCCCTTCGCCCCGGCGTATCGCAAGCCGGTCGTGCTGGGCGTGACGGCCACGGCCATCGAAGTGGTGGTGGAATCGGGCGACGCGGGTCCCTTGACGCCGATTGGGGTGAATCTGCCCAACGATCAGCGCGTGCGCGAGGTGCATGGCAGCAAGTCGGTCACGCTGTCGAATGTGACCGAGGCCTACGAGAACAGCACGACCGACGAGTACCGCCGCGAGTTCACGTGGAGCGACGAGGAGTTCGAGCGCGCCAAGCGCTGGGGCGCGGTGGCCGGCGAGCTCGCGACCGAGATTCACGAAGTGCTGGGTCACGGGTCGGGCCGTATGGCGGCCGGTGCCGCCGGTCAGCCGCAAGAGCTGCTGAAGGAGCAGTACTCGGCGCTCGAAGAGACGCGCGCGGATCTCGTGGCGCTGTACTTCTGCGCCGATCCGCGCCTGGTCGAGCTGGGCATCGTGCCGGCTGACGAACACGCCGAGGTGATTCGCACCGAGTACGAGGCGTTTGCGCGCACGGCCCTCGTGCAGTTGCGGCGCGTTCGCGAGGGCACGCAGCTCGAGGAAGACCACATGCGCAACCGCCAGGCCATCGTGCACTGGCTGCTGGCCCACACCGAGGCGTTGTCGGTGCGGGTACATGAAGGCAAGACGTATCACGTGCTCGAGAGCGTGGAGCGGTTCCGTGACGGCGTGGGGGCGATGCTGCGCGAGGTGCAGCGGATCAAGTCGGAAGGCGACTACGCGGCGGCCAAGACGTTGTTCGAGACCTACGGCGTGCACTTCGATCCTGAGCTGCGGAACGAGATCGTGCGCCGCGTGGAGGCGTTGAACCTGCCGTCGTACACGGCGTTTGTGATGCCGACGCTGACGCCGGTTGCCGACGCGAGCGGCAAGGTCGTCGACGTGCAGATTTCCTACTGTCTGGATTTCGCGAAGCAGATGCTCGATTACTCGGCAGAGCGGCGCGCGCGCGACTAGCCGAAGTGGCGGGCGCCGGCAGGCGGCGGCGCGGCATCTCCCTTCGGCTCAACTTCGCTCCGGCTTGGCGGGACGTCCTGCCGCGGTGAGTAACTGCACCCGAGACCACGGAGGACCGCCAGAGCAGCCGGTGCTCAGATTTCGCCTCACGGAGATGCCCCGCCGCCGCCTGCCGGGTGACGCGCGCTCCGATTCGCCGCCGAAGACCTGCGCCGCACTCCGGCGCGGTGCGCTTGCTGGGTCCACTGGTCGGTTACGATCGGGACGCCATGCCCATCACGCTGTCGCCCGAACAGACCAAGCAGCTCCAGGCGTCCATCAAGCGCTACGTCGCCGAGAATCTCGACGAAGAGATCGGCGATCTCAAAGCGGCGCTCCTTCTGGAGTTCTGCCTTGCCGAGCTTGGCG
>JANMDX010000261.1:0-14311 GCA_031376505.1 Acidobacteriota bacterium
CCGCTGAGGTTCACGACGGCCGCCTCGTCGGTGTCGCTGACCTGGGGTGCGGCCGCCACGGCTTCGGGATACCTGCTCGAGGCGGGACAGTCGCCGGGGGCGTCGAATCTCGGATCGTTCGCGCTCGCCAACACCACGACCCTCGTGGCGTCGCCGCCGCTTGGCGTGTACTACGTGCGCCTGCGGGCAGTGAACGCCTGCGGAACGAGTCCGGCGTCAAACGAGGTGGCAATCACGCTCGACGGCACCGTGGCCGTGCCGAGCCCGCCGACCGGACTGGCCGCAGTCGTTGCGGGCAACCTGGTCAGCCTCGCGTGGACGCCGCCAACGAGCGGCGGAACACCGGCCGGATACCGCCTGGAGGGCGGGACGGCGCCTGGCGGTGTGGACACGATCGTGAATACGTCCGCGCCGTCACTGGTCGTGCCGGGGGTGCCTCGCGGCACCTACTACGTGCGCGTGCGATCGTTCAACGCGGCGGGAATCGGATCCGCCACGGCCGATGTGACCGTGACGGTTCCATAGGCCGGGGTCGCTATCGCTTGTCGATGTTGAGGTCGGCGAGTTTCGCCGCCACGTCGGGACCGGCCGTGGAGACCTTCACCGACTTCTCGATGTGTAGAATTCTGCCGTCGATGCCGACGTAATACGTCCAGCGGTTGGCCACCCCGAACGTGCCGAGCACGCCGTAGGCGCGCGCGGTGTCCTTGGACGGGTCCGCGAGAATGGGATAGTCCGCGCTGACGTGCTCTGCGAACTTGGTGTTTTCTTCTGGGGTGTCGACGCTCACGGCGAAGTACGCCACCTTGAAGGCCCGAATCGCGTCGCCGCTCTCACGGAGCGACTTGCATTCGATCGTTCAACCACCGGTAAACGCTTTGGGGAACCACGCCACGACGACCGCGCTCTTGCCTTTGTGTTCGGCCAGCGTGTGCGTCTTGCCGTCGGATCCGCGCAGCGAGAAGTTAGGAGCCAGGTCGCCGACTTTGAGTTCCACGGTGTTTTGTGCGCGACCCACGGCAGCGGCCGCGAGCCCGAGCGCCACGGTGAGTCCGAACTTCAACCACTTGCCTACGCGCATGTACCCTCCACCTCAGATCCTACCAGCTTCGACGCCTCGATTCCCCCATGGGTTCCGGCATGACGGCGCCCGTATGATGAGAAGGTGAGGTTGAGTGTCCCAGGCAGGCTCGCCTGGGCGGTCGCGGCCGCAGCCGCGCTCGTCGGGGCAGCGATTGCGGCCGTCCATACGCCCCCGGCTGCCCGCTGGAGCCGCGATTGGGTCGTACGGCAGGTGGCCGAGCGTTGGCAGCTCGACCTGACCGCCGGCCGCCTCGACCTGAACCTGTTCACACGCCGGGTGTCGGTCGACGACGTGCGCCTGGCAGTTCCCGGACACGCGGACGCGCCGTTCTTCACTGCCCGTCACGTGTCGGTCACGCTGCCCTGGTCGATTGTGCGCGGCCAGGTGCGTCTGGCGCCGCTCGAGGTCGAGGGCGCGCGGGTGCTGCTCGTGCGCGAGCGCGGCGTGCTCGTGAACCTGCCGCCGCCGTCGGGCCAGCCTGCGTCCGACACGGCCCGGCGCCTCGACGTGCGTGGACTGCAGATCCGTGGGCTCGATGTGGACTACCACGATCGCACCGGCGACATCGACGTGTCCGTGCGGGATCTGCGCGCCGCGCTCACCGAGCGCGACATCCGCATCTTCGCGGGCGCGAGCGGCACCCTGGCCGCGGCGTCGATTACGGCGCGTGTCGCCGGTCACGCCACGACGAGCGGCGCGGTGCGGGGACGAATCGCCTTCGACGGATCGAACGTGTCGCTGCAGCAGCTCACGGCGCCGTTCCCGGAAGGCACGATCGTGGCTGACGGCCGCATCAATCGCGTGCTCGACGACGTGCGCTTCGCGCTGACGCTTGCTGGCACGCTCGACCTCGCGACCGTCGCAGCATGGACGCCGCCGCCCGTGCCGATCAGCGGCGCCGGCACGTTCGACGGCACGCTCGAGGGGCCGCTCGGCGGATACGAACTGCGCGCCGCGTTCGGCGCCAGCGCGATGACGATTGCCCGCGTGCCCGGCCTGACCCTGGCCGGCGGGTTGACGCTGACCTCGCCGCGCGCCGTGATCGAGCCCCTCACCATCACCACGCCTCCGCAGGGCGGCACGGCGCGGCGTGGCGTGTTCGATGGGCGATTCGCCTACGAGTTCGGTGATACCGGAGCGCTCGACCTGGGCGGGGCGTTTCGTGATCTCGACCTCGATACGGCTCTGGCGCTCTACGATCAGGCGCCCCTGACGGTCGCCGCGTGGCAGCAGGGCACGGTCTCGCTGCGGCGCGAGACACCGCAGTCGCCCATGCGCTTGCGGGCCACCGGGCAGAGCGCGCCACTCGCACGTGCGGATCGCGTGGCGCTCGGCGGTACATGGGACGCCTCGCTGGCAGACGACCGCTGGGTCGTGCGGCACGACCACCGGCTGCTCGACAGCGCACGTGCCTACGGCACGGCGCAGTGGAACGCCGGCGGCGACCTGGCGCGGACGGCCATCGCGGGCCCGGTGACCCTCGAGATCGCCGAGGTCGGCGCGGCCATCCGCGCGGCCCGGCGCTCGGGGATCGGCATGTCGGCCTCGCTCGTGGACCTGAAGGGCACGGCGCACGGCGCGCTCGCGCTCGGCGGCACGCTCGACCGCACGCGCGTGACGGGCCGCGTCGAGTCGCGCGATCTGGTGTTGCCCACGGGCGCGAGGGCCACGGCCGGCGCCGATCTCGTGTACGACGAAGATTCGCTCAGCGCTTCGGCGTTCGCGCTCGACACCTCAGGCGCGCACGTGACCGGTCACGTGCGGATGGGGATGGTGTCGAGCCGGCTCGACGGCGCGTTCGAGGCGGCCATCAGCCTCCCTGAGTTCCTCGTGCCGTTGCGTGCCGCGGGCGCGGCGGTGCCGCCCATCATCGGCGGGCTGACGCTTGCCGGCAGTATCGGGGGTACCACCGACGTGCCCGACGTGCCCCTGCAGGTGCAGTCCACGCCCATGAGGTATGAGACGCAGCCGCTCGGCACACTGACCGGCGCGGCGCGGCTGCTCGGCACCGACCTGCGCGTCGATCGCCTGGTGCTCGACCAGGGCCCCGGTCAGCTCAACGTGGCCGGCCACGTGGACTACGAGACCTATGCCTACGACGCCGCGGTGAGCGGCAAGGGGCTCACGTGGACCCGTCCCGTGCCCGGCACCGAGGTCGAGGCTGTGACCGTGGACGTCAGCTACGACGGCAGCGGCACGCTCGACGCACCGGGCGGCCACGGCTCGCTCACCGTCGCGCCCACCGGTGGCCTGGGCGAGTTCACGGGCACGGCCGACGTGCGCTGGCAGTTTGCCAACGGCACGGCCGCCATCACCGCGTTCTGGCCGAAGCTGCGCGCCTGGGCGCAGGCCGACGTCGAGCCGCGGGCGCCCTACGCTTTCCGCGGCATCGCCGTCGTGAACCAGCTCGACGTGCAGCCGCTCGCGCTCACGGCTGGCGCGCTGGTTGACGCGGTGTCGGGCACGGTGGACTTCAGTTCGACCTTCTCGGGCGCACTGAGCGACGTTGCCGCCTCGACGGCGTTCGTGAACCTGCAGGCCGTCGATCTGTCGGTCGGCGGCTTGCCGGTGCGCCTCGACCGCCCAGCCCGCATCACCGCGCGTCTCGGTGACTACACGGTCGATGATCTGGCGATGAGCGCCGGCGCCAGCCGCCTGGCGCTCGGCGGACGTTTTCGCGAAGGGCTCGACGAGCCGCTGCGGGCGGCGTTCACCGGCGATGTCGCCGACGTGACCGCACTGGCGCGCGCGTTCGCCGTCGTGCCCGGCGGCACGATGGCCAGCGGTGCCGTCCGCGCCGATTGGGAAAGTCGCGGCAGCCTGGCCACTGCGCGATCGACCATCACGGTCGAGAACGGCACCATCACCGTGGACGGCGTACCGCCGCTCGACGGGCTCGCGGCCACAGCGACCTTCGATGGAGCGACCATCAGGGTCGACTCGCTCAGCGCGCAGTGGCAGGGCGGCAGGATCGACGCGACGGCCAGCGTGCCGCGGGCCCTGTTCGAGACAACGACGGGCAGCGCGCCGGTGCCTCCCGGTCGTGTGGACATGCGGCTGACTGGACTGACTGAGCGCGCGCTGGCGCCGTGGCTGCCCGCCGCGTCGCTGGCGTCGATGTCAGGCCGCGTCTCGGCCACGCTCGGCCTGAATCTCACGAGCGCGACGTTGTCGGGGGCGCAGGGCACCCTCGTGCTCGACGAGGCGACCGTCACGGCCTCGGGCGTGCCGATCGCGCAGTCGCGGCCGAGCTACATGTCGATTGCCGGCGGCGTGCTGACGTTTGACGACGTGGAGTTCAGCGCCGGCGTGCCGGTCATGATCGGCGGCAGTGTCAGCTTTGCCGGCGCCACCGACCTTGACGTGTGGATCACGGGCACGCCAGGCCTGCGGCCGCTCTCCGTGCTGTCGCCGGCGATGTCGGTCGACGGCGTTGCCACCCTGGACCTGCGCGTGACCGGCTCTCCGGCTGCGCCCCGTCTCGTGGGGCGCGTGGAGCTCGACGACGCGGAGATCGTGATGCGCGACCCGCGCGTGATTGCGTCGGACATCACCGGGCCGATCCTGTTCGAGGGCGACCGTATCTCGATTCCGCGGTTGACCGGCTCCCTGAACGGCGGCTCGCTCGAGGCCAGCGGCGCCCTGACGATGACGGGCTTTGCCGTGGGTGGCGGCGACGTCACCTTCCAGGCGCGCGGCGTGGCGGTCGAGTATCCCCGAAACGTCGACAGCGAGATCGACGCGCTGCTCGTGTTCTCGCCCGGCCCGTCCACCCCGCTCCTGCGCGGCGACGTGCGCGTGCTGCGCAGCTCGTATCGCGCGACGATCAGCGTGCCGGCGCTCGTGGCGTTCAACGCCTTGTCGGCGGTGGCCGCGGCCGAACCCTCGTACCTCGACGGCGTGCGCCTCGACGTGTCGCTCTCGACCGACGACGACATGATCATCGACAACAATTACGGCCGCTTCGAGGCGGGCGCCAACGTGCGGCTGCAAGGCACCGCCGCGCGGCCGGGCGTCACCGGTCGGGCCGAGCTGCGCGAGGGCGGCGAGATCTTCCTGCTGGGCGGGGTGTATCGGCTGAACGCCAGCAGCATCGCGTTCACCGACCCATCGGCGATCGCGCCCGACATGAACATCTCGATGTTCGAGGGAGAGGTCACCGTGAGCCTGTCCGGCACGCTCGACCGTCTGCAGACCAACGTCACCTCCACCGATCCCAATGCCAACACCAACCTCTTGAACGTGCTCCTTGGCGGCGACACCACGCTGACCGGCGCCCGCGCCGTGGAGTTGTTCTCGGGCGAGCTGCTCGGCGTGACGGGGCGCGCCCTCGGACTCGATGCCCTGCGCATCGAGCGCGGCGTCGACGCCAACGTCGTACGGCAGGACCCGGGACTGGTCGCCGGCGAACTGGAAAATCCGGCGACGCGTCTCACGCTCTCGAAGCAGCTGCGGTCCAACATCGAAGTGATCCTGTCGCGGGAGCTGGCGGGCAGCGGCAGCCTGTCAGCCGTGGTCAGCTACCGGCCCTGGCGGGGCGTGGAGCTGCGGGGCACCACGCGCGACAACACCGACCGCACCTATGCCGTACGACACGAGTTGTCGTTTGGCGGACCCGTGGCGGCCGTGGCGCCGCCGCCGCGCCCCATCACGTATGTGTCCGACGTGAAGATCGTCGGCGCGGTCCCGGACGACGAACGCCGTCTGCGCGAGGTCCTGCGGGTCGTAAGCGGCGCACGGTTCGATTTCATCCGGTGGCGCGAGGATGGCGAGCGGCTGCAGTCGTGGTACCACGCGCAGGGCTTTCTCGAGGCGCGCGTACGGACGTCGCGTGCGGCCGACCCCGCGGATGGTCGCACCCTGCTGGTCTACACCGTGAGCCGTGGGCCGCGCACGGACCTCCGGGTCGTGGGCACTGCGGCCACCGCGCGTCTGCAGCGCGCGCTCGAGCGGGCGTGGTCAGACGGCGTGTTCGACGGGTTCCGCGTGGACGAGATGCAGCGCGTCGTGGCGCTCGACCTCGTGCGGCGCGACGTCGTCGGCGCGCAGGTCGAGGCCACGGTGTCGCAGCCGGCCGAGGGCCAGAAGCGCATCGACGTGGCGGTGACGGGCGGAACCCGGGTGTCGGCGCGCGACGTCGTCATCCGCGGGGCGGAGTCCGTGCCCGCAAGGGAGCTCGAGTCGGCGCTTCGGGCCCGCGGGTTGGCCGACTACGTGTGGGTGGACCCTGCCTCGGCGATCGAACCGCTGAAGGCGCGCTACGCCGAGTCGGGATTCCGGGCCGTCACGGTCACGGTAGAGGTGCCGCGCATCGAGGCCGGCCGGGCCGTGCTGACCGTGTCGGTCACCGAAGGCCCACTGACGACGGTGCTGCCGGTGCTCCTCGCGGGCGTCAGCGATGAGCGGGCCGGTGAGGTGACCGCGATCGTGCGCCCGCTCGAGGGCAAGCCGTTCCGCACCGCGCAGGTAGATGAGGTGCGGCGCCGGATCGAGGCTCTGTACCGCGCCAGGGGCTTCAACGACGTCGCCGTCTCGCCGGCCGTGGTGTTCCAGGACGGGCACCTCGCCGAGCTGTCGTTGACGGTGGAGCCAGGTCGGGAGCAGCGCTTGCACGAGGTGGTCGTCGACGGCGCCGGACGCACTCGGCCTTCGGCGGTCGTGAATGCGGTCCACCTCGGCACCGGCGAGCCGGTGGATCTCGCCCGCTGGGCCCAGGCGCGCAAGCGCGTGTTCGACACCAACATCTTCCGGCAGGTGGACGTGCGTCCCGAGGTGTTGCCGGACGTGGTGCGGGCCGATGGTGCCCAGGCCGTGCGCGCGCGCGTCAGCGTCACCGAGTGGCCGGCGTGGCGGCTCCGCTACGGCCTGCAGTTCAACGACACCAATCAGGCCAATCAAGGTGGCGACACCTCGGTTGGACGCGCCCGCGGGCTCGGTGTGGTCGCCGACCTGCAGAATCGAAATGCGTTTGGCCGGGCGTTCACCTTCGGCCTGTTTGGTCGCGCCGAGCGGCGGCTGCAGTCGTCCAACGCGTATGTGGCGTTCCCGACGCTCTTTGGCCGCGCGGTACGGACGAACGTGTTTGCCTCGGTCGTGCGGGCCGAGCGATTTTTCGACGAGCAAGGCAAACCGCTCATTCTCCAGAACCGGTCGTCGCTTTCGCTCGAGCAGCGCGTGCGCCGCGGGCGGGCGCTGGAGATCGTCTACGGCTACCGCGTCACGCGCGACGAGCAGGACGGCACCGATCCGGCCGACCCGTTCTATCTGGCGCCGGTCACCGGCCGCTTCACCGGCAGCGCTTTTTTCGACCGGCGCAACGATCCCTTCAACGCGAGCCGGGGGTGGTTTGCGTCACTGACCGCGGAGCGAGTCAGCGAGTTCGTGTCCAACGCCGACTCGATCAAGGTACTCGGTACGTTCTATCGCTATCAACCGCTCGGCCCGGTCACGCTCGCGTCGGCGGTCAGAGTCGGCGGCTCGTTCCTTGGGTCGCTGGCCTTCATCGACCCCTTCTTCGTGGGCGGGTCCGACACCGTTCGTGGGTATGGCGACGACTCGCTCGGGGCCACGAACTTCCTGGGCGATGCGCAGGGCGGCAACGCGCTGCTGGTGCTCAACCAAGAGGTGCGGACGCCGATCTACCGCTGGCTCAAAGGTGTGCTGTTCGTCGATGCAGGCAACGTGTTTGCGTCGAACTCGGACGTCTCGTTGTCCGGGTCGAAGGTGGGCTACGGCGCGGGTCTCAGGCTCGACACGCCGTACTCGCTGCTGCGGTTCGACGTGGCGCGGCCGGCGCAGGGCGGCGGAAAGCTCCGCTGGTACCTCGGTCTGGGGCACATCTTCTAGAGTGCAATGACCCGGGGGCGGGAGCCAGGGGCGATCAGAGTGCAGAGACGCCGCCGGAAGAGCAGGCCATTCGGGCCCGCGGCCGGCGACGTTCTGCGGACGGTGCACGCCGGGCGAGCCCGACGTCACCGCATGTCGTGCGCTCAGCCTCGCAGGGAGTTGAGCGCAAGTTGCACCTGGCGGCGTTCAGGCGCGTCGGGAGCCAGCCGCAGGAACACCTGGAAGTGTTCGGCCATTCGGCTGAACCGCTTGGCCCGCTGGTGCGCCACGCCTGCGTGGTAGTGCGCATAAGCGAACTCAGACATGAGTTCGGCCGCGCGGTCGAGCACTTGGGACGCCTCGTCGAACTGGTTCTGCCGAATCAGGGCCAGGCCCAGCTGGTAGTGCGTGAACCCGAGTTCGCCGTTGACCTCGCGTCCGTGCCGGCCAGCGTTGACGGCCTCGTCCAGGTTGTTGTCGAGCAGCGCAATCGACGATTGTCCAATCGCGGCCCAGGTTTCATTGTCGCTGTTGGACAGCTTGGCAAATTCGGTGCGCGCGTCCTGATTCCGGTCGAGTTTCACCAGGGCCTGACCGGCCAGGTAGGTCGACACCGGGTCGTTGTTACCGGCCCGCCGTTCGGTGTCCACGCGTTGGATTGCTTCGGCATAGGCGCCCCGTTCGATCAGGCGCTGCGCCGAGTCTTGCCCCGCCGCCGCCGGAACCGCCAGTGCCAGGGCAATGACGGTGAGGGCCATCGAGCGGATGAAGGTTCTGGTCATGTCGTTCATCGTTGCAAACCGGGTGCCACGGTTGAAGCCGTGGCTTTGCCAGTGAATGGGAGAATTGTCCGCCGAAGGCGTGTCGGTGGGGGGACAGGACTCCAGCGTCTGGATGTACAAATGGCATGGGGAGGCGGGGTCATGAACGAGACCGCGAGGCTGGCGGACTTGGTGACACGGGTGATGGACGGCGACCCGTGGCACGGCGGCAGTGTGGTGTCGCTGCTCGAGGGGGTCTCGTACCAGGTCGCCGCCGCGAGCCTCGTGGCGGGCGGCCATTCGATCTGGGAACTCGTGCTCCACATGACGGGATGGGCCGACGAGGTGCGGGCGCGTCTCGCGGGTGCCAGCGCCGGCGACCCGAGCGGGGGCGACTGGCCCGAGGTCACCGACGTGAGCCCGACCGCCTGGGCTCGCGCGGTGGCGAGGCTCGTGGCGAGTCATGTCGCACTGGCCGACGCGGTGGGCGCGGCCGACGACTGCGCGCTGGCCGCGCCCGTGCGCGACGCCCGCGACCCGGCGGCGGGTACCGGTTTGTCGCAGTATCTGACGGTGCACGGCCTCGTGCACCACACCGCATATCACGCCGGGCAGATCGCGTTGCTTGTGAAGACCGCCCAGGCGCGACCGTGAACGAGCAGGGCCGCCACAGCGGCGACCCTGCGTGAGTGAGGGTGGAGGCGGGCACTGACGTCAGCGCCGGCGGCGCATCTGTCGCCGGTCGGGGCTCGCCCCCGGCCCGCCGCGCCAGCCAGGACGGTTCTCCCAGTTGGTGCCTGGGCCGCCGGCGCGACCGGGCGGGTTGTTGTCGAAGTCGCGGTATGGCCGGAGCCGGAAGGGGCTGGCCCCGGGGCCACCGGCCGGCCCGGGAGGATTCGCCCAGTTGGTGCCCCGGCCGCCGCGCGGCCCTGGGGGATTGCTGCGGAATCCTCGACGGAACCGGCTCGCGCCCACTCCGCCGCGGGGGCCTGGAGGGTTCTGCCAGTTCGTGCCGGGCCCGCCGCGCGCCCCCGGAGGGTTGAGGCGACGGTGCGGGTGGGCGCCGGCTGGCGCCAGGCCCAGTACCAGCACGGCCAGCGCGCTGAGAACGACGGTGCGAGTCCATCCGGGTGACGGCGAGAGTCTCATGGGTTCCTCCGGGGTCGTGCGGCCAGATCACGTTGGCCGGTATTCAGTTAGACCGGCGGCCGCGCTGAGGGTTGAACCCTGCTATACTGGCGCGGAGCTTTACGCACAGGGGCACTCCGGCAGGCAATCGTTGCACCGGGTGTTCACCAGCAGCCGCCCGTCGGGGGGCTTGCGTCCAGGCCGCGCGGACCATCGGTCGTTACCGCGCACTGGCCGTGCGAATGAGCGGGCACCACGCACGGGACCGCGTGCACGGTGCGCTCAAACATTTCAACTCGAGTGTCGTCAGCATCTTCGGCCGTGTCCCGCGGGGAATCCGCGCGCGTCTCACGTGGCGCGACGTGGATGCTCGTCTTGGTGGTCGCGGGAGCCTTCGTGACGCCGCTGTCGCTGCGCGCCGTCAATCGCGCCGTCGCGGGCGAGGCGCAGGGTCTCGGCTACCTGCCGGCGCTGCAGCTGCGCCGCCATCATCGCGCGTTCAATCCGCAGCCGATCGCTGACCTGCGGCACGGCCAGCCGGCTTGGGTCTTCATCGGCGATTCGATGATGGGCACGCGCATCGACCCCCTGCGCTTGGGCGAAATCTCGTCGACGCACGACGAGCTCGTCTCCTTCCTCTACAATCCGGCCACCGGTCCAGGCTGGTGGTTTCTCGCCTTCAAGAATCTGCTGATTGCGTCGGGCGTGAAGCCACGCGCGGTGTTCGTGTTCTTCCGCGACACAAACCTCACCGATACGTTGTTCAGACTGGAGAGCTTGTATGGTTACGCGCTCGACGATGTGGCGCTCGAAAACGAGCCCGAGCTCGACGCGCTCGTAGCCGCGCGCAAGGGCGGCCTGCGCGCTAGACTTCGCACGGCTGCCGTCACGTTCTACGAGAACGACATCACCACCAGCTGGCTCGAGCCGGCAGTGCGGCGCTGGTTCGTGAATGTCCGCTACCCGGATGCCAGCGCGCGGCTGCGCTTCGACCGGTCGCTCAACGAGCGTTTCGACCTGGCCAGTCTTCGCGGCGACGTCGCGGCGGATCTCTCCGGTGCGAACGAATCCGCCGACTTCGTTCGCGATCTACCCACGTCGGTGCTGCCGCTGATGGTCACGCTCGCTCAGCGGCACGGCGTGCCGCTGTGTTTCGTCCGCGTGCAGCGTCGGCCGAATGGCACGACGCCGCCGCCGCAGTCGCCCACTTTGCAGCGCTACGTCGACGACCTCAAGACCTACCTGACCGCCAACGGCGTGCTGTTCCACGACGACTGGGGCGATCCCGAGCTGCCCGAGTCGATCTACGCCGATGGCGACCACGTGCGCGATCGCCGTCACTACACCGACGTATTCCGGCGTCGGCTGGATCCCGTGTTTCGATGATCTTCCACAGCCTCGACTTCGCGGCGTTTTTCCTGATCGTGGTGTCGATTTACTGGCGCCTGCCGCATCGCGGCCAGAACGTGCTGCTGCTCGGGGCGAGCTACCTGTTCTACGGCTGGGTGCATCCGTGGTTCGTGCTCATCATGCTGGCCTCGACCACGGTCGACTACTGGGCCGGACAGCGCATGGAAGACGACCCGGCACGCAAACGCGCCTACCTGGCCGCCAGCCTGGGCGTGAACCTCGGCATGCTGGCCGCGTTCAAGTACTTCAACTTCTTCGTCGAGAACGTCCGCGACGTGCTCGGCGCCGTGGGCCTCACCGTGGCCCCGCCGCTGCTCGAGATCGCGCTCCCCGCCGGCATCTCCTTCTACACCTTCCAGGCGCTCAGCTACACCGTGGACGTCTACAAGGGCGAGATGCAGGCGCGCCGCAACCCCATCGACTTCGCGCTTTTTGTCGCCTTCTTCCCGCATCTGGTCGCGGGGCCGATCATGCGCGCGAGGAACCTGCTCGTGCAGGTGGAGCAGCCGCGTATGTGGAACCCCACGCTGGCCCGTCACGGCGTCGTGCTGGTGGTGTGGGGCCTCTTCAAGAAGCTGGTCATCGCCGACAACGTGGGCGTGATTGCCAATCGCGTGTTCTCGCAGCAGGACCCGGCCTTCGAGGTGTTGTGGGCCGGCGTCTTCGCCTTCGGCATGCAGATCTATGCCGACTTCTCCGCCTACTCCGACATCGCGCGCGGCGTGGCGCGGTGGTTCGGCTTCGAGCTGGTCGTGAACTTCAACCACCCCTACATCGCGCACAGCCCCACCGACTTCTGGCGCCGGTGGCATATCTCGCTCTCGACCTGGTTTCGCGACTACGTCTACATCCCGCTCGGCGGCAATTGCGGCGGCGCGGTCGTGGCGGCGTGCACCCTGATCACGACCTTCCTGGTGTCGGGCTTCTGGCACGGCGCCAGTTGGAACTACGTGATCTGGGGCTTTTACCACGGCGCGCTCGTGTGGATCACGCGCACGGTGGGACACTCCCTGGGGTTGCCCGAGCGCTGGCCCGGCCCACTGGCTCTGGTACAGGTGGCCCTCACCTGGGTGGCCATGATGGGCGGCTGGTTGCTCTTCCGGGAAACCAATGCCGATTTTCTCGGGCACTTCATCCGGTTGTCGCCCGCCACGACCATGCAGGGCGAGGCGGCGATCGGTCTGCACTTCTTCGTGCTGGCGGCGACCTGGTCGCTGCCGCTCTTCATCCACGATCTCTGGGCCCTGGCACGCGAGCGCCAGGTGACCCCGGTGGCGTGGCTTGAATCCCACATGACGGGTCTGCGCCTGGCGGGTGTCCAGGCGGCAGGCGTTGGCGTGCTCGCATCACTGACGCTCGTGCTGCGCAGCACGACGTCGCTCGACTTCATCTATTTTGCTTTCTGAAGAATCGCAACACAAAAGGAACGACTCATGTCCGACGAACGACTCAAGATTGCCGTATTCATCGATTTCGACAACGTCGAGATCGGCGTGAAGACCACGCTCGGTCTCAACTTCGACATCGGTGCCGTGCTCGAAGCCATCAAGGAACGCGGTGAGGTCATCACCAAGGTGGCCTTTGGTGACTGGAAACGCTCCGGTGACTACGCGCGCGCCATGTCGAACCACGCGGTGCGGCTGGTGCAGCGCGTCATGACCCCGGGGGGCGACAAGAACGGCGCCGACATCAACCTGGCCCTCGACGCGCTCGAGATGGCTTTCACTCACGACCACATCAACGCCTTTGTCATCGTGGGCGGCGACAGCGACTTCATCACGCTCGTCGAGAAGCTGAAGCAATACGACAAGAAGGTGTTCGTGGTGGGCGGACGCCAGTTCACCAGCCAGGTGATGCAGAAGAACTGCACCGAGTTCATCGCCTACGAGAACGTCGTGGGACGTGGCAGCAGCAGCCGCGTCAGCCCCGACCGCGCGCGCCCGTCAACGGCCGGTGCCGGTGGTGGCGGCAGCGTGGGCGTGGGCCAGGCCATGAACATCGATGCGATCGTGCCGCTCGTGCGGCGCGCGCTGAAGGTGCTGGCCGACCGCGAAGTCACGCCGCAGCTCGGCCTGCTGAAGAGCACGCTGCTGCAGCTCGACTCGTCGTTCTCCGAGCGCGACTACGGCGTGAGCAGCTTCCGCGACTTCGCCGAGAAGCTGGCGGAGAAGGGCATCGTGCTGCTCAAGCACACCGGTCGCAGCACGCTCGTGGAGTTGAGCGAAGCGGGTGCCGCGATGGCGGATGCGGCGCCGGCGGCGTCAGCCGAGGTGCCGAGTGGTGCCAATGGCGGTTCGAGCGCGCCGGCGATGCCGTCGTCCGACGCGCCGGCGCGTGAGCTGGCGCCCCGCGCCCCTCGCGAGATCGATCCGGCCACGGCCGCGGCGATTGCCGAGGGCGTGGAACTCGTGCGCGACCTGCTGGCCGACCCGCCGCAGCCGCCACGCTGGCCGATGTACCTGCGTCAGATCAAGCAGTTCATTCGAGGCAGCCATCCCGATTTCGACGACCGGAAGTACGGTTCGATTGTCGACCTGATGCGGGCGTGTCAGAAGGAAGGGCTCGTGAAGCTCGAACGCGATCGTCAGGGTGGCCTGCGCGTGTTCGGAGCGGGCGGGTCGGCGGCAGCCGGCGCCGCGGCGCCGGCGCAGGAGTCGGATGCGCAACCGGTGGAAGTGTCGTCGGCCAACGTCTATCGTCCCAAGAGCGTCACGTTCGGATGGGTCATCGGCGACGACGCCGAAGGCACCGACGGAGAGGCGGAGACGGGCGAGGGCGACGAGCCGGAATCCGGCGTGCCGGTGCAGATTGCGCCCATCGTGCCCGATGAGATTGAGCCCGAGGACGACCAGTCGAAGTTCTTCAGGCCCGGCAGCGCGAAGGAGCCGGTCAGCGCCGGGCCCGCGGCGCGTGGCGTCAAGCGTGGCCCCCGACGCACGATGAGCGCGGAGGACGCGGCGGACCGTCCCAAGCGAGCGCGCAAAGCGCCAGCTGGCGGCGCTGGCGGCGGCGGTGGCCGCCGTCCATCGGCGCCGGTGCGACGCAAGAAGAGCTAGCGCTCCCGCATCAGCGCTCGTAGTTGGTCTCGACGAACCCGTCCGCG
>JANMDX010000290.1:0-2403 GCA_031376505.1 Acidobacteriota bacterium
GTCTGCCTGTTCCCGCGTGGCGTTGCCCGACTTCGCGCGCACGGCGTCGAGGCCGAGCGCCGCGATCGTCGCGCGGGCGCGCGGCTCGCCCTGTCTCGCTAGCCCGTGGATGACGGCATCCAGGGCGGCGTCGCTCAACGACTGATCCACAGCGGCCAGCAGCCGTTCTCTGGCGGTGTCGTGATCGACGTCGCCGAAGAGCCAGAAGGCGTCGTTGCCGGCGGCGTCCCGTAGTGCGGGATCGTCGAACACCTCGACGACCGCACGCATCGCGGCGCCGAGGTCGCTCTCTGGCCCGCCCGCCAGGAATGTTGCCCACCGCGCCAACTGATACGCGTCGGCGCGCAGCGCCGGGTTCCGCAACGCGGCGACCAGGGGCGGGATCACGCGCCGATCCCCGAGGGCCGCCAAACCGGCCACGCCGCAGAGCACCTCGCCCGAGTCGCGCGACTGCGCCACGCGGACGAGCGCGTCGCGCTCAGGCTCGGCCAGCCGCGCCAGTTGACGGGCGTGCTCGGCGGGCGTCCGGCCCCGCCACCCGCACACATCCTCGGGAACGGACTGACGCGCGGGCGCGCTGCCGTCGGTCGGTTCGCCCCGGGCCACGGTCATCGCTGACAGCAGCGCTACGAGGCACGCGGTGGCGGACGTTCGAGGCATCACGGTGCCCCTATCGTACGGCCTTGCATGGCCTTGCAAGTCTCGTTTCAGGACACCTGCTCCGAACCGGCGCACCCGAGACACGAGGACGCATTACGCGGCGTGTTTCTATGGCCATTTCCGAGATCAGCGCGCCAGCGCGTCCCGATCGCGGTGCGATTCGACCGCAGGTCGTGTGCCAGGTCGGCACAACGGCGCGTGAACCCCGCCCGCTGGCAACGGCCGAAAAATCAGCCGAACCTGTTCACTCGCAGTCACTTAGGGACACGCCAGGCAAAGCGGCCCCGCCGTTGCTACGCCGAAGGGCATGGCAACTTCTCTGCGGCAACGTCCGGCTCAATCAACGCTCGCCTCCGCCCGTCGCGGCACCCGCTGGTCCTCGGGGTGGTACGCACTGGCGCTGGCGCTGCTGCTGGTGGCCACTGGCGCCGTGGCGCCTCACGCGCAAGGACGAGGCCAGGGCCGCGGGCTCCAGCGCCGTGCCGACCGCGCCGACCGGCAGCTGGCCGAGCGGCTGAACCAGGGGGACGGCAGCGACCGTGAGCGCGTGATCATCACGCTCAAGCCGGGCGCCAAGCGTCGGCTGCTGCAGGAACTGCAGACATATGGCGAGCGCGCCGACCAGGACTTCGGTGTCATCGACGCCTTCGCGGGCCGCCTGCCGCGCCGGATGCTGCGGCAGCTGCGGAATCACCCCGACGTCGTGTCGCTATCAACCGACGCGCCCGTGACGTCGATGGCTACGGTCGGGACGGTCTTCACCGTCAGCAATACGAACAACTCGGGCGCAGGCTCGCTGCGCCAAGCCATCCTCGATGCCAACGCGCTGGCTGGCGTCGACACGATCGCCTTCAACATCCCGATCACCGACGCCAATCATGTCTACTACCGCAACAACGGCGTGGCCGGCACGTTTGGCACACCGGTGGTCACGACCACCCCCGACAGCGCCATTCTTGATTTCGACGCCGACTACCCGAGCGGCACCGCGCGGTCGTGGTACCGCATCTCTCCGACTGGCTCGGACCTCAACGTGACCGGCCCGGTGACCATCGACGGCACGACGCAGCCCGGCTTTGTGGCAGGGCGAGGACCGGTCGTTGAGATCAATGCCGCCGGCGTCACGGCAGCCGACCCTAATGCCATCTCGTTGACGACCGGCGCCTCGACGGTGCGCGGTCTGGTGATCAACTCAGCCGGCGATCAAGGCATCGAAGCCGATGCCGGCGCTGGCGGGTCGGTCATCGTCGGCAACTACATCGGCACGGACGTGTCCGGCACCATCGCGCGTGCCAACAAATGGAGCGGCATCGGCATCAAGTCCAGCAATGTGCTCGTGGGCGGCACCTCCGCCGCCGACCGCAATCTGATTTCCGGAAACGCCACGGGTGGTTACGGCGGCGTCGAAGTCTACAATTCAGCCAGCGGCGCCATCGTGCGCGGTAACTCCATCGGCACGACGGTCACCGGCACCGGTGTGCTCGCCAATAACGGACCCGGCGTCAGCGTCTTCGGCAATGCGACTGGTGCCCGGATTGGCGGGACCGGCCCGGGCGAGGGCAATGTCATCGTCGGCAACTCCACGCGCGGCGTGTGGATTCAGACGGGCACGGGCACATCGGTGCTCGGCAATCAGATCCATGCCAATGGCGCGCTGGGTATCGACCTGGGAACCAGTGGCGTGCTCGCCAACGACACCAAAGACCCTGACACTGGAGCCAACAACGGGCAGAACTACCCGGC
>JANMDX010000348.1:0-3563 GCA_031376505.1 Acidobacteriota bacterium
CCGATGAAGTTCGCCGTGCCCGTGCTGACATTGGGCGAGGTTGCGCGCGTGGCGGTCGTCGACGCGTCGCCACTCGCGCCCGTCGCACCATCCTTCCCGGCGGCGACCCGCAGAAACGCCGACGGCGGCAGGCCGCCCAGCGTGTCGGCATCCGACGCGCGCAGCGCATACGGCACGCTCGTGAGCGGCACGCGCGCCTGCTCCACCTCGCCCGGACGCGCGAAGCGGATGCCCAGCCAACGCGCCTCACTCGACAGCACGGTGGCCGGCAGGCCCTCGGCCGTCGTGGCACCCAGCAGGATCGCGTAGCGCCCCTGTGCGTCCACGCGCACGTCCTGCGTTTCCTCGAAGAGCGGGGCCCCGTCGGTGGCCGACGCGTAGATCGCCAGCGTGACCGTTTCGACGGCCGCCGGCGGCAAGCCGTTGGCCGCGACGAACTGACCGTCGACACGCACCACGCGCGGCACGGACGTCGCGGGAGTGGCCGTCTGCGCCTGCGCGTGGGCCACAGTGGCAAGGCAGAGAGCGAGCGCGGCAAGGGCTGCGCGAGTGAACGTCGTGGACATGGACGGCTCCTACGGTTGAAGAATGAGACGGGGACGACAACCAGCGAACATCGAGTTCAGCCGCGGCGGGCGAAGAACCTTCGGGCTACTTCTTGTCGCTAACGAGCAGCCGCTCAATCGCAGCCAGCCGCGCCATCAAGTCTTCGAGCTCGCGCTGCTGATTGGCGATCTCGCTCTGCTGCGCGCCGATCGCGCTCTGTTGCGCGCCGATCTGCCGGTGCTGCTTCTGCACTTCGTTGAGCAGCATGGCGTTGATCTTGTGGTACTGCACCGTCTCCACCTCACCGTTCTGCAGGTGCGCGACCAGATCGGGATACACCTCCTCGACTTCTTCCGCGATGAGCCCGTAGTCGATCGGCTTGCTGCCATCCGCATAGGCCTGAGTGTAGCGGTAGGTCACCGGACGCAGCCGCATCAGCCCGCTGCTCGCGTCGCCCATGTCCTGAATGTCCTCTTTGTAGCGCCGCGACGAGTTCACGGTGCCGAGCTGCCCGTTGGAGTCGATGAAGACGCCGACGGCGTCTGGCTGTGCGGTAGTGGCGCCGCGAACGCCGCCGACAAACGCGCGCGTGATACTAGTGCCGCCGATGCGCGTCGTGTTGCTTTCGGTGTTGCCGGTGCCGGTGGCTACGGCCTCGCCGAGGTAGATGTTGCCGTTCCCCGTGATTTTACCGGCGCCGGTGAGGTAACCAATCGCGATGTTGTTGTTGCCCGTAGCCGCGTTGAGGGGGTTGTAACCAATGGCCACGTTCCCGCTTCCGATCGTGTTGCCAGTCAGAGCCCCAGAGCCCACCGCCACGTTCGCGATGCCGCCGGTGATCTGTTCCCGCATGGCGTCGTAGCCAATGGCGACGTTATCGGAACTTCCCGTGTTGATGAGCGCATTGATGCCGACAGCGGCGTTCCTCGTCCCAAGGTTGTGAATCAGATAGCCGGCGCCTTTGCGGATGTTGCCCGCGATCTCGATGTCGGCGTCGGTGCGAATGCGGAAGCGTGACGAGCCGCCCAGCATGAAGTTGATCGTGCCGCCAGGTGCGATGTTGTTGATGCGGTATTCCTTGGTGCTGTTGTTGAAGCCCTGGAACTGACCGAGCGCGCCGGTGTGGTCGTAGAAGAGCATCCCCGAGTACGAGGTGGCGGTGTTGCCCAGGTTCTGCACGGCCAGGCCCGTCAGGGTGCCATCGGTGTTGGTGAAGCGCGAGTGCAGGACGTCGAGGGGCGTCGTGGTGCCGAGCCCGATGCGGCCGATGTTTTCAAACAGCACCGAGTCCGTCAGATCGACGCTGTTGGTGAACTTCCCGATGAAGTTCGCCGTGCCGGTGCTGACGAGCGGAGTCGTACCCCGCGCCCCCGCCCCTGACGAACTGCCCGCGGCGTTCGGGTCGCCGCCCGTGCCTGAGGGCGCTCGCAGGAACGCCGACGGCGGCAGGCCGCCCAGCGTGTCGGCATCCGACGCGCGCAGCGCGTACGGCACGCTCGTGAGCGGCACGCGCGCCTGCTCCACCTCGCCCGGGCGGGCGACGCGCATCCCCAGCCAGCGCGCCTCCCCCGACAGCACGCTCGCCGGCAGGCCGGCGGCGGTGGTAGCGCCCAGCAGGATCGCGTAGCGCCCCTGCGCGTCCACTCGCACGTCCTGTGTTTCCTCGAAAAGCGGGGCCCCATCGGTGGCCGACGCGTAAATCGCGAGCGTGACCGTTTCAACGGCCGCCGGTGGCAGGCCGTTGGCCGGGACGAATTGACCGTCTACTCGAACTACGCGTGGCACCGTCGCCGCAGGCGGGGCGGAGGGCGCCGGTTGCGCGTAGGCAACAGAAACAACACAGAGCGCGAATGCAGCGACAGCCGTACGGGTGATCGACGAGAACATGGGGCACCTGCGGTTGAAGAACAGTCAAGGGAATCGATAGCCAACGAGAGTCTAGCTCAGCCGTAAGTGCAATGTCGTCCATGTCGCGTCCTAGACGCCTGCCGCGATCTGAATGCCGACCATCGCGAAAGTGTTACGCGCGCAGCATGAAGTAGATGGCCACGCCGGTGACCGACACGTAGAGCCAGATCGGCAGGAACACGCGGTTGAGCCGCCGGTGACGCTCGAACTGCTTGGTGAACGCGAAGTAGAACGACGTGAGGCAACCGGGCACGACCGTGATCGACAGCACGACGTGTGACGCCAGTACCAGCAGGTAGAACGTCCGACCCAATCCCTCGCCGGCGTACTTCGTATCGCCGTGCACGTAGTGATACGACAGGTAACCCACGAGGAACACGGCCGACAGCGCGAAGGCCGTGACCATGCACAGGCGGTGCAGGGTGACGGCCTTGCGGCGGATGGCGACATAGCCGGTCATCAGGCACACCGACGCCAGCGCATTGCACGTGGCGTTGACGGCGGGCACAAAGGAGAGGTCGATGGTGCCGCCAGGTTCGGCATCGCGCCTCAGGATGTAGGCAATGAACGCCACGGCCACGACCGACACGGCGGCGTTCCAGGCGAAAAAGGTTCGGTCGGCGCGCTCCATGCCACTATTGTGACGCAGCCGGAGACCTCAGCGCTCCGGCGAGGGGGTCCCGCATGACCGAAGACAACTTCCGCGACCTCGCGCTCGGCTTCGACGGCGCAGAAGAAGGGGCCCACATGGGGCACCCCGACTTCCGCGCCAACGGCCGCATCTTCGCGTCGCTGCATGGCAACGACACGACCGCGATGGTGAAGCTCACACCCGAGCAGCAGGCCGTGTTCGAGCGGGATCACCCGAAGATGTTCGAGGCCGCCGCTGGCGCCTGGGGCCGGCAGGGCTACACGAAGGTGATGCTCCGCCCTGCCACCACGCCTGCGGTGCGCGCGGCGATGCTGCTCGCCTATCAGGGTGTGATGGCGGCGCCGAAGGCCGCACGCAAGGCCAAGAGGCCCCGTGCGGCTCGTTAGGCGCGGCCCGAAAAGTCGCGCGTCTCGGAGTGCACCTTCACGCGCTCGCCGGTCTTGATGAAGAGCGGCAC
>JANMDX010000373.1:0-1713 GCA_031376505.1 Acidobacteriota bacterium
GCGGTCGGCATGGACCGGAACGTGTCAACGCGTTTGAGACAGGGGCCATGCGAATTCTATGTAGCGATCGCATCGATGCGCTGGTGATCTGAGATCGCGGCGATCGCGAGCGCGTCGGTGGTGAGGGGGTTGATGTGGACCGCGACGGGCGGCATCGGGACACGCGGCGGCCCGTGCGAGAAGCGCTCGGGGTGGGCGGCGTAGGCGACATCGAGCGCGGCTTGGCGGGTGGCACGCACGAGCTCGACGCGGCCGTGGAAGACGTCGGCGGGCGTGAAGAGCGCGAGGCTCGCGTGATGGTGCTCGTCGTTGTGCCAACCGAAGAAGTCCTGCAGCCATCCGCGGCCCTGGAGTTCGGAGTCGAAGCGTCCCGGATAGTCGGGCTGGTATTTGAGCGTCTTGAATTGCGCTTCACTGAACGCGTTGTCGTTGGAGACCCGCGGGCGGCTGAAGCTGCGCGTGGCGCCGAGCGAGGCCAGCAGCTGCGCGAGGGTGTCGCTCTTCATGGCCGAGCCGCGGTCGGCATGGACCTGCAGCCCCGGCTCGATGCCGTGACGGGCGATGGTCTCGGCGAAGAGCTGCGCCGCGAGGTGCTGGCACTCCTTGGTCGCGAGCAGCCAGCCCACGACGTAGCGGCTGAAGAGGTCGATGATGACGTAGGCCATCAGGAAGACGCCCCGCTGCGCCGTCGCGAGCTTGGTGATGTCCCACGTCCAGACGTGATTCGGCGCCGTCGCCGTCAGCCTGGGCGTGGCATGCGCCTGCGGCGGCCGCTGGTTCCGGCGCTCGCGGGCTTCGCCGACGTCCGCCAGCACGCGGTACATCGTACGGATGGAAGCGAGGTAGACGCCGCGTCCGAGCAGCGCCGCGTAGATTTCGGTGGGCGGCTGATCGCCAAACTCGGGACGATGGAGCGTGTCGAGGAGGTGCTGACGCTCGCGCGCGCCGAGACGACGCGGGCTCGGCGCGCGAACACGCGGGCTGGCCCCGCGCGCCAGCGACGGCCGTCGATGCCGGTAGAGCGAGGCGCGACTCACGTTCAGCGCGTCGCACGCCGCGCGCGCGGGGATGACGGCCGCATCGCGCGCCTCCACGAGCGCCATCAGCTGTCCTCGCCGGGCGTCGGAAGCGCAAGCCCCAGAAGCTCGTGCGCTTTTTTTTGGAGCCCGATGAGCGCATGGGCCACCTGCAGCTTCCGCTTGAGCGCGGTGTTCTCCGTCGTGACGGCGAGCAGCTGCCTGTCCTTCGCATCGAGCCGCGGCTTGCGGCCTGGCCGCTGCGGGGTCAGGCCCGCCGCCCCCCGCGCCCCCAACTGCTGGCGCCACGCCCACAGGTGCGAGCTGTAGATGCCTTCCTTGCGCAGCAACGCCTCGAGCGCGCCGCGCGCGCCGCTCGCCACCGCAGCCTCGGCCGCTTGCACGAGGCGCAGCTTCTCCGACGCCGTGAACCGGCGCCGTGTCTTCGGGGGCACGCTCTCCAGCGCGGCGTCGCTCACCCCGCGCTCGTGCTGCTTGCGCGCACTCTCACTCTTCTCGGAACGTTTCTCACGATCAGGAACTGGGAATGGTTTGGGCACGTGCGAGACACCATTCTCCGCCCGTCAGTACAAAGATATCCCAACAGAGCTGTCTCATCCGACGTTGGCACAGGGGGTATCGCCTCGAAATCATCTCGGGAAACTACCACATCGGCTACCCGACCGCCGCGTTGCTC
>JANMDX010000406.1:0-1509 GCA_031376505.1 Acidobacteriota bacterium
GCCGGGCTCGATGCGGCCGTGGCGCAGCGGCACGTCGCTGTAGGTGAAGCTGGGGTTGAAGGCAAAGAAGCCGTACTTGCCGAAGATTTTTTCGCCGTAGCGCTCGCGCATCGTAACCAGCGCGCGCGAGACTTCCTCGGGTGCAAAGACGATCGACGAGCCGGCTCCATAGGGCGCGATAGTGCCATCGTCCCACTCGGCCATGCCGCGGCCGGCGTAACTGATGAATTTGCGCACCTTGCCGCCGTATTCCAGGTGGGCGTCGGTCGGGCCGTCGCAGGGCGTCACACCCCACACGTCGGCCCCGTAGCCGGCCCAGCCGGCGGGGTTGGCGATGGCGTAGGCGCGCTGCGCCAGCGTGGCCCGGCGCGAGTTCTCGAAGTAGTCGATGCCGCGCTCGCGCATGTAAGCGTCGCTGATGCCGCGCAGATCGACCCAGGCATGGGTGAACTGGTGGCCGAACAGCGGCGGGAAGCGCAGGTAGGTCTGGCCGTACTCCGTGGCCCAGGCGGCGCCATAGCTGGCGGTGTAGGTGTTCCAGACCTCGGGCGCGATCGGCATCGTCGGCGAGCCGATGGCCAGCAGATAGAGCAGCTTGGCCTCGCAATAACCTTCCCACTGGTGGCCGATGAAGCCCTTCTCGGGCTGCCAGCCGCGGGCGATCAACCCCGTAGGCAACTGTGCCCACGCCCAATCGACGCGCGCGTACAGCGCGTCGGCGAGGGTGCGGATCTGCGTTTCCTGCTCGTCGGCGCCGTCAAAGAACGACTGCACATGCAAAGCGCCGGCCAGCAGCAGCGCGGTGTCGATGGTGGACAGCTCGCAGTCGCCGAAGCGCGTGCCGCTGGCCAAGACGAGGAAGTGATAGAAAAAGCCCATGTGGCCGGCGGTGCCGGTGGCCTCTGGCCCTTGCGGCGCCCCGTGGAAAAAGCGCAGCGTGGCTAGGGCACGCGCGCGCGCCTGCTCGCGCGTGATCCAGCCGCGCGCCACACCGATCGGAGAGGCCGTCAGCGCGAAGCCCACCGCCCCGATGCTGGCGAACGAACGCGACGGCCAACGGTCGGGGGCCAAGCCGGTGCGGGCGTCGGTGGTCTCCCAAAAGAAGCGGAAGCTGCGTTGCTTCAGGTCTTCCAGAAAGGCGGGCGGGGCAATCCGCGGCGGCGCCAGCTCGGCGACGGTCGCGGTCGGTTTGGCGAGCGAAATCGGCGCCGTGCGTGTGGCCTGATACGCGGCGTACAACGGTGCGAGCGCGAGCGCGCCCGCGCCCGCGGCGACTTGGCGGCGGGTCAGTCCGGGGCGGGCGAGGGGCGTGGTCATGCGGCGTGCGGGTTCGAGGTCAATGCAGCGGACTTTGGCGGCGTGTCGCGCAGACACACAGGCACTACTCCACGCCCGTCGGCTTGGATATGTTTCCCCCGCCGGGGGATGGCGGTCAGAAGCGGTAAATCACCGCGAGACGGAAGGTTCTCGCGTCGCCGCGGGTGCTGTTGGGCTTGTCGAGGTTGAGGT
>JANMDX010000409.1:0-43811 GCA_031376505.1 Acidobacteriota bacterium
GCCGTGGTTCGGCGGCACGCCGTGGCAGGCCAATGCGCCGATCGACGCCTACTGGGATCACTCGCCGCTCAAGTACGTCTCGAACGTGACCACACCCACGATCTTCCTCGTGGGTGCGGAGGACGTGCGCGTGCCGTCGCCGCAATCGGTGGAGATGTACCGCGCCCTCAGGAGCCTGGGCGTGCCCACACACCTCTACATCGCGCCACGGGAGCCGCACGGCTGGGGCGAACTCCGGCACGAGCTCTTCAAAGTGAACGTCGAGCTCGACTGGTTCGAGAAATACGTCACCAAGCGGACGTACACCTGGGAAACGGCGCCAGGCGGAGACGATCGCCGGCCCGCGACCGTCGGCGCGCTGCCGCGCTGACGGAAACGGCTCATAAAATCTATAAGTGACGTCACAATTATCTGTTTTTCGTTCTCCGTGAACTTCGCTAATCTGGCCCTCGTTCATCAGGAGCCAGACCGATGTCACAGACCGTTACCGACCGCCTCAAGTCAGACCTGCCCGCCAGTCTCGTCGTGTTTCTCGTGGCCGTGCCGCTCTGCCTCGGCATCGCCCTCGCCTCAGGCGCACCGCTGGCCGCCGGCATCATCGCCGGCATCGTCGGCGGCATCGTCGTGGGCGCTGCCAGCGGATCCGCTCTGGGCGTGAGCGGTCCAGCTGCCGGGCTGGCCGTCATCGTGCTCACCGCCATTCAGACCCTGGGCTCGTGGGAGACCTTCCTGCTGGCCGTGGTGATGGCCGGACTGATTCAGCTGGCGCTCGGGTTCCTGCGTGCCGGGGTCATCGGCTACTACTTCCCGTCGTCGGTCATCAAGGGCATGCTGACCGGCATCGGCCTCACCATCATGCTGAAGCAGCTGCCGCATGCGGTGGGCTACGACGCGGATGCCGAGGGCAACCTTGCGTTTGCCAACACCGCCGGCGGCGACAACTCCTTGTCGGCCTTGGGCCACATGTTCGGGATGATTCAGGAGGGCGCGCTGCTTGTCGCCGTCCTGTCGCTCATCGTGCTCGTGACCTGGGAGCAGCCGTTCATCAAGCGCATCAAGGCGTCGCTCTGGATTCAGGGGCCGCTCGTGGCGGTCGTGCTCGGCATCGTGCTCAACGAAGTGTTCAGGGCGATGGCTCCGGGCCTGGCCATCACCCCGACGCATCTGGTGCAGCTGCCGGAAACGACCGGCCTGTCTGGCCTGGGGGCCCTGCTCTCGTTTCCCGATTTCACGCAGGTCGGCAACGCTGCCGTCTACACCACGGCCATCACGCTGGCGGTCGTCGCCAGCCTCGAGACGCTGCTGTGTGTCGAAGCGACCGACCGGCTCGACCCCGAGAAGCGGATCACGCCCACCAACCGCGAACTCAAGGCGCAGGGCCTCGGCAACGTCATCTCGGGCCTGATTGGCGGCCTGCCAATTACCCAGGTGATCGTGCGCAGCTCGGCCAATATCCAGTCGGGTGCCCGTTCGAAGACCTCGGCGATTCTGCACGGCGTGCTGCTGGTCGGGGCGGTGATGGCGGTGCCCGCGCTGCTCAATCGCATCCCCCTGGCCACGCTCGCCGCGATTCTGCTCACGGTGGGCTACAAATTGGCCAAGCCGGCGCTCTTCCAGTCGATGTACAAGCTCGGCTGGGGTCAGTTCCTGCCCTTCATGGTCACCGTCGTGGGCATCCTCGCCACCGACCTTCTGGTGGGCATCTCGCTCGGCATGGCGGTGGCGGTATTCCAGATTCTGCTGACCAACTACAGCAACCCGTACTTCGTGGATGAGCAGGCGCACGAACCGGGAGCGGTGTGGCAACTCAGCCTCTCTGAAGATGTCTCGTTCCTGAACCGCGCCTCCATCATGCGCACGCTCGACGAAATCCCGCCGGGCTCCAAGGTCGTGATCGACGCCACGCGTTCGGTCAACATCGATTACGACGTGTACGAAGTGATCAAGGAATACGAGCAGCGCGCCAAGATCATCGACGTGGACCTGACCGTGAAGGGGCTCTACGGCCCGCGCAAGCGCGGCGACGACCCCCTCAGCAAGGTGCAGCGCATGATTCGCCGCGAGACCGAGCGACGCGCCGCGAACGAGGCCTCCGTCTAGGCACGGCCCGTCGCCCGCGCGCCATACGCCATCACCGTCGTTTCGTTACAGACAAGGAGCAGTCACACCATGCGTACGCAGACCAAAGACATCCAGACGACCCTCACCCCGAAAATGGCCTTCGACATCCTGCAGGAGGGCAACCGCCGGTTCGTGAACAACCTGCGCGCGAATCGCAACCTGCTGCAGCAGGTGAACGAGACCTCGGCTGGTCAGTTCCCCTTTGCGGTGGTGCTGAGCTGCATCGACTCGCGCACGTCGGCCGAGCTCGTCTTCGACCAGGGCCTGGGCGACATCTTCAGCGTGCGCATCGCCGGCAACGTGCTCAACGAGGACATCCTCGGGAGCATGGAGTTCGCGTGTCACGTGGCCGGGTCGAAGCTCATCGTGGTCCTGGGGCACTCGCGTTGCGGCGCGGTCAAGGGCGCCTGCGACTACGTGCAGATGGGACACCTCACGGGCCTGCTGACGAAGATCAGCCCGGCGGTGCATGTCGTCGAGACCAGTCAGGGGCGCGGTTCGGAACCACAGGCGTTTGTGGAGCACGTGGCGCTCGAGAACACGCGCCAGCAGATGCGCGCCATCCTCGAACGCAGCCCGATCCTCGAGCACCTCTTCAACGAGGGCAAGATCGGCATCGTGAGCGCGATGTATTCGGTGGAATCGGGAGACGTCACGTTCCACGACCACCTGTTCCAGTCCGAAGCCGCCACGGCCCCACTGGCGGCCGCGGCCCGCTGAGCGGCGCCTGGCGCCTACTTCACGCGGCGCCAGGTGATGCGCGACACCTGCTGGCCGCCGCCTGCGACGGGCGTGGGCGGCGGCCGCAGGTAGAGCATGTCGCCCTGCAGGTCGAAGAAACGGATCTGATCGACGCCGCCGTTGGCGGGATTGAGATCGCCGATGGTGTGCACGACGATCTTCTTCGTGGCCAGGTCCACGTCGAAGGTGCCGAAGTAGGCGAGGTAGGAGCGGGAGAGCGCCCGCACCTCGTCGTTGGTGGCCACGGCGAGCGGCGTGACGGGCCGATCGGGATTCACGATCTGCACGGTCGTGTGTCCGTCTGCGTGGAAGATGAAGAGACCCTTGGGCGAGGCGCCGAAGCTGCGGCGCACGTCGCCGTTGCCCATGGTGGTTGTGTGCTCCACCAGTTCCCAGGTGCCGGCCACGGCTGCGCGCGCGGCGGCGACATGCGGTGCCACGACCGGTGCCACGCCGAGCCGTTCCCAGGTGATGCGGGCAAAGCGTTTCGTGCCGTCGACAACGGTCGTGGGCGTCGTCAGCACCAGCCGGTTCCCGCGCAGGTCGATGGCACGCACGAAGTCGCGCTCGCCGGGCACCTGGCTGCCGTCGCGGTGGTGGGTCACGGTCCGGGCCGTCTCGTCGACGTCGAAGGTGCCGAAGTAGGCGGTATAGGTGCGCAGCAGCTCGCGTTGCTGCTCGGCGGTGGCGTCAGCGGCCCGCACCTTCGGCCGGATGGTCGAAGACAGTTGCGCCAGCATGTGTCCATCGGCCGTGTAGCTGATCATGCCGACCGGAGACGGGCCGAGCGAAAACACGGGCGCCTCGCCTTCGCGGAGCTGCTCGCTCGAGACCAGCCGCCAATGGCCGACGAGCTGTGCCCGCAGCGTGCCCTGCGCGGCCCCGCCTGGCAGGTGCATGGTCAGCATGGACACGGCCGTCAGTCCCATGGCCAGTAACGTCTGGCCAGTCCCGACCACGCGGAGTACTTCGAACATGTGCGGCCTCCCGTTGGGCGGCATACTGTCACGGAATGATGCCGGGACGCGAGAAAGGTTGGAGCGGTGGTAGTGTGGGGCCGCCGCGGTCATGCTTGCGGCTCGAGGGCCCGTATGAGCGTCACCCCTGCCGCCGCGATTGTCGCCGCTCCTGCTGACGACACGAGCATGTTCGCCTGGTGGCATGCCGCCGACGCGCGCGCGCGCCATGCGTTTGTGGCCGCGTCACTGGGCTGGATGCTCGACTCGTTCGACGTCATGCTCTACTCGCTGGTGCTGGCCTCACTCATCCAGGATCCGGTGCTGCAACTCTCGACCGCAGTGGCCGGGCAGCTGGGCGCGCTCACGTTGCTGTCGGCCGCCGCGGGCGGCGTGGTCTTTGGCGTGCTGGCCGATCGCATCGGCCGCAAACGCGCGCTGATGGCGGCGGTGCTTATCTACTCGGTGTTCACCGCGGCCTGCGGCCTCGTCCAGAACGTCACGCAGTTGGCGGTGTTCCGCATCCTGCTCGGCTTTGGCATGGGCGGCGAGTGGGCCACTGGTGTGGCCCTTGTGTCCGAGACGTTCCCGGCGCGCCACCGCGGGAAGGCCCTGGCGTTCGTGCAGAGCTCGTGGGCAATCGGCTACGCGCTGGCCGCCCTCGTGAACCTGGTCGTGATGCCGCTCTGGGGCTGGCGCGGCGTGTTCTTCGTGGGGGTGATTCCGGCGCTCTTCACGCTGTGGATTCGTCGCAACGTCGAAGAGCCTGAATTATGGCAGCGCACGGCACCGGCCGCTCGCGGCCGGATCGGCGAGCTTTTCACCGGCGCGCGCGGGCGCACGACGGTGTTCCTGATCCTGATGAACGCGTGCACGCTGTTTGGCTGGTGGGGCTTGAACCTCTGGGTGCCGGCCTACTTGAACCTGCCAGTCGAGCGCGGTGGCATCGGGCTTAGCTCGTCGGCCATGTCGTGGTTCGTGATGGCCATGCAGGTGGGGATGTGGTTCGGCTATATCAGCTTCGGCTACATCGCCGACGCGATTGGCCGCAAGCGTGCGTACATCATCTTCGTGCTCGTGGCGAGCGTGCTGCTGCCGCTGTACGGTTACCTGCGCCAGCCGGTGTTGCTGCTGCTGCTCGGCCCGCTGGTGGCGTTCTTCGGCACGGGCTACTACAGCGGCTTCGGCGCGGTGATTGCGGAGCTGTATCCCACCTCCGTCCGCGCGACCGCGGCGGGCGTCGGCTACAACGTGGGACGGATCGCGAGCGCGGCGGCGCCGTTTGTCGTGGGCTCGATGGCCGGGTCTCGCGGCTTCGGCGCGGCGTTTGCCATCACGGGCGCGGCGTTCCTGCTGGCGGCTGTCGCCTGGACCGGCATTCCCGACACGCAGAACAAGGAACTGACGGCGTGAGCCGCGAAGGACACCATGCCGCCATCCGCCTTCGTGCCCACGCCGCCCACCTGGGACGTCGTCACCGCGGTGGGAATCGGCGGTCTGGCGGTGCTGATGGCCGGCGTCGTGAGCTGGCTCAACGCGCGCTATCAACGCGTCAGCCCGTGGTTGATCGCGGCGCCGGCCTCTGTCTGGATGTGCGGCACGGCCGCACTGGCGATGTCGGGGGTCCTGGCGCGGTTTGACTTCACGCCTCCGCCCATGGCGGTGATGATCCTGCTCATCTTCGGCCTCCCCGTGCTGATGGCGTGCACCGCACCAGGCGCGCGAGCCGCCGCGGCCTGGCCGGTGGCCTCGCTGGTCGGGCTGCAGATATTTCGGCTGCCGCTCGAAATTGTGATGCATCGGGCCGCCGGACTCGCGATCATGCCTTCGGAGTTGTCGTACTCGGGCTACAACTTCGACATCGTGACGGGCGTCGGCGCCCTTGTGCTCTGGCTGGCGATGCGCGTCGCGCATGTTCCTCGCGCGCTGCTGTGGGCGTGGAATCTGTGGGGACTGGGATGTCTCGTCGTGATTGGCTGGATCGCCCGGAGCTCCTCGCCGATGGTGCGGGCGTTTGGCGACGACCCTCGCCATGTCAACACGTGGGTGCTGTATGTCCCCTACGTGTGGCTCCCAACCGTGCTGGTCATGATCGCGCTCGGTGGGCACTTGGTGTTGACCCGAAAGCTCGTAAGCAGACGCGTCGACGCGTCGCGCACTTGACCTCGTCGGGCCGGCACTTCTATACTTCGTCGCACCGATGACGGCCGTAGTCTGCTTCGCCTCTCGAAAGCGTGCGACGCGAAAGCGACTCGCGGCGGAGGGCCAGGTGCGCGCCTAGATTCGGACACGCGTCCAGAGGTCTCGGGCACCAGAGCAACCCGCCAGCGCGCACCCAGCGCATGGCGGGTTTTGTGTTGTCAGGGCGAACTTACCAAAATGACAGGATCGATTCTCATGCAGCAGCGGTCAATTGAAGTGGGCGTGCTCGGGGCCACCGGAGTCGTCGGGCAGCATTTCGTGTCGCGCCTGTCGCGCCACCCGTGGTTCAAGCCGGTGTGGCTCGCCGCCAGTGAACG
This sequence comes from Acidobacteriota bacterium, assembly GCA_031376505.1. Taxonomy (GTDB): domain Bacteria; phylum Acidobacteriota; class Vicinamibacteria; order Vicinamibacterales; family UBA2999; genus CADEFD01. The sequence goes on from JANMDX010000409.1 coordinate 6,338, forward strand.
GTCGGAGGGCAAGGCCTACCGCGACGCTGCGCCCTGGCGTCTGGCCGCGCCCATGCCCGCCGACGCGGCCGGCCGCACGGTGGACGCATGCATGCCCGGACGCGCGCCGCAGATCGTGTTCTCGGGGCTCGACGCGTCGGTGGCGGGCGAGGTCGAAGGCGCTTTTGCGGCCGCCGGACACATCGTCGTGAGCAATGCGCGCAACTTCCGCATGGACCCTTTGGTCCCGCTCCTCATCCCCGAGGTCAACGCGGATCACTTGAGCCTCATTGCCGAGCAGCGCCGCGTGAAGGGCTGGACCGGCGCCATTGTCACCAACCCCAACTGCTCCACGGTGGTGCTGGCCTCGGCGCTCGCGCCGCTGCGCCCGTTCGGCATCACCCGCGTCATCGTGCAGACCATGCAGGCCGTGTCTGGAGCGGGCTACCCGGGCGTGCCCTCGCTCGACATCCTGGGCAACGTCGTGCCCTACATCGGCGGCGAAGAAGAGAAGATGGAGACCGAGACGCAGAAGATTCTCGGCACCGACGGCGGACGTCAGCCGCACGCCATGCGGATCAGCGCGCACACCAACCGCGTGCCCGTGATCGACGGCCACACCATCACCGTGTCGGTGGAGTTTGCGAGCGCGCCCGAGATCGCGGAGGTAGTCGCCGCGATGCGCGACTTCAAGGGCCGCCCGCAGGACCTCGGCCTGCCGAGCGCGCCCCACCCCGCGATCGACGTGATGGCCGAGGCCAATCGTCCCCAGCCGCGTCTCGACGCCGAACGAGGCGACGGCATGACCGTGTGCGTGGGCCGCGTGCGCGTGTGTCCCGTGTTCCACTGCAAGTTCGTCGCGCTCGCACACAACGTGGTGCGCGGTGCGGCCGGTGCCGCAATCCTGAACGCCGAGCTGATGGTCGGCGAGGGGCTCGTCTAGTGGTCGTCATGAAGTTCGGCGGGACGTCGGTGGCAGACCGGGCGGCCATCGAGCGCCTGATGGCCATCGTGCGGCGACAGCGGGAGAAGGACGCGGCCTCGCCGCCCGGGGTACGCGGACCGGTCGTGATCGTTTCGGCGCTATCGGGCGTGACCGACCGGTTGCTGGGCGTCGCCGCCGAGGCGGGCGCGGGCGATGCCGAGGGCGCGCGCCACAACCTGCGCGACCTGCGAGCCCGGCACATCGCCGTGTCTGAGGTCGTGACCGACGAGGCGCTCAGCGCTGCGGTGCGAGCCGGCATCGACGCCGAGTTCGACGAACTGGAGCGCATCGTTGAGGCGCTCGGCGTGCTGCGCGAGGTGTCGCCGCGGTGGCTCGACGCCATCGCCGCAACCGGCGAAGTCGTGAGCAGTCGCATCGTGGCGGCGGCGCTGGCCGCGCACGGACTGCGCGGCACGTGGGTGGATGCGCGTTCGGCGGTGGTCACCAGTGGCGATCACACGGCGGCGGTGCCGCTCTTTCCCGAGACCACGGTCGCGCTCGGCGCGCAGATGCGCGGCCCCCTGGCGGAGGGACAGATTCCCGTGATGGGCGGTTTTGTCGGCGCCACGGCTACTGGTATCACCACCACGCTCGGCCGCGGTGGCTCCGACTACTCCGGCGCCATCGTCGGCAGTTGCCTGGGCGCCGACGAGATTCAGATCTGGACCGATGTCGACGGCATGCTGACCGCCGACCCGCGCGTCGTGCCGGAACCTCGCGTCGTGCCCCACATCTCGTTTGCGGAAGCGTCAGAGCTGGCGTATTTCGGGGCGAAGGTCCTGCACCCGGCCACTATCCAGCCGGCCGTGGCGCGCAATATCCCGGTGCGCATTCTCAACTCGAAACGTGCCGAGGCGCCCGGCACGCTGATTACCGCCGAGCGGCCGCCAAGTGACGGCACGCTCACGGCGCTGGCGTCCAAGAAGCACGTGACCGTCGTGGACATCACGTCCACGCGGATGCTGATGGCGCACGGCTTCCTTCGCCGGCTCTTCGAGGCCTTCGAGCGTTTCAAGACGCCGGTAGACGTCGTCACCACGTCCGAGGTGAGCGTGTCGGTCACGGTCGACGACCGTCGCCACCTGCCCGAGATCGTGGCTGCGCTCTCGGAGTTTGCCGAGGTATCGCTCGAGCACGACATGGCCATCGTGTGTGCCGTGGGTGAGGGCCTGCAACAGGACCCGACGCTCGTGGGCCAGGTGCTGCAGGCGGTCGGCGACGTGCCCGTGAAGCTGCTCTCGCAGGCGGCGTCTCGGCGTAACATCACGTTCGTGATCCGCGAAGCCGACGTGCCACTCGTGCTGGGACGGTTGCACGACCACTTCTTCGCGCCGGCCGGGACGGACGGCCGCGCATGAACCGGCTGCTGCTCGTGGGCCACGGCCGCATGGGCCAACTGGTCGAACAGCTGGCGCCAGACTACGGCTTCGAGCTGGCCGGCATCGTGACCGAGCAGGATCCCGACGGCTTCACGCGCGACTACGGCCGCATCGACGTCGCCATCGACTTCACGTTGCCGTACGCCGTGCCGGTGAACCTGCCCAAGCTGACTGCCCGCGGCGTCAACGTGGTGGTGGGCACCACGGGCTGGCAGGACCACGAAGCGGCACTGCGAACCGAGGTGGCGCGCGCGGGCACGGCGGTGCTGGCGTCGGCGAACTTCTCGCTCGGCATGAACCTGTTCCAGTTGCTGGTGGAAGAGGCGGCGCGCCGGTTCGAGCCCCACCCGGATTTTGGCGCGTGGATCCACGAACTGCACCACGCCGCCAAGAAAGACGCGCCGTCGGGCACCGCGCTCATGCTGCAGGGAGCCATGGTGGCTGCGGGATACACACGCGGCATCGACGTGGCGGCCACGCGCGCCGGGTTCATCCCCGGCACCCATACGATCGGCTTCGATGGGCCGTCAGAGACGGTCACCCTGACCCACCAGGTGCGAGACCGCGGCGTGTTCGCCCGCGGCGCGCTCGAAGCCGCCCGCTGGCTGGTGGGCCGGCGCGGGTGGTTCACGATGCGGGATTTCCTGATGGCTGGGCCGGCCGCGACCGGCACGGGAGACTGACATGCGCAAGACGTTCACGGGAGTAGGCACGGCGCTCATCACGCCCTTCACGTCCACCGGCCTCGTTGACGAGGCAGCGGTCCGGCGTCTGGCCCGACGCCAGATCGACCTCGGCGTGCACTTCCTCGTGCCATGCGGCACGACGGGCGAAGTGCCCACACTGAGCGCCGCCGAGCGCCGCCGGGTGGTCGAGATCGTGGTCGACGAAGCCGGCGGAAAGACCCCGGTGCTGGCCGGCGCCGGCGGCTACGACACGCGCGAGATCGCGCACGCGGCCGCTGAAATGCAGCAGGCGGGCGCGACCGGCCTGCTGTCGGTGACGCCGTACTACAACCGCCCCACGCCCGAGGGGCTGTACGCGCACTACTCGATGATTGCGGACGCCACGCCCTTGCCGATCATCGTCTACAACGTGCCCGGCCGCACGGGCTGCAACGTGGACGCGCCCACGTTGGCGAAGCTCGCCACCATTCCCACGATCATCGGGGTGAAGGAGGCCTCGGGCAACATGTCGCAGATGGCCGACATCCTGCGCGCCGTGCCCGATGACTTCCTGGTGCTTTCGGGCGATGATGCAGTGACGCTGCCGCTGATGGCGATTGGCGGACGCGGCATCATCTCGGTGTGCTCGAACCAGATTCCGCGCGAGATGGCCGACATGGTCGAGGCCGCCGAGCGCGGCGATTTCGCGGCCGCGCGCACGAGCCACCAGCGACTGCTCGGGCTGATGCAGGTGAACTTCTGCGAGTCGAGTCCCGGCCCAGTGAAGTTCTCGATGGCTGCGATGGGCCTGTGTGGTGAGTACTTCCGGCTGCCAATGGTGCCGCCGCGGGCGGCCTCGCGCGAAAAGGTGCTGGCGGCGATGCGGGAGCTGGGAATGCCCATCGTGGCCAGGGCCGCCGCCTAGATGAGAGACCCATGACGCTGAAAGATGCAATCGAAGAACTCTTCGCAGCTGGTGCGGGCGCCGACAAGGACGCGGCGCGCGAGGCGTTTCGTCAGTTGCAGGAACGGCTCGGCGCAGGCGACGTGCGGTCGGCCGAACCCGACGAGGCGTCGGCTACCGGCTGGCGGGTGAACGCGTGGGTCAAGCAGGGGATTCTGCTCGGCTTCCGCTTCGGCGAGCTGAGTGACATGTCGGCGGGCGGCTTGCCCTTCTACGACAAGGACACGATGCCGCTGAAGCGCCCAGGCACGCAGGCAGGCATCCGGATCGTGCCGGGCGGGTCGTCGGTGCGCGAGGGCGCCTACCTGGCCAAGGGCGTGATTTGCATGCCGCCGATGTACATCAACATTGGCGCCTATGTGGGCGAAGGCACACTGGTCGACTCGCACGCGCTCGTGGGCTCGTGCGCGCAGATTGGTGCCCGTGTGCACCTGAGCGCCGGCGCGCAGATTGGCGGCGTCATCGAACCCGTGGGCGCCATGCCGGTCGTGATTGAAGACGACGCGCTCGTCGGCGGGAACACCGGTATCTACGAGGGCGCGATCGTGAAGCGGCGCGCGGTGATTGCCGCCGGTACCGTGCTCACGGGGTCTACGCCGGTGTACGACCTGCCGAATGGCCGCATCATCAAGCCGGAGCCAGGGCAGCCGCTCGTAATTCCCGAGGGGGCCGTGGTGGTGCCGGGCGCGCGGTCGGTCACCGTCGGCGCGGGCAAGGAGTGGGGCCTGTCGCTCGCCACACCGGTCATCGTGAAGTACCGCGACGACAAGACCGATACGCGGACGGAGCTCGAACAGTGGATCCGGTAGACGTCGTCGCCCTGGCGCGCACCCTCATCGACATCGAGTCAACGACCGGGCAGGAAGGACCGGTCGCCCGCGTGCTGGCCGGCTACTTGCGCGGCCGTGGCTACTCGGTGCTCGAACAGCCCGTGGCGGGCGATCGCATCAACGTCATTGCCGCTGCGGGCGAACCAGACGTGGTGTTCTCCACGCACTTCGATTGCGTGCCGCCCTTCTTCCCAAGCCGGGTCGACGGCGGCATCCTGCACGGCCGGGGCGCGTGTGACGCCAAGGGCATTCTGGCCGCGATGGTCGGGGCGGCCGAACGGCTGCGGGCCGACGGCGAAACGCGCGTCGGGCTGGTGTTTGTGGCGGGCGAAGAGCGGGGCAGCGACGGCGCGAAAGCCGCCAATACGATCGCGTCGGCCACGCGCTTCCTGATTAACGGCGAGCCGACCGAGCTGAAGCTCGGGCTGGCCACGCGGGGGTGCTTCCGCGTGCGGCTCATCGCCCGCGGTAGGGCCGCGCATTCGGGCTACCCCGAGCTCGGCGAATCGGCGATCGAAAAACTGATCGACGTGCTGAGCGCGCTGCGTGCCGCCTCGTGGCCGGTCGATCCGTTGCTCGGCGTGACCCACTACACGGTGGGCCTCATTTCGGGCGGCGTCGCGCCCAACGTGATTCCCCCGCACGCCGAAGCCGAGGTGTTCTTCCGCACCGTGGGCGCGCACGACGAACTGCGGGCCACGCTGGCGTCCACCGTGGCCGGCCGCGTCGAGGTGCAGGAGATCCTCGAACTGCCTGCCGTGCGTCTGCACACCGTGCCGGGTTTCGACACCGAGGTGTTCGCCTACTTCAGTGACGTGCCGTTCCTGACCAACTGGGGCAGGCCCCTGCTGCTCGGTCCCGGCACCATCCACGTCGCGCACACCGATCACGAGCACATTGCCGTTGCCGACCTCGAGCGGGCCGTGGACCTCTACGCCGACCTGGCGCGACGGCTGCTCAACGAGGTCTGAACGGCGTCAGACCGCCGCCGTCTCACTGACGCGGCTGCCTTGCGGCTGTTGCCGCGACGCGCCTATGGCCGACCGGGCCGCAGGATCGCCACAGTCCGTTCGAGATTGCGACGCGCGTTGACGTGCGCGGGATCGAGCTGCAACGCGCGCTCGAAGGCCGCGCGTGCGTCGAGCAACCGCGACTGCTGGGCCAGCGCGATGCCGAGGTTGTTGTGTGCGTTGGGCGCGCGCGGCTCGAGGCCGATGGAGATCGTCAGCACGCGGACGGCGTCGTCGAGCCGTTTCTGCCCGATGAGCGCGCTGCCGTAGTTCACGTAGAACTCGGCGTTGCCAGGATCGATGTCGATGGCCCGCTCGAACTGGACGATCGCATCAGGAGTCTGTCCGTGCCGGTCGAGGCCCACCGCGAGATTGTTCATCGCGCCGGTGTTGAATGGGTCGATGGCGAGCGCTCGCAGGTAGTGCGAGCGCGCCTCTTCCCAGCGGTCTTGACGATCGAGGATTGTGCCGAGGTTGAACTCCGCCGTGGTGTCGCGCACGAGCACCGCGCGTCGCAACACCGCCTCCGCCTCCGCGGTACGCCCAAGATCGGCGAGCACCTTGCCTTGTTGGACCAGGGTGTGATGGTCGCCCGGCGCGAGCGTCTCGTGCGTCCGCAAGTACGCCAGTGCCTCAGGCAGCTTGCCCGACGACTGCAGCATGCCCGCCATCTCCATGAGCACATTCAAGTCGCGCGGATTGAACGAGAATGCCCGTCGCGCCAGATACTCGCGCCACGCCGCGTCCCGGGCGCGCGTCGCGATGCCCGCGTACTTCAGCAGCATGTCGCCGTGGCGCGACTCTGCGACGAGCGCGTCGAGCAGTGGGTCGGCCGGCGGCACAAACGGCCCGTCGTAGGTCGCGTCGGGCACCGATGAGCGCCCGGCGTCTGACCCGAGGCGCCGCTCGGCCGTTCGCATCAGGGCGGCCGCCGGGCCAAACGCGGGGTAGCTGCCGACCAGCACGCGAAGTTGCCGCACCGCGCCCTCGCGATCGCCGCGGTCGAGCGCCACGCGGGCGAGCCCGAGGCCGGCGTAGGCACTGAGCGGCACGACCTGGCGTGACCCGACCCCAGGCGGCGCATACGGTGCCGCGCCCGGCGCGTCGCGGGCCTGCTCGTACGCGGTGCTGGCGTCATCGAGCCGTCGCTGTTTGAACGCCAGCTCAGCGAGGCGATACCACGCGGGGCCGAAGTCGGGCGCGGCGGTCGCCACGTGTTCGAAAGCGGTGCGGGCGGCGTCCTGATCGCCCCGCTCTTCGAGCAGCAGGGCCCGCAAATACGTCCATCGCCAGGTCGATGGCGCGAGCCGTTCGGCCAGCGCATAGGTTGCCATCGCGTCGAGAGGCCGCAGGTTGGCGTGATACGCGCGTCCCAGCTCGCCGATGGCGGCGGCGGTCGGCGCGGCATGCGCCCGGGCATTGGCCTCGACAATCGCCTCGCGAATGGGTGCGGCCACCCCGCCCAAGTCTGGCAGAGGCGGCAGTCGCGCGGCCCCTGCGCGCTGGGTGACAACGCCGGTGGCCACCCAGGCGATGGCCGCGGCCGCCAGCACCACCACCCCCGCCCACCAGGGCGCGCCGCCTAGCGCGCGCGGGGCAGCCATTCGTTGGTCCACGTCGTGAGCCGCGACAGCCGGTCGTAGGGCCAGCTCATATGCATGCCGCCCGTGACGAGATCGGCGCGTCCGTCGCCGTTGAGGTCGCCTGCGGCCAGCGTGACCAGGTGGGTAGGCGCCGACGCCACCTCATGAATCGTGAAGGTCGCGTGGCCGTCGTTCTCGAGCCACACCAGGCTTTGCGCGGCCGGATCGGCCCAGTTGTTGTAGGCGCTCACTACGGCGATGTCGAGATCGCCGTCGCCATCGAGATCTGCGGCCTGTGGGCTCGAGGCGCCGGGGATGTCGGCAATGCGGTGATAGGTGAACGCCACGCCGCCCGTGTTCTCGAGCCACTGCAGCCCGTTCCAGCTCCGCCCGGCCGTGGTGGCGTAGTCGAAGGCGTCGCCGTTGCTGTAGACCACGTCGAGGTCGCGGTCGCCGTCGAGGTCGGCCAGCGAGATCCAGCTCGAGCCGAAGTCCTCGTTGCTCGCGCCGAAGATCCGCTGAGCCGTGAAGTGGCCGGTGCCGTCGTTCACGTGCACGTAGATCTCTTCCCATTCCTGGCTCACGAGCGTCACGATGTCGAGGTCGCCGTCGCCGTCGAGATCGGCGATGCCGGCGTTGATGGCGCCCGACAGCTCCTGCAGCAGGTGACTCTCGAACCGCCATCCGCCGAGATTCTCGAGCCAGCGCGTCTCGCCCTGGTCGTAGCCAAACAGCGCCACCGCCAGGTCGAGGTCGCCGTCGCCGTCGAGATCGCCCGACTGGACGTCGGCCACGCGGGCCACTTTCTCGGCCACCACGTGCGGCGTGAAGCGTTGGCGCCCGTCGTTGTCGAGCAAGATCACCGCGCCAATCCTGGCATTGTTCGGGAACAACACCCCAAGACTGGCGACGGCCACGTCGAGGTCGCCGTCGCCGTCGAGGTCCACGACCTGCACGTGTGCAGGGCCCGCGACCTCGGCGATCGACCGCTCCGTGAATCGGCCGGCGGGTGCTTGCCGCACCCACGTGACCCGGTTGGTCGTCGCGTCAGCCGCCACGATGTCGTTCAGGCCGTCCTGGTCGAGGTCGGCGATCGCGACGTTGGCGATCATCGGGCGATCGTCTTTCCCCACCGCCTCGCCAACGGGGCGGGCGCGCAGGAAGTCGATGCGGGGTCCGCGCACGACCGCGGGCGTGGCCTGAATGGTTGCGGTGACCGACGGCGCGGTGGGGGCAGCCGGCGTGCCCACCACATCAGCGACGGATAGTTCAGCCCGGCGCAGTTGCGCCACGACAGCCAGCATGGCGGCCACCAGGGCCGCCACCGCCAGACCGACGACCAATCGCCTCGACATGCCCTCTAACTATGGCGCAAGCCGGGTCACCTCGAGCACGCTGATGGGCGGCGTGAGCTTCTGCGCCTCGGGGTTGCTGGTGCGATTGGCCGACGAGGGCGCCTGCTGGATCTTGCGCACGACGTCCATGCCGGAGACGACTCGTCCGAAGGCCGCAAAGCCCTGACCGTCGGGATTGCGCTGCCCGCCGAAGTCGAGTGACGGCTGATCGTTGATGCAGATGAACCAGCCCGACGTGGCGCTGTCGGCGGCGCCGCGCGCCATCGAGACCGCGCCGTCTTTGTGCAGCAAGCCCGTGGCGTTGGTACGCTCCAACGTGATGGGCGCGAAGCCGGCCTTGGCTTTGGCCGAATTGACGCCCGCCTGAATCACTTCGATCTTGATCGGGCTCTCGGGCTGGTTGTCCATCTTCACGGTGCGGTGGAAGGTGCCGCCGTCGTAGTGCCCGGCGTCGACATACTTCAGGAAGTTGGCGGTCGTGTTCGGTGCCTTGGCCCCATCGAGTTCGAGCACGATGTCGCCAAGCGAGGTCTGCACGCGGACGCGGACGGTTTTGCTCTGCGCGCCGGCAAGAGGGGTGACGATGGCGGTGGCCGTGAGGACGAGCGCGGCGGCGAGCAGGCGTGCCTGGGTCATGAACGATCTCCTGAATGAATGAGGGGCGGGCGGCATGGCCACCCGCCCCTCGAGCCTGACGCCACCGGACTCAGAATCGATACGTGGCCGCGAACTGGAACTGACGGCCGGGGAACACCGCCGACCCACCGGTATGTTGCCCGAAGTTGGCGGCGCCGATGATGCCAACGTAGCCGTCGGCGGTGAGATTCCAGTTGTTGAACAGGTTGAAGGCGTCGGCGCGGAACTCGAGCCGGTCGCCAGCGATGGCGAAGGTGCGCGCCAGCGTGACGTCGGTGTATTTGATGGACGCCCCGCGTTCGGTGTTGCGCGCGCCAGGCCGGGCCGCCTGGCAGCCGCGGGTGCTGCACTGCGAGAGGCCGGTGCCGGTGGGGAAGCCCGTGTAGCGCAGTGAGTACGGCGTGCCGCTTTGCGCGTGCTGCACGCCGCTCAGACGCCAGCCGTCGAGGATGATGCCGCTGCCCGGCAGGTCCCAGGTGGCGCTCGCCACGAAGTTGTGCGGCGTGTCGGCGCCGGTGCGGCCGCGGTCGAGTTCGGGATTGGAGCTGTCCTCGGGGGCGAACCAGTGGTTGAGGCGATCCTCGGCCTTCGAAAGCGTGTACGACGCCGTCAGCGAGAGGTTCTGCGAGGAATGCCGGGCCGAGGCGCGCACACCCTGATACCAGGAGCGGCCCTCGTTGGTCAGCACGTCCATGCGCCGGAAGCGGTTCGGCACCGGGACGTTCGGCCGCGTGGCGTCGGCCTGCGCGGTGGTCCGGAAGACCGTGGACAACGGCGCCGCCGCCAGTGCCGCGTTCAGCGCCGCCTTGTCGATGGGAGCGGCCTGGTTCATGTCGAGGAAGCCGTGTTTCTGGCCGCGGTTGATGTTGGCCGCAATCTCCACGCTCGCCCGCGCACCGATCTGCCGCTGAATCGCGACGTTGCCGGCCCACGCGAACTCGTTCTCGAGGTCAGGCGAAATCTCCTGGATGTCGCGTGCCGGTAGCACCGCTCCCGGCGGAAACGCCGGCAGGGGGTTGGGGAAGGTCGGGAACAGCGCGTCAGACGGCGTGAGTGACAGGACCACTTGGCCGTTGCGGCCGCTCACTCCGCCCTTCACGATGGTGAAAATCGGATGTTGCTGCGTGAAGCGGCCGAAGCCGCCGCGCACGGCCCACTTCTGATCGCCCTTGGGATCCCAGGCGAGGCCGACGCGAGGGTCGAAGTTGTTGGCGTCGGTGCCGGCCGGCCAGTCGGGGATGTCCTTGATGATCTCCACGTCGTAGCGCAGGCCGAGGTTCAGCGTCAGGTTCGGCCGGGCGCGCCAGTCTTCCTGGAAGAATCCGCTGAGCACGGTGGCCTTCGGATACATGAGCGCGGCTTCGGGGGTCAGCGCGAACGACTGCCGGTATTGCGACGGGTTGGGAAACTGCGTGGGGTTGCCGTTGAACGTGTAGACGCCGTTTTGCAGCGGCTGGAAGAGCTGCTTGGTCACGTCGTAGGTGATCGACGCGCCGAGCTTCATGGTGTGCTTGCCCATCCACAGCGAGACCGTGTCCGACAGGTCCCAGGTCTTTTCTGGCAGCACGCCCCACGAGCCCTGGTCGTTGCCGCCGCTGATCGAGTAGTTCGTCCGGGTGATATTCACGGCATTGACCTTGGCGGCGCGGCTGTCGGTGTAGCGTGAGTACTGCGCCCGTACTTCGTTCAAGAAGCGCGACGACTTCACGGTGGTGAACATGCCGTGCACCGTGTCGACGTTGTTGTCCCAGATGAAACCGGTCCCAGGCAGGCTCAGGCCGCCAGCCTCGTTGTCCTTCTGCCAGCGCACCAGGTTGTAGCGCAGGGCGAGGGAATTCCGGTCGTCGAAACGGTAGTCCATGCGGACGTGGCCCTGGTGCTCGTTGGCCGGGGTCTTCACTGATGGCGCGGTGGCCGCCGGCGAGGTGATGGCCACCTCGCTGCGCTCGCGCCGGTACTCGTAGCTGCCGAAATAGAACAGCTTGTCCTTCACGACCGCGCCGCCGAGCACGCCGCCCATTTGCTGCTGGTTGTAGGGCACGTCGACGCGGGCCAAAGGTGGACGCGCGTCGAGGCCGCCTGGCCTCAGCATGCCGAAGAGTGACCCGGCCACCGTGTTGGTGCCGCTCTTGGTGATCATGCTCGCCACGCCGGCCGAGTGTCCACCGAACTCCACTGAGAACTGATTGGTGATGATCTGCACTTCCTTCACGGTCTCGAGCGCGAAGCCGCCCGAGCCCTGCTGGGGCGCGCGCTGCAGCGTCAGCCACTTGGAGAAGTTGTTCGTGCCGTCCACGTAGGTGCCAAAGTTCCACACCTCGCCGCCACCGACGTTGACGGCATTGGTCCCAGGCCGGCTCTGCACGACGTTGGAGTCAAGCGACAGCAGGCGCATGTAGTTGCGCTGGGCCACCGGCAGGGTCTCGAACGCCCGGCGGTCGATGGTCGACGACACTTCCGACGACGTGACCTGCACGAGCGGCGTTTCCCCGGAGACCGTAATCGTCTCCTGAATGCTCGAGAGCTTCAGTTGCGCGTTGATGACGGCCCGCTGACCGGCATTGAAGGCGAGGTTGTCGCGGAGCTGCGACGCAAAGCCGGTAAGCTCCATCTGGATGGCGTAGCGGCCTTCGGGCGGCAGCCCCGAGAACACATAGCGGCCGTCGCCGTCAGTGACGGCGGTGCGGTTCAGGCCCGTGGCGATGTTGCGGACGGTGACCGTGACTCCAGGCAGCACGGCTTGCTGGTCGTCGGTTACGACGCCCGAGACAGCGAACGTCGGGTTCTGGGCCAGCGCCGGCGTGGCGCCGGAGACGCAGAACCCGAGGAGTAGTGCCCAACGGACGAGACGTTCCATGCCGACCTCCAATGACGTTGTGGGGAGAGGTGAACAAATCGGAATCCTAGCATGGAGATTGGCCCGAGCGCCTTGCCGCCAGCTCGCCCGCCACGCTACACTTACGACTCGTCCCGTCGAACTCCGCGCGTGCCGCGCGGACGGATGAGACGGCGGGCCGCACCGCGGCCCGGAACCTGTGCAATGTCAGTCTGCAAACCGCGTCAGGGCCGGAAGGCAGCAGCGCTCAGCAGCTCCTGGCATGTGCTGCAGGCCCTCCGGGCTGCGGTGGGGCCCGCACCCTTACGGAGCCACTGAGTCTTCCATGGCCTATCAGGCGCTTGCGCGCAAGTGGCGACCCCAGACGCTCGACGACGTGCTTGGCCAGCAGGCGGTCACGCGCACGCTGCGCAACGCCCTCAAGAGCAAGCGCATCGCCCAGTCGTTCGTGTTTGCGGGGCCGCGCGGCTGCGGAAAGACCACGACCGCTCGGATCCTGGCGCGCGCCCTGAATTGCGCCCAAGGCCCCACGCCCACACCGTGCGGCGAGTGCGAGGCGTGCATCGAGATTGCCGAGGGGCGTGACATCGACGTCCTCGAGATCGACGCCGCCACCCACACCGGCGTCGACAATGTGCGCGAGGTGATCATCGAAGGGTTGTCGATCGCCCCGGCGCGCAACCGCTACAAGGTCTTCCTGATCGACGAAGTCCACATGCTGTCGAACTCGTCGTTCAACGCGCTGCTCAAGTCAATCGAGGAGCCGCCGGCACACGTCGTCTTCATGATGGCCACGACCGCGCTCGACAAGATTCCCGATACCGTGCTGTCGCGCTCGCAGATCTACGAGTTCCGCACGATCTCGTCAAAGACGGTGTCCGAGCGTCTGCGCTACATCGCCGGGCAGGAAGGCATCACGGTGCCAGACGACGCCTTGCTGCTGCTGGCGCGCGCGGGCGAAGGGAGCATGCGCGATTCGTTGAGCGCCTTCGACCAGGTCCGGGCATTCTCGGGCGATACGCTCACGCTCGACGACGTCACGACCGTGCTCGGGCTGGTCGGCCGCGACCTGGTCTTCGACATGCTCGACGCGATTGCCGCCGAAGACGCGTCGGCGGCGTTCTCGCTCGTGGACGCCGCCATCGAGCGGGGCTACGACCTGAGGCTGCTGTGCCGGGAACTGGCGCGCGCGACCCGCGACCTGCTGGTGGTGTCGGTCGACAGCGGCCGGCTCAAGGACCCCGACGTGGCCAGCGAGTCAGAGCGCGAGCGCGTGCAGTCGATCGGCGCGAGGTTCTCGCGCGAAGATCTGTTGCGCACCTTCGACGGGTTCACGCGTGCCGAATACGACGTGCGGCAGTCCGACTATCCGCGCTTCCAGCTCGAGATGGCGCTGTTGCGTCTGATGCACCTGCGGAAGCTCCTGCCGCTGGCTGAGCTGCTCGAGGGCAGCGGGGCCCGTGGCCTCGCCGCAGCCCCGGCGCGGCCGGCCGCGGCGCCCGTGGCCCGCATGCCGGCGGCCCCTGCGTTTGCCGCCTCAGCGCCCGCGCTAGCCGCGACGTCGCCTCCACGTGCCGCGACGCCGGACTCGAAGCCGAGCACGGCGGCCCCATCGTCGGTGCGGCCGGCGACCGCGCCGGCGCCCGTGCCCGCGTCGAGTCCCGGAGAACCGCTCGCCGAGGGCGCGCGCGAGGCGTTTCTCGCGGCCGTGAAGTCGGGCAAGGTGTTCTTCTACAACGCGGTCGTGGCCCAGGCGTATCGCATCGAGGTCACGGCGGCGAGAATCACGTTTACGTTCCTGCCGAACCAGAAGGTGCCGCGTGCGCAGTGCGACGAGAATCGCGTCTGGCTCGAGGCCCTCGGCGAGCAGGTATTCGGCCGCATGATTCCGGTGCACGTCGCGGTGGCGGATGCCGCGGCCCCGCCGCTCGCCGCTTCGGCTGCCATGCCGTCGGCCGCGCCGCCGCGCCCGGCGCTCAAGCGCCCGCTGGCAGGTCCGAGTGAAGAGGACCTGCGCCAGGAAGCCTTGTCGGATCCAACCGTGCAGGCGTTGCTCGAGATCTTCCCGGTGGAACGCACCAAGATCGAGGAGATGTGACGTTGTTGCCCGGGCCCCTCGATGCGCTCGTCGATCAATTCCGCAAGCTACCCGGGGTGGGCGCCAAGAGCGCGCAGCGCCTGGCGTTCCACATCCTGAAGACGCCGCGGGAAGACAGCGAGCGACTCTGCGATGCCATCCGCCATGTGAAGGACAGTGTCACCTATTGCTCGGTGTGCCACAACATCACCGATGTGGACCCGTGCCGCTACTGCGCCGACGAGGCGCGCGATCACCGGCTGATCTGCGTGGTGGAAGAGCCGCAGAACGTCAACGTCATCGAGCGGTCGCGCGGCTTCAAGGGCGTGTATCACGTGCTGATGGGCACGATCTCGCCGCTGCAGGGTATCGGACCAGACGACCTGAAGATCAGGGGCCTGCTTGCGCGCATCGGCGTGGATGCGGTCGACGAAGTGATTCTGGCCACGAGCCCCACCGTGGAAGGCGAGGCCACGGCCATCTACCTGGCACGGCTCCTGCGTCCGCTCGGCGTGCGGGTCACTCGCATTGCTACCGGCATTCCCGTCGGCAGCGACCTCGAGTACGCCGATGAACTGACGATGGGCAAAGCCATGGAGGGTCGCCGCGACGTGTCGTAGCCCGGGTGATCCGGTCTAGGCTCGACGGCGTTTCACGAGATGCTCCCCATCTCCTATCAACTGCCTGCCGCCATCGTGCTGCTGTTGTGTGGCGCGATGGCCTGCGTGGCCGGATACCGGCTGCTGCGTTACGTGCTGGCGGCCTTTGGCTTCATCATCGGCGGCCTGGCGGCCAGTTCGTTGCTTGGCCCGAGCGAGACCGCCTACATGGCCGGTGCGTTCTTGCTCGGTGGACTCGCCGGCGGCGTCGTCATGGTGGCCGCGGCGTTCATCGGCGTGGCGCTCATTGGCGCGGGTCTGGGCGCTACGGCCGTCACCCTGGTATGGGCGCGGCTGTCGAGCGACCCGCATCCCTACGTGTTGATTCTCGCCTCGGTGGCCGGCGCCTGGCTGGCTACGTGGCTGCAGCGCTATGTCACCGTCGTAGGCACGGCGTTTGGCGGCGCCTGGGCGATGCTCGTGGGCGGACTCGCGGTGGCGGGCGACAAGGCCAAACTCGCGGCGGCGGCGGCGGGCGATGTGTGGGTGCCGTATCCGATGCACCCGGCGCCGGGTCAAGTCTGGGTGCCGTGGGCTTGGCTTGCTCTGGGCCTGGTCGGTGTCTTCATGCAGCTCAGAGTGACCGGCGGCAGCCGCGGCCGGGTCGTCAAGAAGAACAAGAAGTAGCCATTACCGGCCGGAGGTCAGGCTCATCACGCGGCCTAGGCTGCCTTTGTAGCCGGTCATCTCGAGGTAGCCGCGCCCGGCCACGGCCCTTCCGCGCGCAGTGCCCGCCACCTGCACCATACCTTCCCAGTAGGCGATGCCCGCGCCTGCGGTGGCCAGCTCCTGGTTTGCCAGCGGCGTCGTGACCGTGAGCGCCAGCTGCTCACGCGGCAGCGTGATGGTCCACGATACCGGGTACGTGGCGCCAGACGGTGCCTTGAACGTAGCGCCGGCGGAAGCGAGCGTAAAGTCAGCGGCGGTGAGGTGCGTGGTACCGCCGCGGGTGTCCACGAGCGTGCCGCTCGACCGCGGGTCGCGCGATCCGTCGGCGCGCCGCAGTTGATAGAGCATCAGCTCGCGGTTGTCGTCGAGCTGCAGCGACAGCCAGTCCCATCCCTGCTGTTCGGGCTCGAGGAAGCTCGTGCCGAACTCGTGGTCCATCCAGCTCTCGCCGGTCACGTCGAACCGTTCACCGTCTACCACGATGGTGCCGCGCGTGGGCATGCGGGTGACCGAGTAGTAGTGCGACGCGTTGCCCTGACGCGCGCCTTTCTGGCTGATCCCGTTCACGCCGTTCACCGCTGGCGCCTTGCCCTCGTCCAGTGTCAATTGCACGGCGGCCTTGGCCGATGCGGCGGCAATCACGTGACGGCCTTGCCCGTCGAGGCCTGCCTTCCAGTCTTCGTTCCATACCTGGTAGGTGTCGGCGGACGCCCCCGACAGGCCCGGGCCGCTGCGGCTCAGGCGCTCGTCGAAGCGGTAGCGCGTGCCGTCGGGATCGGACACCGCCAGATGCGCCATGTGGATGTCGCGAATGGCCCAGCGCGAGGGATTCAGCGGCGCCGCATCCACGCCCACGCGGAAGAACGTCACCTGATAGCCGAAGCGCCGGCCGTTCGCGGTGGCGACACTGCCGGTGTAGTACCACCACTCGATTTTGTAGTCGGGATGGCTCGCATGATCGCGCGGGAACGCGAACTGATATCCCGGCGCCGCATCGCGCCACGGCGACTGTGCGTGCGTTGGTGTCAGCGAGACGAGCATCAGCGTGAGCACGCCGAGCACCGAGAGGAGCCGCGGCAGCTCCTTCCGGCTCAACTTCGCTCCGCGCTGGCGGGACGTCTTGCCGCGGTGAGAAACCGCCTTTAAGACCACGGAGGACCGCCAGGGCTCGCGGTGCTCAGATTTCGCCGTCACGAGCCACCGCGGCTCCTGTCGGCTGCGGCGACGCCAGCCCGCGCCGGCACTGGAGTCCCGCCCCCGCCCCCAGCGCCAATTCCCCAGGCTCGCGCCCCGCCCTAGCCGCCAGCCGCTAGCCGCTAGCCGCTGATCCCTACTCGTCATGATCCACCACCAACCGCGTCGCTCGTCGCGCGGGGACGAAGCCGGCCAACGCCGTGGCCACGACCACGAGCAGCGACACCTGCGCGAGGAACGGCACCGGCACGCGAAACTGAATCGTCCAACCGAAACTCTGCACATTGATCACGTAGACGAGCAGTACCGAGAGCGCGAGCCCCACGACGAGGCCGATGCTCATGCTGGCGGCGCCAATCAGGGCGGCCTCGATCACGACCACCCGCTGCACCTGCCGACGCGCGGCGCCGATGAGGCGCAGCATCGTGAGTTCGCGGCGTCGTTCGATCACGAGGGTAAGGAGTGTGCCCGCCACGCCCAGCATCGCCACCACCACCGCGATGAGTTCGAGCGCGTAGGTGATGGCAAACGTGCTGTCGAAGATGCGCAACACCTCGGCCCGCAGGAGCCGGTTCGTGTAGATGAACGCGCGATGGCCTTCATCCAGTCCGTCGATGATCTCTTGCCGCACCTGTTCCGGGTCGGCGCCGTCGCGCAGATACACGGCGAGGCTCGTGGGCGGCTGGTCGGTGAAGTGTTTCGCGAACGTCCGCTGGTCCATCACGATCACGCCCCGGTCGATGGCGTAGTCGTAATACACCCCCGACACCGCAAACGGCCGCTCGCCGGCGCGGGTGGCAAGCTGCAGCGTGTCGCCAGGCCTTGTGCCGTAGCGATTCGCAAAGGCTTCCGACACGACTACCGTGTCGGTGCCCACCGCCGCAGCGAGCGCGGCGCGACCGTCGGCCGGCGCCTTGAAGAGCAACGCGCCGTGCGAAAGCACCACGTCGAACTGCCCAGCGGCCAGCACGACCAGATTGCCCTGGTAGACGAGGTCGAGATTGCGGAAGGTGTCGACCGCCTCCACGCCAGGATGGGCGCGCACGGCCTCGACCACCGTGTTCGACAGCGACTGTCCCGAGCCCGTTGTCGGTTGCACGCCCGGCCCGATGAAGAGATCCGCCTGCAAGGTCTGGCCGACCCAGTAGACGACCGTGTCGCGGAAGCTGCCGATCATCACGGCGACCGCCACCATCATGGCCAGACTGACCGAGAGCGCCGCAATCGAAATGGACAGCCGCGGAATGGCCGACGACAGATGCGCGTGCGCCAGCACGCCTTCCACGCCGAGCAGCCGGCGCAGCGGCGCCCGCACCGCGCGCGCCATGCCGTAGACCAGCGCCGGCACGAGCAACGAGGCGCCCAGAATGGTGACAAATGCCGAGAGGTAGCCAAAGAGCGGGATGCCGCCGACGGGACCGAGCTGCGCGAGGCCGAACGCGGCCGCGAGCACGAGCACGGGCACCACGAACGTGCGCGGCCGCAGCCGCACGCGCGTGTCCAGCTGGTCGGCGCCCCGCATCGCCGCCGTGGGCGGCACGCGGCTGGCTTCAAGGGCTGGCACGGTGGCGGCCAGCAGCGACAGCGGCACGCCGATCGCGAGCGCCAGCAGCACGTGCGTCCATTCAAGCGACGGCGGCGCTGCCGCGGAGGCGATGTAGAGCGTGCTGACCGTGGCGCCCGTGACGCCCACCGCCGCATCCGCCAGCAGGCGCCCCAGCCCCAGGCCGAGCGCCGTGCCGGCCAGACCCATCAGCGCCGCCTCGCCCAGAAACAGCGCCAGCACCTGACGGCGGGTCACACCGAGGGCACGCAGCATGCCCACTTCATCCCGCCGAGCCAGCACCGACACGGTGGCCGTGTTGTAGACCAGGAACAGACCCACCACCAGCGCCACCCACGACAACGCCGACAAGTTCATGTGGAAGGCGGCCAACATGCGCTCCACCTGCTGCCCGCGTCTGGACGGCCGCGCGGCGGTGAGTCCGGCGGGCAGGCGCGTGCCGATGGCCTCGGCGGCGGCATCAAGATCGGCGCTCGTCGGCGCCCGTGACGCGTCGAGGGCCGTCGGCGCGCGTTCGATCTGTACGTCGATGCGGTCGATGCGCCCCAGGCGCGCGAAGGCCAGCTGCGCCGCGGCAATGTCCATCAGCACGAAGCTGCCGTCCATGACCCGCGCGGGGCCCTTGTCTTCGAGCAACGCGCGAATCACATACGTGTTCACGCGGTCGCCGGCCAGTAGCCGGATCTCGTCCCCGAGCTTATAGCCGCGGCGTCGCGCCAGCTTCTCGGTGATCACGATGCTCTGCGAGCTGGTGAGCAGTGCGAGGAACGACTGCGACGTCAGCTCGGTGCCGCGAGCCCCTGGCGCGCCAGGGGCAGTGCTGGCCTGACCGTCGGGCGTGGCGTAGGCACCCACCGCATAGTCGCGCAGCGTGCGGTCGCGCAGGATGTCGACTCCGAGCACCTTCACGGCTTCGGCGCGATTCGGTAGCGTCAATCCTGGCGCGGTGCCCGGCCGTGCGCGGCCGGTGGTGTCCGCCGTCACGATGGCCATATCGCCTTCAATCACCGGCGACACGGGGCCGAACTGGCGCAGCCACCCAAGCGACGGCAGCAGTGTCTCGTCGATGCCGCCACTACCGAGGATCTCGATGGACGCCCGGCCCGACACCGTGTCGAGTGCCGTTTCGAATCCTCGGACCGAGCTGGAATTGGTGAGCTGAATCGCAATCACCACGCCGATGCCGAGCGCGATGCCGGCAATGGTGGTCAGGGTGCGACCCCGCTCGTGCACCATGCGGCGCACGATGAACTGACGAAAGAGGCGCAGGCTCATGCGCCGAGGTCGAGTTTCCCGTCGCGCATGCGCACCGTGCGCGCGGCCGCCGCGGCCACTTCGGTGGCGTGCGTGGCGAGCAGGATCGTGATGCCCAGGTCGCGGTTCAGATCCGCCAGCAGCGCCAGCACGTTGGCGCCGTTTTCCGAGTCCAGGTTGCCCGTGGGCTCGTCTGCGACGAGTAGCGCCGGCTGATGCACGAGCGCGCGGGCAATGGCGGCGCGCTGCGCCTCGCCGCCCGACACCTGTTGGGGATAGTGGGTCAGGCGATGGCCGATGCCGACGCGCGTGGCGAGGGCCGCCGCGCGCCCCTCGGCCTCGGTCACGGCCATGCCGCCCAGCAAGCAGGGCAGAGCGATGTTGTCGCCGATAGTGAGCGTGGGCAGCAGGTTGAAGAACTGGAACACGAAGCCGATGCGGTCGCGCCGCAGCAGGGTAAGGGCGTCGTCGTCGAGCGCGCCCACGTCGCGCCCCTCGATCGAGAGCCGCCCGGCCGAGGGACGGTCCATGGCCCCACACAAGTGCAGCAGGGTGGACTTGCCGCAGCCCGAGGGGCCCATCAACGCCACGAAGTCTCCGGGCTCGAGGGCGAGGGACACACCGCGCAGCGCTGACACCGGGGTGGCGCCTCCCGAGTAGGTTTTTTCGAGGGCGGTGGCAACCAGCAAAGGCATCAGTACAGTGTATGACTCACCCGAGGGCGTGAAGGTGCCACCGTGGCCCCTCGAACGGTATTATCAAGTGCCGTCCACCCGCGCTCGAAGGAGTTCACCTATGAAACGCCTGGTTCTCACGACTGCCATTGCCGCCGCCGTGCTCGTTGTCGCCGCCGGCCGCCCTGCCGCGCAAGCGCCCGCCGCGGCGGCGCCGTCCATTCAGGCCGAACTGCTCAAGGACCTTACGAACCAGAAGGAGCAGATGGGCAAGATCGCCGACGCCATGCCCGAAGACAAGTTTGGTTTCAAAGCCACGCCCGCTCAGCGCAGTTACGGCGAGCAGATCATGCACGTGGCCGGCGCCAATGTGATGATCATCAAGGCACTCGGCGCGAAGGCCACGCCGCCCACGATGAACCCGAAGGCCACGGCGAAGGCTGAGATCCTGAAGGCGCTCGCTGATTCGTACGACTTCGGCATCGCTGCGGTGAAGGAACAGACCGACCAGACGATGATGCAGGCCGTGCAGGGCCCGGCGTTCCTGGGCAGTTCGACTCGCACGCGCATCACCTACTTCGTGCTGAACCACGCCATGGACATCTACGGGCAGATGGCCGTCTACCTGCGCTTGAACGGCATCGTGCCGCCGGCCAGTCGCAACTCGATGTAGTCAGGGCGGCCGGACGCCGGGCGATTCCGGCGTCCGGCGCGTGCCTGCCGCGCCCCAGGGCTCTTGCAGGGCACGCGGGATTCGGTTTACGATGAACGTTCGTTTGGCCTTCGGCATTCGCCGCTTGGACGAGCGTCCTGCCCATTCCTCGGTAGCTCAACGGTAGAGCATCCGGCTGTTAACCGGAGGGTTGCTGGTTCGAATCCAGCCCGAGGAGCCAATCTCGCTTCACGAGCTTGGCCACCTCGGCCTGATTCCAGGTTGCGCCACGCCTCGCAGGCTCGGCGTGAGCGGAATCGAATCCAGCCCGAGGAGCCAACTTCCCGAACAAATCTAAGCACGCGTCCGGTCCGACGACCGGATTGTGACATGGCGTGTGACATAACCCATGCCGGGCGTGGCTCGCGCGGCGTCGTCGGGGATGCGATCGCGGGAGCGGTCGGCTCGAGCGCGTCGGCGGCTTGGGTCGTCGACCACGCCCTCGCGAGGAGTCATTGCAGGTTCCCTGGTCTCAACCGCATCGCGGCCCGTCAGGCGGGGGCCTCGCCGGCGGCGGCGAGGACTTCACGGGCAAGCGCGTCCGCGACGTAGCACCCATGCTGGCGCATCGCCTCGATGACCGCGCCCACCGAGGGCAGAAGCCGCCGGTTCTTCGCGAGGAGCAGCACACCAAGCGTCCCGACCACGTGGAGACCTCGGCGTTTCGCGGTCGCTCGCGCCGCCGCGTCGTCACACAACAACGTCGCGTGCAGGCGTTCCGCCAACGGGATCGCGGCCGCTTCGCCCCGTCCGAGCGTGCGGAGAAGCGTGGAGGACGGTGGTGCGTCTTCGAGGACCAGCCATGGGGCTGCCGCTACCTCGCGGGCCCCAAGGAGTCCGGCGCCCGCGAGGTAGCGGGCCGGCGTCCGCGACGACCGTCACGGCTGGCTGGGCGTGCGCCACTCTTCGCGGAGGTCGTCCACGGGATAGTCGATGACGGCCACGCCGTGTTCACCCAACAAATGCATGAAAGCGGCACGAGGCAAGGTCGCGACTTCCGCCGCTTTGCCGAGGCTGAGTCGATGCCGGCGCACCTGGTCGATCGCCCACAGTCGCCGGAGGTCGACGCTCAACTGGGCCAACGTCGCCCTCATCTACCGCGTCGCCCGGAATCTCCACTTGCACGATGACCGGTGCCATGCCCCATCCTACCGCCGATCGGTCACGTCGGCACCAACTGCGGGTGGACGTCGCGCCATCGGCGGTTCGCCCGTGCGGTGCGAAGATCTCGACTGTCGACTCGTGGTGCCGTGTGACATGGATTGTGACGTAACCGCCTCGAAAGATGGCGATCTACCGAGGTTGATGGCAGTTGAGTGTCGCTTCGGCTAGCGCCGTAACTCATTGAGCGCGTCCGGACTGACGTGCGCACGTGTTTGTGACGTGGCGAGTGACATGCCCCTGCCGGGCGTCGCGCGCTAGGCGTCGTCGCGGACGGGATCATCGGCGCGGTTGGCGGCGCCAACTCTCTTACGAGGAATGGTCGAGCGGCCGCTCTGGAGACCCGCGCCCGGTTCTCGGTTCTGTGACGCGCGGGGGCCGACTCGAAGGGTCGCCCAGGTCGGGAGGCCGGCGGCGGTTTCGCGTGGCGCTGCAGGGAAGTTGGTGCAGGGGGGCGTTGGCCCTGCTCCCAGCGACTCAATGGGCAGTCGCCGGATGCGCCGATGCGCCACTCGGTCCTGCGCATAGGAACGCTGATTCAGCCGCCCAATCTGACACTCCGCTTCGACGCTCCGGTTCAAAGGCAGGGGTCGTGCGCCTGTGAAGCGTACCGGCGCCGTCGCAATCCGAATTCGTTTGAGTGCAGCCTTCCGGCCCCGCTCCTGACGCCACGCGTCCGGGGGACAGCGAACCGCAGGCGTGTCGTCCGTATGACCGGCAATCGGCCGCTTGCGAAATAGGCAAATGGACGCTACGCTAACCGGCACATGGACGGTCCCGTGTGACGTTATACGCTCGGCCGCTGGCGACGGCACTCACGGTCGCCCTGCGCGACTCGCCGGTGGTGTGTCTGCTCGGCCCGCGCCAGTCGGGCAAGACCACGCTGGCACGCACCCTCGAACCGCGCTACGCCTACGTCACGTTCGACGACGAGTCGACGCTCGCCTTCGCGCGGGCCGATCCCGCCGGGTTCGTCGCCGCGCTGCCACCCCGGGTGATCCTCGATGAAATCCAGCGCGTGCCGGAGCTGTTGCGCACGCTGAAGCTCCCGGTGGACCGGGATCGGCGGGCCGGCCGATACGTGCTCACGGGCTCGGCCAATCTCCTGCTCTTGCCCGGCCTCGGCGATTCACTGGCCGGGCGCATGGAGGTCGTGCAGCTCCAGCCCCTGACTGCTGCCGAGCAGGCGCGCGCGCCTGGTCGTTTCCTCGACGCGTTGCTCCATGGGCGTCTCAAGCCAGCGGTTGCTGCATCTGCCCCGGAGGCGCCGCTCGCCCTGGCCGGGCGCATCGTGGCAGGCGGTTTCCCAGAAGCAGTGGCCCGCTCGGCGATCCGTGCCCGCGCCTGGCACCGCCAGTATCTGCGCCTGCTGCTGGAGCGCGACGTACACGAGGTCGCCCGAGTGCGAGACGCGGCGGCGGTGGGACGCCTGCTCGAGCTGCTGGCGCTGCGCACCGCGCAGCTGCTGAACGTGTCCAGCCTGGGCAACGATCTCAACCTCCGACGCGAGACCGTCGAGCACTATCTCGCCGTGTGCGAGCGCCTGTATCTGGTGCGCCGCCTGCCGCCCTGGCATCGCAATCCGGCCAGTCGCCTGATCAAGTCCCCCAAGGTGCACGTGGTCGACAGCGGGCTCGCCGCCACGCTGACCGGACTTACCGCAGCGGACTGGAGCCGGTCGCGTGAGCGTTTCGGGCATCTGCTGGAGTCGTGGGTGGTGCAGCAGCTCACGACCCTGGCCGGCTGGACCGATCCCGATCTGCGCTTCTGGCACTATCGCGACAAGGACCAGGTGGAGGTCGATCTGGTCATCACGCGCGGCCGAGAGACCTGGGGGATCGAGGTGAAGTCGACGGTCACGGCAACGCCGGCCGACGGGGCGGGCTTGCGCCGGCTGGCCGAACAGTGCGGCGCCGACTATCAAGGGGGTGTTTTGCTCTACGCCGGTAACAGCGCGTTCTCACTTGGCGACCCGCGACACCTTGCCGTGCCGCTCGCGCGCCTCTGGACCATGTAAACACCGCGTTGCCCGACAGTCCTCGCGCGGAGCGTCTCACGCACTGCCGTGGCGATGACCGCGTGGTGCCGTGTGACGCGGATTGTGACGCAACCCCCTCGAAAGATGGCGATCTACCGTGGGTGATGGCGTGTGATGGCGGGTCCGGTGAGCACTCCCAACTCATCGACTGCCTTCATCTTCGTCGTCATCCGTCGCGCTCTGGAATGCCTCGGCGTGAGTGGAATCGAATCCAGCATGCCCTGAGCCTGTCGAAGGGCCAGCCCCTGAGCAAAGGCCAACGTCGTCCCAGGCACTGCGGTCATCGGCTTCGCGCTCCGCTTTCACCGGCTACACGCTGGGCCGCTACTACGTGCAGGCGGTCACGTCGCCCTCGCTGGGCTTCGTGCCCCTGCAAGCATCGGCCGGCCTGGTGCTCCGCAATCGCGACGCCATCGGCCCCCCGGCGCAGATGGGGACGTCTCGATCAGTGCGGGAGAGACCGTTACCTACGGGCGACTGTGCGCACGAAGTGCAGGGCCGAGGCGATCAGCAGTTCCACCGGAAAATCCAGATACCGGTTGTCGATGCGCCACTTCGCCAGCCGCCGTACCAATGCAGGGCTTCGTGGCCGGCCAGAGACTGGGTACGCAATGCTCAGAAATCGCTGAAACCGGCTGACGCGTCGCGTGTACTGCGTGGTGATGCTAGGCAGATTGGGACGCGAATAGTCAAAGCGACCCCAATCTTCGAATGACCGCGGTTCCTGAATATGGCCTCGGTCGACCGCGATACGGAACACTTCGGATCCCGGCAGCGGGGTCACAAAGTTGAAGTTGAGTGTGACCTGCGGGTTGATCGTCTTCACCTTGGCCACGAAGTCAAGCGTGCGCTCCAGGGCGTCGGCAGGCTCGTCGGGATAGCCGACCATGAAGAAGAGATGTTGATTGATGCCGTGGCGTGTCAGACGACGGACCGCCTCGAACGTTGTGTCGACCGTCGTCTTGTTCGTGATTCGAGCCAGTAGCTCGTCCGAGCCCGACTCGGCTCCGAGCGACACCTGCATCAGGCCGGCCTGCTTCAATCGCGCGAGCATCTCGTCGTCCATGGTGGCCACGCGCCTGCCCACTGCCGTGGCGATCCAGCGAAACCGCGACGGCAGGTCGCGCGCGAGCAGCGCGTCACAGAACTCCAGGAGGCGATTTCTCGCGAGAAAGAAATTGCCGTCATAGAACAGGATGCGAGTGGCGCCGTGACCGATCCAGAACTCGATGTCGGCGACCATCCGCTCGATCGTCACCGCGAGCCAGCGATTCTTCGAATCGAGGCAAAAATCGCACGTGAAGGGACATCCTCGGCTGAAGATCGTGCTTGCCTGAAGGCCTCCCCCAGGAAGCGCCAACAGATACCGCTTGGGATCGATGAGGTCATAGGCGGGAGGCGGATACCTGTTGATGTCTTCCAACGGGCGATCGGGCGTCGAAACGATTTGTCCACCGTCGCGGTAGTGAATACCGGGAATGTCGTGCACTGAGCTATTCGTGTCGAGTGCCCGCACGACCTCGACAAAGGTCCGCTCGCCCATGCCGCGCACGACCATGTCGACGCGCGAATCCTCCATGGCCTGTTGGGCCGAAAACGTCGCATGCCACCCTCCCCAGATCACGGGCAGGTCGGGGCTGAGGTGCTTGACGAACGTCGCGAATTCGAGCCCGTCGCTCACGGCGGGGCCGGTCAGTGAGGTGACGCCGACGCACAGCACGCGGTGCACGGCGTCGCGAAGCCGCGAGCGCCAGTCGACGTCCCATTTCGCGTCAATGATCTCGACGTCGTATCCCGCGTCACGGAGCGGGCCAGCGAGCGCCAGATGCGAGAGCGGCGGGGTAGCCCGATACAGCTCTCCCGATCGATACGCCGGTGCCACGAAGTGAGGCGAGTACAGCAGAACCGTTTTTCGACTCACGTTGCGACTATCCCTGCTTCGCCCTGATCATGGATCGCTCCGCGGTCCGTCGAGACCCTGGACCACCATACGGGATCGCCTCACTTTTTGCCGTGCCACACCAGGAGCGCCGGCAGTGTGTCGCAGGCCTGGCGCCAGGCGGCCTGGGCCGGCGCCTCTAGTCTTCCGTGACAGTGCTTGACCAACCACTGCGCCGCCTCGTCCGGCGTGTCGTGCACGTGGGCGGTATGCGAGTCGGCGCTGCCAGTGATCGAGACAATGCTGGTGAGGATGGCCCCCGACTTCAGGAGGCAGACTTCCACGTCGGTGATGTGCCCGTCGCCCTCGATGTCGTCCACCTGGTTCTCCCCCAAGGTCCAGCCGTCCTGTCGCACCTGCGGCTGGCCATCCACCAGCAGATGAGAGGTCGGCGCCCCAACGGCCGAAGTGAGGTGCGCTACGAGTGCAGCGGGCAGCGGCCCGAGCGACTGACGACTGGGTTGGGGCTTGGGATTCATGCCCGCGAGTATACGCGCCGCGTTCGCTGCGCGACGTGAGATGGACGCGCATGACGACGGTGGTAGCGTCGGCAATAGCGGTGACGGTCCTGTCTGCGGATCCCGCGCGGCTCGCCGTGTTCGAGGGGGCCGCGCAACGTCGCTTGTCAGGCCAGCACGTCGCCAGACTCGACACCGAACCCAATCTGGACGATATTGAGGACGCGATGGAGAAACGGGAGCGCCTGCGCAAGAAGACGCGTCTGCCAGTGCGGTACGGCGCGCACCGTCCGGTCACCATGGGCTTGATCACGAACGTGTCAGCCCGCGGGGTCTACGTCTCGACCAATGCGGTCCTGCCGCTCGGGGCAGCCGTGAACCTGGAGGTGCACCTGCCGAGCGGGGAGCATCTGCTGCTGCACGGGGTCGTCATGCGGGCCAGGCGAGTCGCGTCCGCGCTGGCCACGATTACGACCGGCGGCATGGGCGTGCGACTCGAAGACCCGCCGCCCAACTGGCGAACCAGCCTGTTGCTGCCAGACGAACCCTGACGTGCCGTGGCGTCGCGCTCGGCGCCCAATCGCGCGCGACCCCCGCGGGAACACGTCCCTGCGGGCTCGCCGTCACCGCTTGAGCCCGACGCCACTGTGGCGGCTGGGCACGAGTTCGCGGATCAGGCGATGACGATGTACACCGCGAGCTTCAGGTATTCCAGCCACAGAGGCGCGAAGGCCTCGGCGCTGAGCGACCAGTCGACGGCCGCGTAGGTCACGATGTCGACACCGCCGGGCCCGAGTCGACGACGGAAGGCCAGGCCACTGCGGCGCGTGTGCACCGGCGAGGTCACGACCACGAGCCGGCGCACGTCCGGCGGCAGACGCGCGCGGACGAGATCGGCCTCATGCAGCGAGCCAAACCTTGCGCTGAAATCGTCGTCGATCAGGGTCACGCCATCACGAGGGATGCCAAGCCAGCTCAGGTATGACAGCATCCACTCCGTGCGGGCCATGGAACGTCGTGCGGTGAACGAGTAGTAGCTGCGATTGTCGTCGCGCAGCAGGTAGATTCTAGGGACTCGGCCCATGTGGAACAGATCGGCCGCGGCGCGCAGGCGTTCCTCACTCGCGAGTCCGCCCGCCATGACGTAGGCGGCATCACCGCGCGCATCTTCGTCGTGCACGACCAGCGGCGCCGAGAGCGCATGGCGCACGGACGTCATCCCGGGCGCCACGCCGAATGCGAAAAAGGCAAGGAGCGTGAGGGCCAGTGCGCGCGCCACACGCCAGGTGCCGAAAGGCGAACCTTCTGCCATGATGTGGTGATCCTACGCCATGGTCCCCTTCGGTCACCAAATCACGTCACCCGTGGGCACACGTCCCTCCCGCATTGCCGTCGCCGTACTGGTCGTCGGTCTCTGCGCGTGCGGCCGAGCGACGTCAATCTCCTCTGACGTGCCCACCGCGCCGTCCACGGTTGGGGCACCAGCGCCATCCGGGGGCGTTGTGCGGGTGAGTTCCGCTGCCGAGTTACAAGCCGCGGTCACCGCACTGGTGTCAGGCCAAACCGTCGAACTGGCACGAGGCACCTACGTGGTTCCTGGCGAGGCATTCGTCCTGCCCCAGCCGTTGACCAGTGTCACCATCGCCGGTGCCACCGGCAACCGCAGCGACGTCACGATCCGCGGCGGTCGTTTCGCGATTTGGGCTAACAACGTGACTGGCCTTACGGTCCGGGACCTCACGCTCGAAGGGGCCTCCGAACACGGTCTCATCCTGAACTGTGAGGCTCACGCGCCGGTCATTCGCAACGTCGCCTTCCGAGACATCGGAGACCAGTTCATCAAGGCCAATCCCGGCCCGGGCGGCTGCGGCGTCGATGACGGGCTCGTCGAAGATTCGCTGTTCGAGTACACCCGCGGTGCGCCCGACCCATATACCAACGGGATCGACGTGCACTTCGGCGCCGGCTGGACCATCCGCCGAAACACCTTCCGCGGTTTCTTCACGGCCGCCGGCGGCCTGGTAGGGCCGGCCATCCTGATCTGGAACGCGTCTCGCGACACGGTCGTTGAGGGCAACACCTTCGTCGACAACGTACGCGACATTGCTCTTGGGCTGGACGCGACCAGGACCAGTCAGGCCCCGGTCAGCAACGGGTCACTGACCGACCATCGCGGCGGGCGCATCAGCGGCAACATCATCACCAGGCGCGTCATGTTGCCGGGCGCCGACGTCGCCATCCTGGTGGCCGATTCGCCGCAGACGCGAATTGAGGGCAACACGGTGACGATGGCGGGCGGCTATCCAAACGCGATCGAGTACCGCTTTCCACGTACAACGGGTGTGGTCATCACGTCGAATAGCGTCGACGCCCAGATCCTGGCACGGGATGGCGCCAGTGCGACGGTGACGGGCAATACCGTGCGCTGAGCGCGCGAGCGGCGCCAGGCATCGCGGGTCCGGCCGCTGAGGCCTGCGTGCTATAACGCTAGCCATGATTCGACGACGCGCAGCGCACGCACTGCTGTTCATGCTGGCGGCAGTCGCCGTGAGTCCCTCGACCGTCACCACGCAGTCGCCAGCGCTGCCCACACCGGAATCGGTGCTTGGCTTCCGTCCGGGCGCCGACTACAAGCTTGCCACCTACGAAGACGTCGTGGGCTACTTCCAGAGGCTTGATGCCGCCACCGACCGCATGACCATGGTGGAGGCGGGGAAGAGCACGCAGGGACGCACCTACGCCCTGGCGCTCATCTCGTCGCCCGCGAACCTCAAGAACATCGGCCGGCTGCGCGAGATCTCGCGGCGGCTGGCGCACCCCGACGGCATGACCGAGGCCGAGGCGCGAGCGTTGTCGAAGGAAGGCAAGGCGTTCGTGCATATCGATGGCGGGCTGCATGCCACCGAGGTGGCCGGACCGCAGCACACGCCGCAACTCGCCTACGACATCCTCAGCCGAGCCGATGAACCCGACACGGCGATGGCGCTCGACAACGTGGTGCTGATGCTGTGGCCCACGATCAACCCCGACGGCCAGACGATGGTGGCGGAGTGGTACCGGTCGAACGTGGGCACGCCCTTCGAAGTGGCGCCGCTCCCGAGGCTCTATCAGGAATATGTCGGGCACGACAACAACCGCGACGGCTACATGCTGAACATGATCGAGTCGCGCGTGATGGAACATGCGTGGCGCGAGTGGGAGCCGCAGGTCATCCACGTGCACCACCAGACGGCGCCGTTCCCCGCGCGCATCTGGCTGCCGCCGTTTGCCGAACCCATCGCCTCCCGGGTGCCACACCTGCTGTCGCGCGAAGTGAACATGATCGGGATGGCCATGGCCAAGGGGCTCGAGGAACGCGGACAGGTTGGCGCCACGCACATGGGCACGGGCTTTGATGCCTGGTATCCCGGCTACATCGACTACAAGCCGATGCTGCAGAACATCGCGTCGTTCTGGACCGAGACGGCGCTCTACCAGTACGCGACGCCGCGCTTCTATACGCCGCAGGACTTTCCCGCCGACATGCGCGATCTGCGCCCGCAGAGCCTGTACAGCAGCCCTTGGACGGGCGGTTGGTGGCGCCTCCGGGATGCCGTCGAGTACATGGAGACGGCGTCGCTGTCGGTGATTGACTGGGCCGCGCGCTACAAGGACTCGCTGCTCCTCAACCGGTATCGCGCCGGCCGTCAACAGATCGAGAAGTTCCGAACGGGGCCGCCGTACGCGTACGTCGTGCCGCAGCAGCAGCGCGACCCGGTGGCCGCGGTGGAGTTGCTGCGTCGGCTGGCGTTCCAGGGCATCCGCGTGTCGCAGCTCACGGTCGCCGCCGCGATCGATGGCGTCCGCTACGGCGCCGGCACCTGGGTGATCCCGATGGATCAGGAGTTTGCCGAGACCGCCAGGCAGGTGCTCGAGGTGCAGAAGTATCCCGAGTTGCGCCAGTCGCCGGATGGTCCCCTCGAGCAACCCTACGACGCCGCGGGCTGGACGCTGCCGTACCAAATGGGTGTGCAGGTGACGGCGTCGATGACGCCCCTTCCGGCTGACGCCAAGAGCGCGCTGAAGATGCTCGGCGCCGTCTTGTCGTTCACCGCTGCGCCGACCCCGTACGACAGCGGCCCCACCGATCGGGCGGCCTTCGACAGCCTGCCGGGCGTGGGCTTTGAATCCAGTGCCGCGGCCGCGGCGATCGTGCCTCCTGCCGGTAGAGCCATCGGCAGCGGCAGCGTGCTGCTGGTGGACCCGGCGCAGAACAACTCGTTCCGCGCGCTCAACCGCGCCTGGAAGGCGGGCGGCACCGTGAAGTTCGTGGCGGCCACCGGTGCCAAGGGCGGGCGGTATGCCGTGTCCGGTCTCACCGAGGCGGTCCTGACCGAGATGGTGACCGCGCTCGCACTCCAGGCCGAACGCGCCCCGAGCGCGACCGGACCAGACGTGAAGAAGCCGCGTATTGGCTTGTACCGTCCCTGGCAGGCCAGCATGGACGAGGGCTGGACGCGCTGGGTACTGGAGCAGTACGGCTTCGACCTCGTCAGCCTCACGCCGTCCGACCTGCACGGCGCGGTCGCCCTGGCCGACCGCGTGGACGTGATGATCATCGCCGACGAGGCGCGTGGGCTCATGGACGGCTACGCGGCGGGCATCATGCCGCCCCGGTATGCGGGCGGCATCGGCACAGAGGGCGTGCGGGCCATCGACGCGTTCGTCCGCGAGGGCGGCACGCTCGTCACCTTCAACCGCAGTTCGCTGTTTGCGATCGACCAGCTGCATCTGCCGGTCAAGAACCTGGTGGCCGGCGCCAAGCGACAGGAGTTCTTCACCGGTGGCTCGTTGCTCGAGAGTGAGGTCGAGCCGGGACAGCCGGTCATGGCGGGCATGCCCGACCGCGCGCCGATCTTCGTGGACAGTAGCCCGGTGTTCGAGCCGTTGGACGGATTTGCGGGCCACGTGCTTGCGCGGTACCAGGCGGCGGGATCGCCCCTGCTATCGGGCTATCTGGTCGGCGAGAAGTTCCTCAACGGCAAGGCGGCCGCGCTCCTCGTCCAGCACGCCGCGGGCCGTGTGGTGCTGCTGGGATTTCGCCCCCAATGGCGCGGTCAGCCGTTTGGCACGTTCCGCGTGATCTTCAACGCGGTGCTCGCCGGAGCCATCAGCCAGTAGCGGCTCGGGGCGCGCTGTGGTTCCTACCGGCCGGCGAAGCGCACGCGCACGCCCGCGTTGACGAGTCGCGGCGTGCCAATCGTCGATGGGTTGGTCTGCACGAAGTAGACCTGATCGAACAGGTTCTGCGCGCCTACGAAGACCTCGAACGTGCGTCCCAGGCTGCGCGACGCCGACACGTCGACCGCCGCGTAGCCGGGCAGGCCGACGGCGGTGTCGGCGGCGTAGCCCGCCTCGGTGAGGGTGGCCACCGGAATGAAGTTCAGGTTCTGGTCGTCGTTGAACTGCGCGCCCTGGACCTGCACGCTGACGGCAAGGTTGGCAATCTTCGGGTGGGCGTATGACAGCTGCGCCGAGCCGCGGTGCTTCGGCACCTGCGCCAGATACTTGCCCACGAGGCCGGCGTTGGCCACGCCACCGTCGGTGACCTTGGCCTCGTTGTACAAGTACGCGCCTGCCAGCCGCCACGACGGGCCGAGGCGGTACTCCACGTCGGTCTGCACGCCCCGGATCCGCGTGCGGCCCAGGTTCTGCTTCTGCGCGAGCGTCGCCGACAGCGTCACGTTCGACACGGGATTCTTCACCCGGTTGTCAAAGAGCGTCACCCGCGCGGTGAGGTTCTTGGCGGGCGCGAAATTCATGCCCAGTTCGCCGCCGACCAGACGTTCAGGGCCTAGTTCGGCGTTTGGGCGCGTGGTGACGGCGCCCACCGAGAACTGCCGGTACAGCTCGGTGAGTGTCGGGGCACGGAAGCCCGAGTTCACCGCGCCCCATGCGGTCACGCGGTCGGTGAAGTGGTAGAGCGCGGCCGCGCGCGGACTGAAGACCGTGTCGGTGCGGTCCGGGAGCGTGTCGCGGTTGTTGGCGGTCGGCAGGCCCGTGACGACCGAGGTCTCGAAGTTGTGGCCGTCGTAGTTGCGCCACTGGTCGGCGCGCGCGCTGAGCGTGAGCACCATCTTCGAGGTGGGCGTGATGATGTCCGACACGAAGGCACCGACGCTGCGCTGCGTGCCGCCCGAGACACGCCGCAACGACCGCGTGGCCAGCTGGGTGACGCCGACGATCGTCGTCGGCACGGCCGCGACGTAGGCGTCTTCCTCGCTGTCGCCGTCCACCAGGCGCATGTCGGCGCCGGCACTCAGCACCTGCGTGCTGCCGAGCACCTTGGTCCACTGCAGCATCCCACCCACGCCGTTTGTGGGTACCCGCTGGTCGGTGGCCAGCCGCACCGCGCTTCTCGTGGTGGCGGCGTTGGTGACGGCGAGGAAGTTGAACGAGGAGCGTTGCCGGTCGACAAAGACGTGGGTCTGCAGGCTGCTGTCGTCGGGCAACTGCGCCTGGGCGCCCACGCTTCCCGACGTCCATGTGGTGCCGTTCTCTTCACCCACCTTGGCGTTGCCCCGGTCCTCGCCGAAGCGGCCCACGCGCACGAACGTGTGCAAGCGGTCGGAGGGATCGAACTCGAGCTTGGCCGTCAGGTTGGCGTATTCGACATTGGCGTTGTTGTCGATGGGGCCGCGCTCGCGTTTGGCCACAATGGGGAAACCCTTGGTGTCGAGCGCGCTGCCTTCCACGGCCAGTCCCACGCGCTTCCACCGGTCGCTGGCGAAAAAGTCGGCCTTCGGAGTACCGCGATTGCCGTATTGGGTCTGCAGTTGCAGCGTACGGCGCGTGGGCCGGGTCGTGACCACGTTGATCACGCCGCCCATGGCGATGTTGCCGTACAGGCTCGAGGCCGTGTCTTCGGTGATCTCGATCTGGTCCACGCTGAGCAGCGGCACGCGCGTCCAGTACACCCATCCGCCGAACGGATCGTTGAAGGGGACG
The DNA here is from genome assembly GCA_031376505.1 of Acidobacteriota bacterium. Lineage (GTDB taxonomy): Bacteria > Acidobacteriota > Vicinamibacteria > Vicinamibacterales > UBA2999 > CADEFD01. Next base: position 39,946 of record JANMDX010000409.1, read on the forward strand.
CCGTCGAGCAGCACGAGCGTGCGGCTCTGGCCGCTTGGACCGATACCGCGCAGCGACACGCCTTGGGTCGTGGGTTGGGCGGCCAGGCTGCTGGTGCGGCGAAACAGACTGAAGCTGGGCACCTGACGCAGGATGTCGTCGGCCACCACCGCGGGCGAGGCCTTGATAACCTCGCGGGTCACGACGTTCACGCTGGCCGGCACGGTGCCGAGCCGCCGCTCCGTGCGCGTCGAGCTGACGATAACGGTCTCGAGCACCGACGCCGGCACGAGCACCACTTCCACGTCGCCGGCGGCCGCCGGCTGTTGCGCATCGGCAAACCCCGGCGCGCGCACGATGAGCACGGCGCCCTCGGCGGGTACGGTGGCGATCGCGAAGCGACCTTCGCCGTCGGTCACCGTCTGCTGCAGCCGGCCGGACGGCGCGCGCACCGCCACCGTGGCGCCCACGATGATCTGTCCGGCGGTGTCCTTGACGACGCCGTTGATGCCTGAGGCAGCCTGCGCCAACGCGAAAAGAAGTGCCAAAACCATTAGCTGCTCCGTTTAGTGCGAGTTGCTGGCAGTATACCGCGCTCGGTTGCCGTGGACGTCGGGCTGAGCCCTTTGGGCCTTGACGCCTCGGCCCGTCTGGTGTACAAAACCAAAAGGTTATGCAACTCACTGGTTATGAACGCGGCGCCGGCGTCCGCCTCGACGCCACCTTCGCGGCGCTCGCCGACCCGACGCGTCGCGCGATCCTGGCGCGGTTGATCGCCGGGGCGGCGTCGGTCACCGAGCTGGCGGCGCCCTTCGACATGAGCCAGCCGGCCATCTCGAAGCACCTCAAGGTGCTCGAGCGCGCTGGACTGGTGTCGCGCGGCAAAGACGCGCAGCGCCGGCCGGTCACGGTCGAGACCAAGCCGCTGGTCGAGGCCACAGCCTGGCTCGAGACCTACCGCCAGACGCTCGAGCGGCGCTTCGCGCAGCTCGACGTGTTGCTCGAAGAGATGAAGGCCAAGGACACCCCGCGGCGCGCCCCGGCCCGCCGCACCCGGCGCCGCTAGCGCGGCGTACCACGACCCGAGGACTCACACCCATGCCCAACGTCACGCCGTTCCTGTGGTTCGACGATCGCCTCGAAGAGGCCGTCACCTTCTACGTCTCGGTCTTCAAAGGCGGGGCCGTCACCAGCACGCAGCGCATCGGCGGGGCCGGCGGCAAGGTCATCTCGATGAACTTTCAGCTGCACGGCCAGCCCTTCATGGCCCTCAATGGCGGGCCGCAGTTCCACTTCACCGAAGCCATCTCGCTCTTCGTGTCGTGCGCGGACCAGGCCGAGGTGGACTACTTCTGGGACCGGCTGCGCGAAGGCGGCGGTAGCGAATCGCAGTGCGGCTGGCTGAAGGACCGCTTCGGCCTGTCGTGGCAGGTGATTCCCGAGGCGCTCGGACGGCTGATTGGCGATCCGGATCGCGCCAAGGGGCAGCGGGCCATCCAGGCCATGCTGCAGATGAAGAAGATCGACATCGCCGCCTTGCAGCAGGCGCACGCAGGAGCACTGTGAGATATCCGCCCGACACGTTTGCCGTCACCACGCCGTCCGACACGGAATCCCGGATCACGCGCTCGTTCAATGCGCCGAGACACCTGGTGTTCCAGGCCTTCACGACGCCCGCGCTGCTGACGCGCTGGATGCTGGGCCCGCCCGGCTTCACCATGCCGGTGTGCGAGATCGATCTGCGGCCGGGCGGACGGTTCCGCTACGTGTGGCGCAAGCCGAGTGGCTCGGAGATGGGGATGGGCGGCCGGTTCGTGGACGTCGTGCCGCCGGCGCGCATCGTGCACGTGGAGATCTTCGACGAGGACTGGACCGGCGGCGAAACCCGCGTCACCACCGAGTTCGGCGAACGCGACGGCGTCACCACGGTGACGATGACGGTGCTCTACGCCACGAAGGACGGGCGCGACGGCGCGCTCGCCACGGGCATGACCACCGGCATGTCGGCCGGCTACCTGGCGCTCGACGCGCTGCTGGCCGAGCAGGCCTGACGATGGCGCGCGCCGCACACCGCCGTCTCGCCGAGGCGATGGCGTGGCTCGAGGACCGCGCCACCGCCCACACGCGTACGGGGCTGGCGCGCTACGGCATCGTCACTGCCGACCGCGTGCTCGGTGTGTCGATGGCCGACACGAAGCGTCTGGGCGCGCTGCTGGGACGCGACCACGCCCTCGCCGAGGAGTTGTGGCGCACCGGCGTGTTCGATGCGCGCATGCTCGTGGCCTTCGTGGCCGAGCCGGCGCGGCTGACCGCGGCGCAGATGGACCGGTGGTGCTGTCAGACCGACAACTGGGCCTACTGCGACACGCTCAGCTTCCATCTGTTCGATCGCACGCCCCATGCATGGGCCAAGGTCGAGACGTGGAGCCGTCACAAGCACGAGTTCGTGAAGCGCACGGCGTTTGCCTTGCTATGGAGCCTGGCGCTGCACGACAAGGGCCGCGACGAGGCACCATTTCTGCGGGGGCTAGAGCTCGTTGAGCGCGAAGCCGCCGACCCACGGAATTTCGTGATGAAGGCCGTGAACATGGCGCTGCGCGCCGTGGGCCGGCGCGGGCCGCGCCTGCACGCCGAGGCGGTGGCCGTGGCGCGCCGGCTAGCGGCATCGGCCGAGGCCGCGCCACGCTGGGTGGGCAGGGACGCGCTCGGGACTCTACAGCCTTCGCCGAGAGCCCGGCCGTCGGTCACGGCGCAGGCCCGATTGAATTCGCGCAACTGAATAGTGGCGTGCTGCGATCACCCATGGCTGCCATCGACTTGTCACAACTCGAGCCGTCAATCGGGGCCCGGCCCGCGTCAGACTGAGAGGCGTGCCTGCCCGTGGTGGAGTTGGAATGATGCGATCTTCAGTTGGCGTCGTGACGGCCTGTGCGGCCTGCGTGGTGGTGCTCGGCCTTGCGGCCGGGCGCGTGGCCGCCCGTGAGCCCGCAAGCCTCGCTGGGTCGTGGGAACTGAACCGCGACCTCAGCAGCCCTGCAGGCGGCATGCCTGGCGGCCGGGACGGCGGTCCGGGCGGACGCGGCGGGCGCGGACCCGGCAGCGGCGGCGGGCGTGGTCCTGGCGGCGGCTTCGGCGGGGGATTCGGAGGCGGCGGCCGGGGGGGCGGTGGTGGTCCACGCGGCGGCGGACCGCCCGGCGGGGAGCGGCCGTCGGCCGAACAGATGGAAGCCACCCTCGCGCTGATGCGGGACGTGCTCGAGCTGCCCGTGCGCTTCGCCATCATCCAGGAGGGCGAGAAGGTGATCTTCACCGAGCCCGACGGCGTCGTGCGGACCTATGTGGCCAACGGCAGGGCCGAGAAGCATCAACTCACAAACGGCACGGTAGAGACCAAGACCACCTGGGAGGGTCCGACGCTCAGAATGCACATTGCCGTCGGCGAACGGGCGAAAGTGGAACGGACGTTCACGCGGCGCGACGACCCGCGGCGGCTCGAGGTCGCGACCGGCTTCGATCGCACGCCGAAGAACCAGCGCCGCCTGCACGTCTACGACGAGGCGCCTTCCCAGTATTAGCCGCGGCACGTGGTTTGCACCCGGCACGGGGATGCTGCATCGCCCCCGCACGCCGTTGCTCGTCACTGCGGTGACGGCGTGCTGGTTGGCGTTCGGCATGCCGGCGGCCGCGGCCGCGCGCGTGGTGCCGGGCGTGCCAGTGTGCGGTATCGCGGCGCTGCCCGGTCTGTCGGCCCAGTACGCGCGCGCGCTGCGCGAAACTCGCGACGCGCGTGACGTCGATGATCCTAGCGCGACGCGCGCGACGGCTGGCTCCCGCGCCTTGGGCGCTGGGCCGGCTGCGGACTTCTGGCGGGTGGCCGGCGCCATTCT
>JANMDX010000411.1:0-18957 GCA_031376505.1 Acidobacteriota bacterium
CGGTCTTCTGCAGACCGCGAATCTCGAGGGCAAACGTCTCGAGGGACGCGCCCGCGATGGCGATGGCCGCCATGAGCTCGGCGTGCCGGTCGCGCTGAATGACCTGCGTGGAGATGGCGGCGGGCTCAAGGCCCAAACGGGTGCAGACAGCGGCCTCAATCGAGGGGTCGAGGTGCGCGAAGGTGCCTACCGCGCCGGAAATCTGTCCGACTCTGACGCCGTCACGCGCCCGGCCGAGCCGCACCCGGTCGCGCCCGAGCTGGTCATACCACAGCGCCAGCTTCAGCCCGAACGTCATGGGCTCGGCATGCACACCATGCGTACGCCCGATCATGGGCGTGTGCCGATGCTCCATCGCCCGCAGCCGCACCGCGTCGCGCAGGCCTTCGACCAACTGCAGGATGAGGCCGGAGGCTTCCACCAGCTGCAAGGCCTGGGCCGTGTCGACGACGTCGGACGAGGTCAGGCCGAAGTGCAGCCAGCGCGCAGCTGGGCCCACGTGCTCGGCCACCGACGTGGTGAACGCGATCACGTCGTGATGCGTGATCTTCTCGATCTCTTCGATGCGGGCAATGTCGAATCGGGCCTTGGCCCTCAGCTCCGCTGCCGCTTCGACCGGCACGATTCCTGCCGCGGCCATCGCGTCGGCAGCCGCCAGTTCCACGTCGAGCCACGTCTCGTAGCGACGCTTCTCGGTCCAGATGCGCCCCATCTCGGGGTTGGTGTACCGCTGGATCATGCGAGCGACAACTGTTCCGCCGTGACGGCGCACGCGGGATCGCCGCCGAGCACCGTGAGGGCCAATGGGCCTGACGAAAAAATTTGATGAGCCACGCGCATCACGGCCGCCTCACTCACGCCGTCGATTGCGGCCAGCATGTTGTCGAGCGTCTCGCTCTGATCGCCGTAGATGTCCTGGCGCGCCAGATGGGACATGCGACTCGAGGTGCTCTCCAGCCCCAGCATAAGACTGCCCTTCAAGTGATCCTTCGCCCGCTGCAGTTCGCCGGGCGCGAGCGCCTCGACGTTCAGGCGGCGCAGTTCGCCCACGACGACGTCGACGAGTTCAGGCACTGCGTCGTTGGCGCAGCCGGCGTAAATCGAGGCGACCCCGGCATCGCGGTAGGCGCTGAGGCTCGAGAACACGGAATAAGCAAGCCCTCGCTTCTCGCGCACGTTCTGGAACAGGCGCGAACTCATCGATCCGCCAAGCATTGTGTTCAGCGCCAGAGCGACGTAGCGATCCGAATCGCCGTAGGCCAAGCTCGGAGCGCCGAAACAGACGTGACTCTGCTCGAGGTCCTTGCTGCGCAGCACAATTTCGGCCGCCGTGCCCGGGGCCGTGCCGCTCATGACCGAACCTTGCGACGGTGTGGTTGCAAAGGCCCGAGAGACCAGATCGCGCACGCGCGCGTGGTCGATATTGCCCACTGCCGCGACAATGAAGTTCTCCGCCACGTAAGCGTCGGCGAAATACGCGCACAAGGTGTCGCGATCGAGCCCAGATACCGAGCCCGGCTGGCCGAGGATCGGCCGCCCCAGTGGATGGTCCGGCCAGAACGAACCGGCGAAGATCTCATGCACGAGATCGTCGGGAGTGTCCTCGACCATCTTGATCTCTTCGAGCACGACCTTCTTCTCGCGCTCGATCTCTTCGGCATCGAACGCCGGCGACGTCACGAGATCCGACAGGACGTCCACGGCAAGCGGCAGGTGCTCGTCGAGCACCTTGATGAAGTAGCCGGCGTACTCCTTGGAGGTGAAGGCGTCGAGGTGCCCGCCAATCGAATCGACCTGCTGAGCGATGTCCTCGGCCGAGCGCTTACTCGTGCCCTTGAAGAGCATGTGTTCGACGAAGTGCGCGATGCCCTCGTGAGCCGAGGGCTCGTGGCGCGAGCCCCGGGTAAGCCACACGCCGATGCTCACCGAACGCACGTGCGGCATGCGTTCAGTGACGAGGCGAAGCCCGTTCGGCAGGACTTCGCGTTGGATGGCAGTAGCGGACACGGTGACGGGTGAACCTCTCGTCTTTATTACGCTAAGTTATTGATTAGGAAGGAATTAGCCTCGATCATATCACGCGTTGCAGGAGCGTGCAAGCGTGAGGAACCGCCCGCCGAGGCCAGCGGGCGCCGATGCTACACTGAGCGTTCCGACGCGAGTCAAGAACGGCGCGCGAGACAATCCGTGGAACCCCACTCCTCGACCGACCTGGCCGACCTGACGCTGCCCGCGCTCGAACGCCTCATCGAGTCGCAAGGACTGCCACGCTTCCGGGCGCGTCAGATCTTTCAATGGGTCTGGAAACGCGGCGCGACCGACTTCGACGGCATGAGCGACCTCGGCCGCGAGCTTCGCGCCCAGTTATCGGAGCGGTTCCGGATCGATACACCAGCCATCGTTCGTCACGAACACTCGGACGACGGCACCCAGAAACTGGTGTTGGCGTTGGCGGATCGCCGGCAGATCGAGTGCGTCTACATCCCGGATACTCCTGCGCAGACATTCTGCGTGTCCACCCAGGTGGGCTGCGCTATGGGGTGCGCTTTCTGCCTGACCGGCAAGATGGGACTGGTGCGGCATCTGTCGGCGGGCGAGATCGCCGGACAGGTGCGCGTGCTCGCGAAGGCAACCGGATTACTCGACGCGCCGTTCAACATCGTGCTGATGGGTATGGGCGAGCCTCTGCACAACTACGACGCCACGATGCACGCGCTCGCTCTTCTCAACGACGAACATGGGCTCGCCGTGTCGCCACGCCGCGTGACCCTCTCCACGGTCGGACTCGTGCCGATGATCGACAGATTAGCGGCCGAGCCGCTGATGCCCAATCTGGCGATTTCGCTCCACGCGACTACCGAGGAACAGCGCGCCGCCCTCGTGCCGCCGAGCAAGAAATACGGCTTGCAGGCAGTGATCGACGCTTGCAAGCGTTTCCCCGTGCGCAAACGGAGCCGCATCACCTTCGAATACGTGCTGCTTGACGGTGTCAACGACACGCCGGCCGACGCCCGCCGGCTGGTCAAGCTGCTCGATGGCGTCAAGGCCAAGGTGAATCTGATTCCGCTGAACGCCGCGCCGGGGATTCCCTTCGAGCGTCCGTCCGATGATCGCGTGAACGCGTTTGCGCGCATTCTAGCCGACCGGAACGTCACTGTGTCGGTGCGCAAGAGCCGGGGCCGCGACATCCGCGCGGCGTGCGGACAGCTCATCGTCGAGGGCGGGCGCGCGCAGAGTGCGGCCCAGGCTCTGGCAGCTGCACTCGCATGAGCGACGCGCAGCGCCCGCGCGCGCCACGCCTCGCGGCCCTATCGTTGGCGGCCCTCTGTGTATGCGCGTGCGGAGCGGAGCCGCAGTCCCTGCGCGCACTGCTGCGGCAGCTCGGCGGGGTGTCCGACCCTGCCGCGAAAACGGCTGCGGTGGAGCGGTTTCTCGAATCACGAGGTGACAACCCCATCGTGGAGCAGAACTCGCGCCTGATCTTCTTCGTTCGCGACGACTCGTCGGGGCGCGTGCCGCGGATTGTCGGCGACTTCAACACCTGGGCGATGACGCCGCAGGGCTATGACGCGAAGGCCGGCACCCCGACGCGCATTGCGGGCACGCCATGGTCGTACCTTGAAGGGACGGCGTTCACGAACGCCCGTCTCGAGTACACGTTTCTCTTCGACCAGGACGCCACGACCGACCCACGCAATCCTCGGACGGTTCGTACGTTCACCGGGCCACGTTCCGAGATCCGGATGCCGTTCTTTACCAGCCATCTCGAGGTGGACGGCCCGTCGCCGACCCAGACCGGCCGCGTCACCGAAGCGACGGTGGCTAGCCGTTCGCTCCAGGCCCCCCGCCGCGTGTGGACGTACGTGCCCGCCGGCTACGACTCGTCAAGCGATCTGTACCCGACGGTGTACTTCTTGGACGGCGGCAACTACGTCGATTGGATGGCGGTGCCGTTGGTGCTTGATCGCCTGATTGCCGCCAAACGTATTCCGCCGATGATTGCGGTATTCGTCGAGCCGGGCAACCGGCAGGAAGAGTATTCCCGCAGCCCTGCCTGGCGGGCGTTTGTTGCGACCGAGCTGGTCCCGTTTGTCGACGGCAAGTTGCGTACCTTTCCCGCGCCAGGCCAGCGCGTGATCTTTGGCAGTTCGCTCGGCGCCTATGGCGCGCTTGATCTGGCCGTCGAGCATCCCGGCGTGTTCGGGCTGTGCGCCGCCATCGCGCCGCCCGCGCAGGCCGCCACGCTCATCACGAATCAGACCCAGGGACAACGGGCGGTGTTCGGCGTGCGCTTCTTCGTGCTGGGCGCGACCTATGATACCGACGTGAGGGGCGCCCGCACGCTGCGCACGGCGCTCGCGGAAGCGCGGGCGGATGTGACCTACGTGGAAGTGCCCGAAGGCCACGCGGCCGAGACGTTCCGCGCGCACATCGACGACGCGCTGAAGGTACTCGTTCCGTCCCAGCCGCCGTCGTAGGACGCAAACGCGTTCCGGCGACCCTCGCCGCGCGTGACGACGGGCGTTCGTTACGGCTGTTCGTTTGACGGCAGGGGGCGCAGCGCGCGGGCGCCAATATCGGAACGGCGCTGCAACCCTTCAAACGCTATGCAGTCGGCCGCGGCATAGGCCGAACGAATCGCGTCTGCGTAGGTGCCAGCACGGCCGACGACGGTCAGCACGCGGCCACCGGCCGTCACCAGCCGGCCATCGTGCTCGGCCACGCTGGCAAAGCGCAGCAGCACGGTTGGATGTTGCGCTGCGGCCCGTTCAAGGCCGTTGATGACCTGGCCAGTCTGGGGTTGGCTGGGGTATCCGGCGGAGGCCAAGACGACTCCAACCGCGACGTCGGTCGAGAACTCGGCGTGCGCCGGAAGGGCGGCACCGGTGCTCGCCGCCAACAGCAAGGGGGCCAGCGGCTGGGCCAGCAACGGCAGGACGACCTGCGCTTCGGGATCGCCAAAACGGCAATTGAACTCGATCACCTTGGGGCCGTCGGCCGCGAGCATCAATCCGCAGTAAAGGAAGCCCACGAAGGGCGTGCCCTCGGCGGCCATGCCCGCCAGCACCGGCGTCACGACTTCGCGGTCGATCCGCGAGCGGAGTTCGTCGGTCATCAGCACGCTTGGCGCGAACGCACCCATCCCACCGGTGTTGGGTCCGTGATCGCCGTCGAACAGCCGCTTATGATCTTGGGCGGAGCCGCATGCCACGAAACGCTCGCCCGCGGCGATGACGAAGTACGACAGCTCCTCGCCGGTCAAGCACTCTTCCAGCACGACACGCGCGCCGGCCGCACCGAACACGTCGTCGATCATGGCGGCGCGGACGGCGGCTTCGGCCGACGGGCGGTCGGGGGCGATGACCACGCCCTTGCCCGCGGCGAGGCCATCCGCTTTCACCACCACTGGCCAGCCCAATTGGCCGGACGCCGTCGCGCGCATCGCCTCGTCTGCCGTCTCGCACACGATGGATGCTGCTGTCGGCACGCCGTGCCGCTCCATGATGCCCTTGGCGAAGGCCTTGCTGGTTTCGAGCTGCGCGGCGGCTCTGGTGGGTCCGAAGATCGGACGACCAGCACGGAGAAAGCGGTCAGCAACACCTGCGGCGAGTGGAGCCTCGGGCCCAATCACGGTCAGATGAGCGCCAATCGCGTCAGCCAGCGCCAGCACCGCGTCGGGATCATTGACGTCCACAGGCGCGACGGGCACCTCGCGGGCGATGCCGGGGTTGCCGGGAGCGCAGACGACCGTGGTACCCGGCTCGGAGGCAATTTGGCGCGCCAACGCGTGTTCGCGCGCGCCACCGCCGATGATCAGGACGTTCATCCTACTATCTATAGGTTTTGCAGTTACTTAGAGGCATGTCGTGTAATCGTGCGCACCGGCAAGATTGGGGCGGCGGAGAGCAAAACCGTGTGATAGCCTAACATATTCACCCCCAGGGTTCGTGAACCCTCAGGGGAATGCCAGTACGGGAGGAGGTGAATTCGAGATGGCCGAGGTGAAAATCCAGGAAGGCGAGTCCATTGAGTCGGCCCTGCGTCGCTTCAAGCGCAAGGTGCAACAAGAGGACATCATCAAGGACATCAAGAAGCACTCCTTCTACCTGAAGCCGGGCGACAAGCGCCGGGCCAAGCAGGCGCTGGCGCGAAAGCGCAACCGTAAAAAGCAGCGTCGCGAGGCGGAGTAGCGCATCTTGAGTCGGCCACGTCCACGGTGGAAGCCGTTGACGTAGTCGAGGATTCGTAAGTAACATTCAGGCCCTTGAATACTGTGCAAACGCATGGTGTTCAGGGGCTTCACCATATTTGTCAGGTGCCACGGCCCAACCGGCGTGAACACGATTGCGGAGGATGACCGGCATGGAAATCGCCGAACGGAAAGTCAGCGACGTCACGATTCTGGACCTCTCGGGCAAGATGACGCTCGGCGAGGGTGACGAGATGCTGAAACAGGCCATCAACACGTTGCTGGCGGCCGGCACGAAGAAGCTGATCCTGAACCTTGGGAACGTGCCCTACATCGACTCTGCCGGCCTCGGCGATGTGGTGCGCACGCACACGACTGTGAGTCGCCAGGGCGGGAGCCTCAAGCTGCTCAACCTCACGAAGCGGATTGAAGACCTGCTTTCAATCACGAAGCTGTTGACGGTATTCGACACCTACGACTCCGAAGCCGAAGCCATCAAGAGCTTCTCAGCGTAACGCGTTCGGATTCGCGCGAGATTTCGCGTCCGATGCCACCGGATCTCGAGATGCGAGACACCGGAACCACGCTGATAGGGGAACGGTACGCGATGCCGAGCCTGTTACGGTCGCTGCGGCCGGAGCAGTGGACCAAGAACCTCATTGTGTTTGCCGCGCTGTTGTTCGGGCGCAGACTGCTGGACCCTGAGGCAGTCGCGCGGTCTGGGGCGACCTTCGCGGTGTTCTGTGCGCTGTCCGGCGTCGTCTACTTGGTCAACGATCTTTTCGACCGGGAGGCGGACCGGCAGCACCCAACCAAGCGATTCCGCCCCATTGCCGCTGGTGACCTGACGCAGGCAGCCGCCGTGTCTTGGGCGGTGGCACTCGGCGCAGGCGCGATGGGAGCGGCGTGGTGGATCAGCCCGACACTCGGGTTGATTGCCGCGTCATACCTGTTTCTGTTCGGCGTCTACTCGCGATGGTGGAAGCACGTCGTTATTCTGGACGTGCTCACCATCGCCATCGGCTTCGTCCTTCGCGCCGACGCTGGCGCGGTGGTCATCGGCGTGCCGGTCAGCGAGTGGCTGCTCATCTGCACGATTCTTGGAGCGCTGATCCTCGGCCTTGGCAAGCGCCGCCACGAGTTGACCTTGCTCGCCGGCGGCGCCGCTGGGCATCGCCGCATTCTGGATGAGTACAGCCCATACCTGCTCGATCAGATGATGGGCGTCGTCACCGCGTCGACGCTCATGGCTTACATCATCTACTGCATCAGTCCAGAGACAATTGAGCGATTCGGCACCCGTAGCATGGTGCTAACGGTGCCCTTCCCGATCTACGGCATTCTCCGGTACCTCTACCTCGTTCATCGCCGGGACGGGGGAGGTAACCCTTCAGAGCTGTTAGTCACGGATCGACCGCTGCTCGTCTGCGTCGCGCTCTGGGGGCTCGTGACCGCGTTGGTTATCTACCGGCCTCTCGGACTCTGATCGCGGCCCCATGAGCAAGAGCAGAGTCGCCCTCCTCCGCACGTCGCCAGACTCGGTCATCAGCGATTACCACCGGCTGATGAACCTCGCTGGTTACCAGCAGGTATTGCCCAAGAACGTCGAGACGGGCCTCAAGGTCAACATCTCCTGGCACTTCTTCTTCCCGGGCTGCTCGACCACGCCCTGGCAGCTCGACGGCGTCATCCGGGCGATGGCCGCCGACGGCTATAGCAAGGACCTCATGCACGCGTGCCACAACCGCACCGTGGTGATCGACGCCCACCTCGGCGAGCGCGAGAACAAGCAGGTCAACGTCGTCGAAGCGCACGGCCTGAAGAACGTCCACCTGTATGAGGGTGACGAGGCCTGGATCAACATCAAGGACGCCGTGGGCGACCTGACCAAGAGGTTCCTGTGCCTCAATGAGGTCTACCCCGACGGGTTCATGATTCCGCGCCGGTTCGTCGGGGAGAACATCATCCACCTGCCCACGGTGAAGACCCATGTCTTCACCACGACCACCGGCGCCATGAAGAACGCGTTCGGCGGTCTGCTCAACGAACGGCGGCATTGGACACATCCGGTGATCCACGAGACGCTGGTGGATCTGCTGATGATCCAGAAGAAGATTCATCGCGGCGTGTTCGCGGTGATGGACGGCACCTTCGCCGGCGACGGTCCGGGGCCGCGCTGCATGGTGCCTCACGTCAAGAACGTCATCCTCGCGAGCGCCGACCAGGTGGCGATCGACGCGGTGGCCGCCAGACTGATGGGCATGGATCCGCTGTCCATCAAGTTCATCCGCCTCGCTCACGACCTCGGGCTAGGCTGCGGCGATCCCCGCGACATCGAGGTCGTTGGCGACGTCGACGCCGCCAACGAGAACTGGCACTTCGACGGCCCGTTCCGCAAGATGACGTTTGCCTCGCGGATGCAACACCACATCTACTGGGGTCCTCTGCGCAAGCCGATCGAGTGGTCGCTGAAGACCGTGCTCGCGCCGTGGGCCTACGTCGCTAGTGTGCTCTATCACGACAGCTTCTGGTATCCGCTCAACGCCGATCGGAACATGCGCGACGCGTTGAATTCGCCCTGGGGTCGCCTCTTCCAGAACTGGGAGGCGTTGACACCCGACGCCAATGGTTTCCCCACGGTGGGCGACGCGCCCGCCGAGGCGCCGCGCCTCGGTCGGCGCGCACTCGGCCAATCCGTGGGCATACTGGGAACGTGCATCAAGGAGGCGCCGGAGTTCGCGAGCCGACGCCGTCGCGTGACGCACGAGTCCAAGACGTAGGATTTATACATGTCCGATTTTCACGTCCGGTCCGACGCCGTCGATGTCGAGCAGATCATGGAACAGATCCGGCGCCGGGTCCGGGACAAGCGCGGCGTCGACTACACCGAAGAACAAATTCGAGAGCTCGCCGGCGTGCGGCTCGAGAAGTTCCTCGATCCGAAGAACCTACGGTCGGATCTGCTCGAACAGTTCCGTAAGAGCCGGCCGCCCGAAGACTCGGCCCTGCCGCCAATTGACGCGCCATACGAGTTCGAGGACAGCACGCTCTACGACACGCACCGGGGACTGCTGCGGACGATGCGCCGGCTGCTCAATCCGATCCTGAAACTGTTCTTCAACCCGAACACGATCGTGCACGCCCTGCATCAGCAGGCCGACCTGAACAAGCACTTCGCGCGCACGATGGGCCAGGCGCGTATCGATCGCGCCGCCTGGAACTCGCTGTATTACGAGGTGCTGCACAACCTCGTGCTCGAAACCACGCGCTCGGGCATCGAACTGAAGAACCTCAAGATGCGGGTCGAGGCGCTGTCGAGCCGTCTCGACTTCTCGGAACGCCGCCTGCGGGCACTCGAAGGTGTCGTGCAGTACCGGCCCGAGGCCGTCGCGCCGCGTGAACGGCGACCCGACCCGCCCGCGCCAAGCGGCAGCGTGGAGCCGGCCGGTGTGCCTGGCCCTGCGGCGACGACGAGCAGCTTCGACGCCGCCGGTGGCGAGAGAAAGCGGCGGCGGCGGCGGCGCGGACGGCGCGTGCCCGGTCCGGCCGGAGGCTTGGGCGGAGGCCCGGCTGACGGTGGCGCCGAGACCGAGGCCGGCGACTCGTCGGACGATGGGGGCGAAGACGTGCCAGAGATTGAGGCGAGTGCGGCTGATGCGGGCGCACCCCCAGACCGCGAACCTCAGGCATCGTGAAGATCGCCGTCGTCGTTCAGCGGTACGGCGCCGACATCAACGGCGGCGCCGAACTCCATGCCCGCTATCTGGCGGAACATCTTGCCCGCCACGTGCACGTCGAGGTGCTGACAACGTGCGCTACGGACTACATCACGTGGGCTGATGCGCGGCCTGCCGGTGTATCGCAGGTCGGCGCCGTGCCGGTGCGGCGGTTTCCCGTCGTCCGGCCGCGCGACCCGCAGACCTTCGGCTCGTGGTCCGAACGGGTGTTCGCGCAACAGCACTCCGTGAACGACGAACTCGCATGGTTGGACGCCGAGGGGCCCACGAGCCCGGAACTTGTGCGCTACATCGCGGAGCACCAAGGGGAATACGACTACTTCCTGTTCTTCAGTTTCCGGTACTACCACGCCTTTCATGGCGCCAGAACGGTACCCGGCAAAGCGATTCTCGTGCCGACCGCCGAGCGCGACGAGGCCCTCGGCCTCGGCGTGTTCCCAGCCGTGCTGCGAGGCGTGCGCGCCTGTATGTACAACTCACCCGAAGAGCGCGCGCTGCTGCAGGCGGTCGCGGGGACCGACGACGTACCGGGTGTGGTGGTGGGCATTGGCTCCGAAGTACCGGCGGCGGCGAGTCCGGCGCGGTTCCAACAGCGCACCGGGCTTCACGGGCGCACAGCGATCTACATCGGCCGCATCGACGAGAACAAGGGCTGCGCGGAGCTCTTCGACTACTGGAAGCGCTATAGCGAGATCACGCCCGGTGGGATGACCTTGGTACTCATCGGCACGCCGGTGCTGCCTGTACCGGACCACCCGCGGATTCGGCATCTTGGCTTCGTGAGCGACCCGGAGAAGTACGACGCGCTCGCCGCGGCCGAGTTCTTGATCATGCCCTCGTATCTCGAGAGCCTGTCGATGGTGGCACTCGAGGCCTGGGCTATGGGCAAACCGGTGCTCGCCAATGGCCGGTGCGATGTGCTCCGCGGTCAGGCCATGCGCAGCAACGCGGGCCTCTACTACGAGAACTACGCGGAGTTTGTCGAGGCCGTGCGGGTGCTGGAATCGTCACCGGCCGTAGCGTCGGCTCTGGGCCGCAACGGCAGCGCGTTCTTCCGGACGCATTACTCCTGGCCGGTGATCGAGCGGAAGTATCTGGACATGTTCGACCGCCTCTCGCGTGAGGCCGGAGAATCCGGCGGCGCGCGAGTGATGGCGCCCCTGCCAGGCTGGTGGGGGCGGCGTCAGCGAACGCTGCTCCCCGCACGCGATGTGCTCCAGAGCCTGCCCTCGGGCCCGGTGCCAGCCTCGGCGTTGCGGGCCGCTAGACCCGAGCCCGCGCATCGCGCACCAGATGCTCGTCCGCAAAGGCGCGACGAGAGTGATCCGCGGTCCGGCCGCCCGCAAGACGGCCGTTCAGAAGAGCGTCGTCCGCAAGGCAGCCGCCCACAGGACGGGCGGCCACGAGAGGGACACGCGCGCGACTCCAGACCTCGTGAGGGTCAGGGCCGTGAAGGCCAGCGCCCGCGCGATCGCCAGCCGCGCGAGGGTCGCCCTTTGGAAGGACGCTCCTCCGAGGGTCGCCAGGGGCGGCCGGGTGGCCCGACCAAAGCCGCGGCGGCGCCGGCAGCCACCGGCGCTCCAGGGTCTGACCGGGGACGCGGCGCCAACCGCGGCCGGCGCTCCCGTCGACCCCAGGGGCGTCCTCCGGGAAAGGGCGGCGCGTAATGCCACCCGCGGTGCATCAGGTACTGGCGACATTGGGCTACGGCGACGCCATCGGACACGAAGTGCTCGGCATCCAGCGCGCCTTGCGCGCGGCGGGCTACGAGTCGGAGATTTTCGTCGAAACCGCTGACCGCCGGCTCGAAGACCTCACAGTCGACTACCGTGATCTGCCCGACGCCAGTCATCCCGAGAACCTGCTGATTCACCACTTCTCGATTGGATCACGCGCCTCGCGCGTGGCCTACGCTCTGCCTGACCGCATGGCCCTCGTGTACCACAACATCACGCCGCCTGAGTTCTTCGTCGACGTGCATCCGTTGCTCGTCCAGCTCTGTTACCTGGGGCGACGTGAACTCGGCGTCTACGCCAACCGCGTGGAGCTCGCCCTCGGCGACTCGGAATACAACCGCGCGGAGCTCGAGACTCTCGGGTTTCTCAGTACCGCAGTACTCCCGGTGGTGCCCGACTTCACGCATCTTGGCGGCGACCCCAACTACATGCAGGCCGGCGTCTTTGACGACGGCTGGGTCAACCTGCTGTTTGTCGGGCGAATGATTCCCAACAAACGCATCGAGGACGTGATTCGCGCGTTTCATGCCTACAAGCGGTGGTTCAATCCCCGGTCGCGGCTGCTGCTGGTCGGCTCGCACGGCGGCTTTGAACGCTATCTGGCCATGGTGCACGATTTCATCGCCCACATCGGCGCGGCCGATGTGCACCTGCTCGGCCACGTCAGCAACGAGGAGCTGGCCGCCTACTACGACATCGCCGACGTATTCCTGTGCGCCAGCGAGCACGAAGGCTTCTGTGTGCCGCTCATGGAGGCATTCCACATGGGCGTGCCGGTGCTGGCGTATGCCGCCACGGCGGTGCCGGCCACCATGGACGGCGGCGGCATTCTCTATCACCGCAAAGACCCCATCGAGATTGCCGCCCTGGTTGACGCCGTGGTGAGTGACACGGCGCTGCGCGATTCAGTCGTCGCCGGACAGGACGCTGCGCTCAGCCGCCTGCTGGCGAAAGACTTCGGCGGCATGTTGCTCGGCTACGTCGAGCGCGCACTGCACACGCCCCGCCGCCCGTCGCCGCCCGTCGCCTTCGACTTCTGGGATCAGGTGCGGCAGGCAGACACTCTGGAAGAGATCCGGATGTACCGGCCGGCGGCGTTCCAGGCGCTGCCCAGAGAGCCTGAAGCAGGGCGCCGTAACCAGGCACCGCAACGCGGGGCGGACGGCGCATGATCGTCAACCAGTGGGTGCCCGCGGCTCACAAGGGCGATGCCATCGGCGACTCGGCGCGCCGTGTTCGCGGACTGCTGCGCAACATGGGGCACCAGTCGGACCTGTTCGCCCTCACCATCGACGAAGACCTGCAAGACGACGTGCGACCGTTCGCGGATCCAGCAGCCGGTCGGGGCGACCTGACGATCTTCCACTACGCGCTCCCGTCGCCCATGACCGAGGCGTTCGCCCGACTCTCGCATGGGCGAGTGCTGCAGTATCACAACGTCACGCCGGCTCATTTCTTCGCGCCGTATCACGCCGGTGTCTTTCGGCTCGCGCAACTGGGCCGCACCGAACTGGGCACACTGGCAGGACGGACCGACGTGGCGCTGGGCGATTCGGAATACAACCGCGCCGAGCTGGAAACGCTCGGGTTCACCAACACCGGCGTGTTTCCGATTGCGATCGACGTGGAGCGGATCACGAAGGCACCGAGGCGGCCGGCGCTCGAGAAGGTACTGACCGACGGCCCGCTCAACTTCCTGTTCGTCGGCCGCATCGTGCCGAACAAGAAGATCGAAGATCACATCAAGCTGGCCGAGGTCTACAAGCGCTACGTGGACGTGAATTACCGCTTCATCTTCGTGGGCAAGACCGACGGGATGCCCCGGTACTACAACATGGTGCGGGCGCTCATCGCCGAGTACCAGATGCCGGCCGATCGTTTCTGGTTCACCGGACCCGTGCCCGACGAGGACCTGGCCACCTACTACCGCACGGCCAGCGTCTACGTCTCACTCTCGGAGCATGAAGGCTTCTGTGTGCCGCTGCTCGAGGCGATGGCCGCCGACGTGCCCGTGCTGGCCTATGCCTCAACGGCGGTCCCCGATACGCTCGGCGGCGCTGGCGTGCAGTTCCATCCGAAGGATCTCGAGATGGCTGCCGAACTTCTCGGCGAGCTCGCATACAACGAGACGCTGCGCGCGCGCGTCATCGCCGGCCAGCGCAAGCGGCTGCAAGACTTCGGCGACGGCCGGATCCGCGAGATCCTGACCGACCTCGTGGGTGGCCCCACCGCCCGCGCCGCCACGCAATCCTCGCGTCAAGACGGAGTGACATCGTGAAGATTGGATTCGTCGTTCAACGCTACGGGGCCGAGATCCTGGGCGGCTCCGAGTACCACTGCCGGCTCATCGCCGAGCGGCTTGCTGCCAAGCACGAGGTGGAGGTGCTGACCACTTGCGCCCGCGACTACGTGACCTGGCGCAACGAGTATCCCGAAGGCAACGACCGGATCAAGGGCGTCACGGTTCGCCGGTTCGCCGTGCCGACGCCCCGCAACATCGACGCGTTCAACCAGTACTCGGATTGGATCTTCCACCACCCGCACTCCCGCGAAGACGAGTTGAAGTGGCTCGAGATGCAGGGGCCGTGGTCGCCAGCGTTGCGCGACTATCTCACCAAGCACCACAAGGCGTACGACGCGCTGATTTTTTTTACCTACTTGTACGCGCCCACGGTTATGGGCCTGAAGGTGGATCCCGCCCGCAGCATCCTGGTGCCGACTGCCCACGACGAACCGGCGATTTACCTCGGCATCTACAAGGAGCTGTTTCGGCTGCCCGTCGCGATTGCCTACAACACCGAGGTAGAGCGCCAGTTTCTGAAGACCCGATTCGAGATCTCCGCAACGGCAGAGGAAGTCGTCGGATGCGGCGTGGATCTGTTGCCCGGCAGCGATGGTGGCACGGCGGCACCGACACGAGACGAGCGAGGCGCCGACCGGAGCCGGCCATCGGCCGTGGCCGTGGCGTTCGGTGAAGCCGCCCCCGCCGACGACGACACCGACGACGAGCCGCTTCCCGAGCACATGGCCCACCGCGGGGCGCGCTTCCAGCGCCGCCACCGTCTGCACGGCCAGTTCCTGTTGTACGGCGGCCGGATCGACCCGGGCAAAGGCTGCGAGGAACTGCTGGAGTACTTCACGAGCTACAAGGAGCAAGCCGGCGACGCCGACCTGGTGCTGATGGGCGTGAAGCTCATGCAGCTACCCGAGGTGCCGTGGGTGAAGTTTGCGGGCTTGCTGTCGGAGCGCGAGCGGCTCGAAGCGCTCGAGGCCGCCACCATCGTGGTCGTCCCGTCGCCTCTTGAGAGCCTGTCGCTGCTCGCGCTCGAAGCCATGGCCGTAGGCACGCCGGTGCTCGTCAACGGCCACAGCGAGGTGCTCGTGGAGCACTGCCGGAAGAGCAATGCCGGGTTGTGGTACGACAACCGCGACGAGTTCGTCGACGCGGCGAAATTACTGCTGGCCGACGACCGCCTGCGGCGCACGATGGGCCGCAACGGCAAGGAATACGTGAAGCGGGAGTACCGCTGGGACGCCATCTTGGCGAAATACGACCGGCTGCTGACGGCCGTGCGCCAGCGCTGACGGCTCGTACCTCGGCTCTCGGCGGGCTGCTGCTGGCCAGCCGTTGGGTGGGCGCGGCATCTCTCTCCGGCTCACCTTCGCACCGCGATGGCGGGACGTCCTGCCTCGGAGAGGCACGACGCCCGAGACCACGAAGGACCGCCAGGGCTCGCGGTGCTCAGAGTTCGCCGTCGAGAGACGCCGCGCCCACCCAACGGCCAAGTGGGCCGCTGGCAGCGCCCAGGTCTACCGTTCGCGACTTCTCGCGGTCTTGGCGACTCAGGCGCGTCCAGAGTTGTGCGCTCCGATGCGGCTTCCGCCTTCGAACTCGACGCCCGCCGCCGGCCTCGACGGCTCACGCTCGCTCGATGTCATACCAGAGCCCCACGGTTCCCGTCTTCTCGTAGAGACGGTGGCGTCGCAGCTTCAACGTCGCGCGCCCAGCTGGAGAGGGCAAGAACGGAATTCCGCCCCCAAGCAAGACCGGGATCACGGATACGCCCACCCCGTCGACCAGTCCGGCCGCCAGCAAGCTGCGGAACAGCTCGCCGCCTCCAAAGAGGGCGATATCTTTGCCGGGCCTCGTACGAAGCTCTGTGACGACGCTGACCGCGTCAGGACTCACCGTCACGTCCGGGAAATCCTTGGGGTTCAGCGTACGGGAGAACACGATGCTTGCAATGCCTGGCGTGGGCGGCGCCTCCCCACTCATGCGGCGTATGGCCTCGAACGTCTTGCGCCCGATGAGAAAGGTGTCGTACTGCGCCATCATCTCTGCGAAGTCGATTTCTGGATCCGTCACGATCCAATCGTGTTCGCCGTGTGGGCCAGCGATGAAGCCGTCGAGGCTCATCGCGCCTCCATACGTGACCTGCCGCATTGGATCCTCCTTGTCTAAACGGACGTTTAGTCTATAACATAAACGCTGGTTCAGCCATTGTCAACCCATGCCTGAACGACGCCAAAAGGTGACCGACGACGAGATCTTCTCGGCCGCTCAGCGCGCCATGACCCGGAACGGTCCACACGAGCTCACCCTGGCGCACATCGCCACAGAAGCGGGGGTGTCTCCGGGTCGCCTCGTGCAGCGCTTCGGTAGCAAACGCGCCATGCTACTCGCGCTTGCGGAGCGCTTCGCGGGAAGCGCCGGCGCCGTGTTCGACGGCCTGCGGGCGACGCATTCGAGTCCGCTGGCGACCCTCCGCGCCTACGCGACGTGCATGGCCGACCTCGCTGCAACGCCCGACACGCTGGCGCGCAATCTCGCCTACTTGCAGATCGACCTCACCGATCCCGAGTTCCGAACGCACCTTCTGGGCAACGCGCGGGCCACACGTCAGGAGATCGAATCCCTGGTGCGCTCCGCGATAGCCGACGGCACATTGCGACTGGACGTCGACCCGCGTGGGCTGGCCCGCACCATTGAAACGGTGGTCAGCGGGTCGCTGATGACGTGGGCCTGCTATCGAGATGGCCCGGCAGCCGCGTGGATGCGACGCGATCTCGACGCCGTGCTGAAGCCCAACCTCGCGACGGAACAGCGGCCCGTGCCTCCAGCATCTCGGCGACTCGCGCGACGACCAACGCGCCGGAGGCCGGTTACCCGCGGGTGACGGCACAGGGGCGAACTGGGGACGAATCGGCGCCGAGTTCGGACCGGCCTGGCTCGCTGCGCTGGATCGCGCCAACCCGTGAGCGTCCTCGTCACACTCGCCTCCGCCGCGCTACCCTTCGCTCAGTGCGGCGGCACCCGACGAGAGTCGCTCTTCGACCCGCCGAAGCACGTCAATGGCCACCTCGATGTCACGGCTCAACACGCCGCGCGCTAGATCGTTGACCCACGGCACCTGGTGCGCCGTCACGCCGGCGAAGACCCTCTGGCCACGCGCCGTCATCACTACGAGCGGCGCGCGCTTGTGGTGCGGATTGTCCTGATACTCGAGCAGAGCATCGGCCACTAGTTGGTCGGCGATGCGCTGGACCGACTGGCGCGTCAATCCCATCTCTCGCGCGACGTGCGCGACGGGCGCAGGGTGCGCTAAACCAGCCACGCTGCCAAGGACCTGCCAGCGCGCGGCGGTGAGGCCGAGCGGATGGGCGAGGCGGTCTCCGGCGGCAATGAGCGCCCCGTGCACGCGGAAGGTTCTCAGGATGAGTTCGGTAAGCGCCGACCCGTTGCGGGTGTGGCCTGCGTAACGTCGTGTGGGTGTCGCCATGTGAGCTTGTTGACAGCATCCTGTCATATTGGTATGGTCCTGCCATATTGTAGTGTCATCTCATACTTAAAGCGCGATCGTTCTTGCCCTGGACGCCAAGGAGGCCTCGCTTGCTGCAAATCACGCCCCTCGATCCGAACTGTCCGATCTTCCATCAGGTCAACGCCGATGTGTCGCCGGTCGTTCTCGTGAACGTCTTCCATGTGGCCGAGGACGACATCCCAGCGCTGTTGAAGGCCTGGGAGGCCGACGCAAACTGGATGAAGCAGCAACCGGGCTACATCTCGACCCAATTGCACCGGGGCATCGCGGGGAGCACCGTGTTCATGAACTACGCGATGTGGGAATCCGTCGGCCATTTCCGGGCGGCCTTCGGCCACCCTGCCTTCAAGAACGCCCTGGAGCAGTATCCGGCATCCGCGGTCGCGTCACCGCACTTGTTCACGCGTCTCACGGTACCGAACCTCTGCGTCGGTCCGTAGGGCGGGCGACGAGCACTGCGTGCGTGCGTCCCGAGCAACGGCGAAGGGGCAACCGACCTTGCCGGCGCGATCCCTTGGTCACCGTCACCTGGGGGAGACGCGCCGCGGTCGGGCGGGCGGGGTGTCTTCTGACGGCGAACTCTGAGCACCGCCTGCACCGGCGGTCCTCCGTGGTCTCTGGTGCAGTTCCCCTCCGCGGCAGGATGTCCCGCCAAGGCGGAGCGAAGGTGAGCCGGAAGAAGATACCGCGTCCGCCCGACGGCGGCTCAGTGACTGCGAAAGCGGCTTCGACTTGGCGACAGGGACGGGTGGTCGCGGCTCAGCGCGTCAGTCGGCGTCAGCCACGACCGGCTCGAGCGTGCCGGGGTCGCTCGCGGCCGCGCCACTGCCACTCGCAGCCTTCTTCCGGCGCGGCCGGATGTCGTACCGCTTGATCATCTCGTTGAGCGTGGTTGGCTTGATGTGCAGCAGTTCGGCCGCGCGCTTCTGTACGCCCCCAGCGGCCTCGAGCGCCGATTCGATCCACTGCCGCTCATAGGCTGCGGTCACGTCCTTGAGCGAAATGCCCTCGGGCGGCAACACGACGTCCGGCGTGAGGCTGCGCGGCGCCCGGCGCACGTTCTCGGGGATCATCTCTGGGGTGAGCACGCGGCCCGGTGTCAGCACAACCCCGCGCTCGATCACGTTCTCAAGCTCACGGACGTTCCCCGGCCAGTCGTAGTCCATAAGCACGTCGATCGTCGCGGGCAGAATTTCGAGTGGCGGCCGTTCGTTTTCCTCGGCGTACTTCTCGAGGAAGTGCTGAACGAGCAACGGGATGTCGGACTTCCGGTCGCGCAGCGGCGGCAGATGAATGCTGATGACGTGCAGTCGGTAGAAGAGATCTTCGCGAAAACGTCCCGCCTCCATCTCCAGCTTCAGATCCACGTTGGTCGCCGCAATGATGCGCACGTCGACCTTGATGGTCTCCATGCCGCCCAACCGCATGAACTCGCGCTCCTGCATCGCCCGCAGCAGCTTGGCCTGCGTCTC